>DATMXS010000052.1:0-2137 GCA_035561355.1 Bryobacteraceae bacterium | reverse complement strand
GTTGAAACAGGCGTCGCGCGAAATGCAACAGGCATCGCGCGAACGCGATCGCGCCGTCGAAGAGGCCGCGAAGTTGCGGCGCGCGAATCAGGCCCAGGCAACGCGCATCAGCCAGTTGGAGCAGGCAGTCGTCGTGCTGCGGCGTAGGGCAGCCACGGAGGAGAGCCTCCGCCGGCGCCCGCGTTAGTGTTCTGTACCGCGACCTGTCGGGAGAAACGAAACCCGCGCGGACGCCCAGGTTAATCGGCGCGGCGGCGTTTCGCTCCACCCCAACTTCCGACGTCAATGATGACGGCGACAATCAGCAGGAGCAGGTAGAACCCCGAAGTCGGCAGCCTCGAATTCACCAGCCACGCGTATACCAGCGTCGTCAGGGGTAGAAACAGGAACCCTGCGAGGGGTATCAGCACGCCATCGTAAGCACGGTGCAGGTAATTCGAAAAGAAGAAAAGGAGCGCGAGAATGATGCGCGGAAACGCAAGCGCCAGAACGACCACGATGCAGGGCATAGGAACCGGCGCGAGGGACGCCGAATCCCAGTGTACAGCCCAAACTGTTGCTTTAGAATGGAATTAGTGCGTCTCATTTGCAGTTTGCTTTTGGCGGGTGTAGTGTATGCGCAGCCGGGGTTCTTCCCTGTTCGCGATCTGCGGGCCGGGATGCGGGGCGTCGGGAAGACCGTGTTTTCGGGGACCAACATCGAGGAGTTCCAGGTAGAGATCCTCGGCGTGCTTGAGAACGTCGGTCCAAAGCAGTCCCTGATCCTGGGTCGCCTTTCGGGCGGTCCGCTCGAAAAAACCGGCGTCATGCAGGGCATGAGCGGGAGTCCGGTCTATATCGACGGACGCCTGGTGGGCGCGGTGGCGATGGCCTTCGCGTTCTCCAAGGAGCCGATCGCAGGTATTCGTCCGATCCAGGAAATGCTTGCGATCGACGAGCCTGCTTCCATGCCGCCGCCTCGGCGAGCAGCGCTGTGGGACGGGCAGATCTCAAAGAACCTGCCGGGTCCGGCCGAGGTGCTCGCGGGCGGCGGCCGAATGGTCGAGATCGCGACCCCGGTCTCATTCGCCGGATTTACGAAGAACACGATCGAGCACTTCGGGCCGCAACTGCGCGCGCTGGGGCTGGAACCGATGCAAGGCATGTCCGGCGCCGGAAAGGCGCAAGGCTCCGCCGCAGGCGCGATCCGCCCGGGCTCGATGATTACGGCGCAACTCATCACGGGCGACCTCAGCATCGGCGCGGACGGCACGGTGACGCACATCGACGGCAACCGCATGTGGGCGTTCGGCCACCGGTTCCTCTCGATCGGCCCGACGGATATGCCCTTCGCCCGGTCGGAGGTGCTCACGCTGCTGCCGAACTTGTCCACGTCGTTCAAAATCTCGGCCGCGCGTGAGTGGGCGGGCGCCATCACGCAGGACCGCAGCGTCGCGGTGGGCGGCGAGTTGGGGCGGCACGCGACGATGCTGCCGGTCTCGATCGCGATCGCCCGGCGCGGAGTGAAAGGCGCGGAGCCGCGGGCAACCTACTCGATGAACATGGTGCGCGATCGCATTCTCTCGCCGTTCCTGCTCCAGATGGCGGTGTTTTCGGCGATTGACGTGACGGAGCAGGCGCTCGGCGAATCGACGTTCGCGATCACCGGCCATGTCGAGTTTGAGGGGAACGTGGCGCCCATGAAGTTGGATAACACTTTCGCCGGCGACATGAACGTGCCGGCGCAGGCTGCCATGGCGATGGCGGTGCCTGTGTCCTACGTCCTCCAGAGCGGGTTCGAGGCCCTGCGCCCGAAACGGGTGGAGATTTCGATCGAGGCCTTCCCCAGCAAGCGGACGTTGCAAATCGATCAGGTGTGGCCGTCGCAGCGCGAAGCCCGGCCGGGTGACACGATCGAGCTGACTCTCGTGCTGACCGGTGAGAACGGGCAGGAGATCACCCGCAAGATCCCGTACAGGATTCCCATCGGCGCGCGCCCGGGACCGATGCAATTCACCGCCGCGGACGCGATGACGATCAACCTGACCGAATTTCGGCAAATGCTGACGCAAGCGCCGAAGTCGGCAGCGCAGCTCGTCGCGATGATGAACGCGATGCGGGCGAACACGAAGGCGTACGTGAGAGTGTGGCGGACCGA
>DATMXS010000051.1:0-6535 GCA_035561355.1 Bryobacteraceae bacterium | reverse complement strand
GGTAAACATCATACGCATCCGCTTGAGCTGCCGCGTTCCAATACAGGCTTCCGTCAACAAGTTGGTCCGTTGCGCCGTCTGCTGGCGAGGACAGGATCACATCTCCGGGCGCTAGGAGATTCACAGTGCTGAACGACCATTGCGGGCTCGAGGTTGAACCGCCGCTATTTCTAGCGACGACCTTCCAATAATAAACGGCGTTCTTCGCCAACCCACTCAGGCTGAGCGACAGGCCGCTTACGTTCGCCCGGTAGAGAGGTGGAGAACTGGAGGTGCCAAGGTAAACATCATACGCATCCGCTTGAGCTGCCGCGTTCCAATACAGGCTTCCGTCAACAAGTTGGTCCGTTGCGCCGTCTGCTGGCGAGGACAGGATGACCATATCGGGATGCGTGACCGGCGCGATCGTCCCGCTCGACCGCCACCCTACAAACCGCGGACTCCAACGATAGTTCTGCGAGAATATTTTGCCGCCGTAGTCAATCTCGCTGTCCAGCGCATGGGAGAATATAATGTCGCCGCGCTCTCGAATCGTGGAATCTCCTGTGATAGACCAATACCAAGCGAACGTCGGGACAACCAAATTGATCATATTGGTTGTGTACACTTGACATCCGCCGTCCGCGACATTGCAGCGCGGCCCGAGCGGTTCTGGGTTGTACACAAGCTTGTTTCTTGTTTTGTCCCAGCCTTTGTCCCACGTCCAGTCCAGCATCGATCGGATCACCGATGGAATTCGCGGATCTTTTGTGAGTTCGTAGTAGTCAATTAGCGCCTCTGCCCCAAGCCCATCCATGAATGTCTGATGATAGATAAAGTTCCCAGTCTCGAAGGTGGCATCGAATTGTGCAATGAGATAGGTCACTGCTCTCATCATGTTCGGATGCCGTCCATTGCCGACGAGTTCATCGTCCACGTAGGCTTGGAGTATGTAGGCGGTTTCACGCATGAAACTGTCTTCAAGTCTCCCGCCCGACCCGGCATACGGTGACTTCGTAGCAAGAATATGGATCGCCTCTTTGTACCGCGGATCACCTGTGCGCTCGTACGCCATTCGCAACCCTTTCGTGAACACGCGCCAGCCGGTGCTCCAGTAGCCTTGGGAGAGAATCAGATCGCGATACTGGCCGAGGATGTTGTAGGCGCACGACTCCCAAGATTTGTCTTTGAAATGGTCCGCCATCTGCAGGTACACCCGACCGCCGTCGTAGTACCACACCTGCCCCTCGTATCCGAACAGCATCGTTTCGTCAGCCTTGCACCACTTTGCGCCAAGCGTGCGGAATGTACTCTCCCATTTTGCGAGAGCCAGGACTGGTGGCGCGTCAGGAACGAGCAAAGCCGTCTCAACCGCCTTAACGGTGATGCTGTACGGCAATCTCACCTCGATGCCGTGACGCTGGGTGACAATGCTGATTGGATAAGTGCCGGGCGCGACGCTTGCGGCTGCGCTGATCTGGACTTCAAACGGCCCAACTGCCACCTCGGGTCCGTACCAGGCGTAAAGCGTTCCTTCGGGTCTCTTGAAACGCGTGATCATCGTCCCGGTGATACCGGGAGGCGCCTCGAAGTTCACCCAGTTGATCGAGCCGGGTGCGTCGGTAAACGTCGGCATCACGCTAACGTACGTTGAATAGCCGACATGAACTGAAGTTGCGCCTGAAACAGTTGCCGTAAATCCCTGGCCGAAGGCAGAGCTGGCGGACATGAACAGCATGAGCGGGAGCAATCGCATGGCACCTTTCCCGGTAGTCCGTCTTTCGAGGACGCGCCGTTGAACTACGTATCGGCACGTCCGCACGAAAATTTAGGTGCCGTCCCCGAAAGTCAGGACTTCAGCGGGTGTGTACGTTCCCAGCTGTTGGTATTGGGAGCGGCCGGTCGTGCCCGACCTCCGACTCCCATTTAGAGACCGGTTCCGGCCGTTTCACAACACGAGCGGCAGGGCTCGCGTGGAACACACGCGCCTTCTGGCCGAGCAGTGCGGCTGGTAGCCGAACCAATTTGGGAAATTGGCGCTGCTCGATCGGGGGAAGGCCGAACTCGCCGCGCCACTCTGGAAGAGGCGAAGGTCCTACTCGCGGCAGCGTTCAGTGGATGCGTCCCCGATCGTCGTGTACCGGACACTGGAAGCTCGCGGTGCGAACGGGTTCTCTAGGAAACGAGCACTCGGCGTCGCCTTGCCAAGTAGCGCCCGCACCTTTCGACAAAGCCGGAGAGGTTTGCGGCGGCAAGTATCTTTGGAAATGTTTGGGATAGTGCGCCTTCACGCAGGCGCTGCGGTCAACAACAACGGCGGCGGGAGTTGATAGCGCGGGTAGTTGCTCAGGACGGCAAGGCTCCGGACGGGTGATGCCAGGGCGTGGAGACGACTGCAGCCTGGACCGTCACCCAGTCTGGGTGTGGGCCGGCGATCGGCCGACCCGTTCAAAAGTACCGGACTTTGGCCTGGACTGCGTTCCTGCCAACTGTGTGCGAGTGTCACGGTTTGACAAATTCCCGTGGAACCAGGTAGTTGAAGCAGAACACCAAGAACACCAAATAGAACAACCCAATCACCGTTAAGGCTAGAATATTCCTCACTGAGAGTTTGGCATTGAATGCTTCACTTGCAGGAGCGACCTGAGTTTCCTCGGCCCGATGCTGGTCAGTGGATTGACAGTCGGGGCGCGCTGAACTGACCGAGGCCGCTGTAGAGTCGCCGGTGGTGGATTGCATCGACCGCCCAAACCTCCTGTCCGTCACGTGGGGCGGCTACCAGGGCCGTAATGCGTCAGAACACAATCGAGGTGAGACCGACTCGCGCGTGTTCTTTTCTTGCCTGGAGCCGCTGCCAGACAGATGAGTTTACCACGCAGAACGTTTGCCCAGCATCTCATGCTCCTGTCGCGTCTGTCAGCATTCCAAACTTCAGCCTGCACGAATGCCGCTCGTAAACGGACCAGGACGGCTCCGCTGCATCTGAGCGCGGGATCGCACACAGTGGGCGAACATGCTCGCACAACTGTTCGAGCATCGCCACGCTCGTGCAAGTCAGCCAAAACCGCTCTACGTGCCGACGGGGGCGTGGTGAACGTGGGCGGCTTTACCGGGGGTCAGCGGACTTACCTCGGCTTCCGCAGACACGCCGTGCTGCTGAGGGCGGCTCGGCAGACGATGCGGCGTGTCGCCGGACGGCATCGCCGATCTAAACAGCGCATCCGCGTGCCGCCACTCGTCTGATTCTCCGATCCGTGTCTTCTTGCTGTGCAAAGCAAAGCTTGGCGCGCTCCCGGGTACAATCCTGACCGTCAACGTCGCTCCGGCCGTCGAAGCCGGTCAATTAAAGCGAATACCGGCTTAAACAGAAGCCACACGATAAGGGCCGCCGGCGTGATCTGAACTTCCGCCGGCCCTTGGCGGCACGCCGCTCGGCCGACCGAGTTGAGACGATTCCTGCGCCACCGCCTATCAAGCTTGCTGCTCTGGTAGCTTTCCCACGGGAGCCACCAGCTGTCAACGCCAATTGAAATTTCTCCATTTCGTCAACATCAAGGTCGCCCTTGAAAACTTCCCGGCGGAGCATGCGCGCCGCAACAAGGGCGAACACCGAACCCGCTTCTATCAGGATTGTGACGAAGCGGAACGGCGTGACAGTGCAAACGCTGATGAGCCTCTCCGTGAAAGCCATCGCCCCCGTCATACCGCGGAACGATTCGGCGCCGGCCGTGCCGCTCACGCCGTTGAACAAATGGAAGGACACATACAAGAAGCTGGGAACGAAGTGGTGTAAGGCAAATGAAGGAATGTTGTGGGGCTGGGAAGGCCAAGTTTGGTACTACGATGGCGGCCGCGTCTACGTGCAGATGGCCGATTACTTCCGCGACCCGTCGTGGGAGCCGTGCGCCTACAACATCCTGGGGCAATACCGGGACACGCTGCTGGCGCAGAAATCGTGGAACTCGGGGTGGCGAGTGTTCACAAAGGGACTTCGCATGCCGTACGAACGCACCGGAGACCCGCGATACAAGGATGCACTCCATGTGTTGGCGACGAAGTCGCCTTACGCCGCCACAGGCGGCGATGTTCGCGACACCTTCATGCGAGAGACGGCGTTCATCCTCCAGGCCTACGTCGACGACGAACTCGCAGGCAACGGCCGAAATCCGAACCTTGAGCGCAGCGTTGCATTCCTGCTCGGGCACTTTGAGGCAGTCTTTGAAACAGGTGATTTTCTGTTCCACCAGACCTTCATGGACGGACTCGCAGCGGAGGCGCTTATCGACTACTACGAATTGACAGGGGATCCGAGAATCCCGGCAGCTATCCGATCGATGCTGGACTGGATGTGGGAAAATGGATGGGATCCGGCCACGAATAGGTTGGTGTACAACCCCGAACCGGAGGGAGACCGCTGCTCGGCAAACAACGGCTGCCAAGTGTATAAGACCGAACTAATCAACCTCATTGTTCCGGCGTTCGCGTGGTATTGGCGCCTCTCCGGCGATGCAGTCTATGCGCGGCGCGGGGACATCCTGTTCTCCCATTCCCTCGATACCGATATTAGCTACTCCGGAAAGATCTTCTCGCAGAACTATCGATGGAGCCCGAGCTACGTCCAGTGGCGAGCAGAGTAATCGGACCTTTGTAGCGCGTGGGGTAGTCTTCGATGTTTACCGCACGGCTGGCCGAATCTGTCACGGGTCCAGCCGTGCGCTCTTGAAAACCGGTTCGCGAGGCCAGCGGCCGCTCGCGAAGCGGGTGACAGCTTCAGCATGTGCATTTTCGGCGGAGAACGACCGCTTGCTGTGGCTGCTGGTCTGTCCACGACTCACAAGAGCTAGGCAAGGTCGCCGTTTCAGATCGCTGCGTTGTTTACTACAATTCCGTGCTCCTTCATCCGGCGATAAAGCGTGGTTCTGCCAATCCCGAGGCGTTGCGCTGTCTCTTCGCGGCGGCCGTGCGTGAACGTGAGTGCTTCAATTAGAGCTGAATGCTCAGCCGCCTTCATAGTTCCTGGGGCGTTTGCGGGCAGCCGTATTGCACTTGTCGGCGAGGGCATCTTCAGCTCGCGGTGACGAATCGCGGCCACAATCTCACAGCCAAAGAACTCTTCTGGATGGCCCTGCAAAGGGCAGAGCCCCACTTGTGCCAAGCATTTTGCACAATTACGAAGTTGCCTTACGTTCCCCGGCCAGTCGTACGCGGTCAACAGTTCAACCATCTCCTTCGGTAGCGAACGTCCTGCAAAGTTGGTCGCCAGGGGTGCAATGTCCTCCGGTCGCTCGCGAAGCGGAGGTAAATGGATGCGCGCCCCGGCTAGCCGATAGTAAAGATCCTCGCGAAACCGGCCTTGGCCGACATCCGCTTTCAGATCGCGATTGGTTGCGGCGATTATCCTGAAGTCGACCTTTCTATACGCGCTCGATCCAATGGAGCGAACCTCCTGACGATCGAGGGCGCGCAACAGCTTCGCCTGGAGATGCAACGGGAGATCGCCAATCTCATCAAAAAACGCTGTCCCGCCATTTGCGGATTCAAGGAGCCCTCGGCGGTCTATCAACGCCCCGGTGAACGCACCCCGAACGTGCCCAAATAACTCGCTTTCCATCAGTTCGGTGGGAAAAGCTGTGCAGTCAATCGGTATGAAGGAGCCGCGCCGTCCGCTCGAATTGTGGACATGCTCGGCTACCACTTCCTTGCCTGTGCCAGTTTCTCCAGTAATCAAGACGGGAATCTTCGTCGGCGCTATCCGCCTCGCGAATTGAAGCACCATCTCCATCGGCTTCGAAAGAAAAATCGGTTCTCGGTCGCTCGGCATCGTAGAGAAGTGTCTGGAATATTGCGCTTTATCTCTCCGAAATCGGCTCTGGTTTAAAATTGTGAGTTTGGGCCTACGACCATCACCAGTCGTACTGGAACTTCTGGTGTGCGCCGTGTGGAACAGGGTTTATTCTCGCTGACAGAAGGAGGAAGCACTGCTGGACGAAGGACCGCCGGAGGGAGCGAACAGCCCAAATTGTCGCCCACAGCGCGATGCTCACCGGCTCACCTTCCCGGTTCAGAAGCGCCTCACGGCCGATCCGTCCGCGGCAACGCGGGCAGGATCGCGCGGGTGAACGCATCTTTCTTCGTCGAGCCGTGAGCGACATTCGGCGCACACCAGAAGATGTTCCTCCAAGCGGCCGAGGTCGGGCTCGCAAAGCGGCCGAGCGCGTGCGACTCAAGATCGTCTTCGGATAGGTGCGGCGTCACTGGTTCGGCGGCGTTGGCATCCTGCTCGTTCCGTTGCTAGGTGATTCTCATTCACGCGGCGCCTGGGGTCAAGGGTGTTAACGGGCTCCGGGATGCGCTGTAGGGCGCAGAATGCGAAATTCTGGGCCGTGGCTAACTGCAAACGGGGAAGCGGCGACGCGACAAATACCGTTCGCACTTTGAGACGAAGCGCGCCTTCGCGCGCCACTTCAGAAGCCGAAACTGCGTAGCCGTCAGGCCCATGCTCTCGCAGATGCTGGTCTGCGTTTCGCCTTCCAGGTAGAAGCGGACGAGAACTTCG
>DATMXS010000050.1:0-11423 GCA_035561355.1 Bryobacteraceae bacterium | reverse complement strand
GCCTGTAGATCGCTTTGCTCCGTTCGATGATCAGCAGCCGCCCGCGGCCGGCTTTCTCCACAAAGCGGACGATCTTCACTCGCTCCGGCCCTAGCACGGTCTCGCCCGCCGAGGTGAACTCGTAATCGGCAAGCCGGCGTCTCGTGAAGAGCAGAATCAGTTGGCCGAAGTCGGATGCGGCGCCTTTAAGGCCGTGCTTTTCGAATTGCTCGAGCATGCGTTTCCGCGTACGGTCGCTCGCGGATTTCAGGCCCGCCGTGAGCGATTCCCGGGCCTTCTCCTCCGTGGCGATCCTGCGGCCGTCCACCGTGATGACCTGCCGGAACTCGTGCAAAGCGCCGGAACCCGCTTTGATGCTCGCAAACCCATACTCCGAAACGATCTCGCGGCGCCGGTACTCGGGTTGAGGAGGCTCCTGGGCGCTCCTGCCGATGCGAATGGGAAAGCCGCGGCCGGCATCCTCGCGCGCCCGTTGAACCAGTGTCTCCCGCGCCAGCACCTTGGGAGCAAGCTGCCCGAACACCTGCGCCTCCTCGGTCAGGCGGCCGAGCAGTGCCGGGATGTCCTGGGCTGCGCCACACGCAAGCACAAGGAAAAAAAGCGCAATCCCCCTCATGCTTTGATTGTACGTTGCTGCCATGGGCAAGCACTCGGGCGGGCTGGTCTTTCCCGTCCGCCGCCGACACAAGTTTACTTTCAATGGCGCCCCCGGAATCCCCCCTTAGAATACCCGCCGTTGTTCTAGGTTTCTCTGGTGTACTCTGTGGAGGAGCCTTTTCGTTGAAGCGGGGCTTGCAGTGTGTCGTCAGACCTAGTTAGAATCATTCAGTTTGTAGCAATTCTCCTGGAGGTTTCATGTCGGTCCCTGAGAAAGTGAAGCAGATCATCGTAGAGCAGCTCGGCGTAGACGAGGGGCAGGTGGACGCCACCGCTTCGTTCGTAGACGACCTGGGCGCCGATTCGCTCGACATCGTCGAGCTCGTGATGCAGTTCGAGGAAGCTTTCGATCTCGACATTCCGGATGAGGACGCCGAGAAGATCGGAACGGTGCAAAACGCGATCGAGTACATTGAAAGCAAGATGGCTAAGAAGTAGCGTTCTTCTTCCCCAAACAAAGCGTTTCCTCAGTTAAGGAGCGAGATTTGTCGCGCAGGGTTGTCGTTACAGGGGTGGGCCTCGTCACCCCGGTTGGGGTGGGCACCGAGGAGAGTTGGGACGCGATCCGCCAGGGTCGCAGTGGAGTCGCCCATATCACCGCGTTTGATGCGTCTGCATTTTCCTGCCGTATAGCCGGAGAGGTCAAGGCATTCGATCCGGAGAAATACGTCGAGCGCAAAGAAGCGCGCAAGATGGGCCGGTTCATGCAGTTTGCCATCGCCGCCGCGGACATGGCGATGCACAACGCGAGGCTCAAGATCGATGAGTCCGTGGCCGACCGCGCCGGAGTGTATATCGGCAGCGGCATCGGCGGCTTCGAGGTGATCGAGCGCGAGTTCGAAAACCTGCTGAAGTTCGGGCCAAAACGCATCTCTCCATTTTTCATTCCCGCGACCATCATCAACTTGGCCGCAGGTCACGTCTCCATCCGCGTGGGCGCCAAGGGGCCGAACTCCGCAACGGCCACGGCTTGCACGTCAAGCGCGCACGCGATCGGCGACTCTTTCAAGATCATCCAACGCGGCGACGCCGACGTGATGATCTGCGGCGGCGCTGAGGCTCCCATCACCCGCATGGGGATCGGCGGTTTCGCCGCCATGCGCGCGCTCTCCACTCGCAATGATGAGCCCGAGCGCGCCAGTCGTCCGTGGGACAAATGCCGCGACGGATTCATCGTCGGTGAAGGCTCCGGGCTGCTGGTGCTCGAAGACTACGAGTTCGCCAAGCGGCGTGGCGCTCCCATCCTCGCCGAGATTGTCGGCTACGGGATGAGCGGTGACGCCTACCACATCACCGCGGGTCCTGAGGACGGCAATGGCGCCTATCGCGTTATGACAGCCGCCTTGAAGGATGCCGGCATCGAGCCTTCCGCTATCGATTACATCAACGCGCATGGCACTTCCACGGAAGTCGGTGATCGCGTTGAGACAGTCGCCATCAAGCGGGCCTTCGGCGACCACGCTTACAAGTTGGCCGTCAGCTCGACGAAGTCCATGACCGGGCATCTGCTCGGCGCAGCGGGCGGATTCGAAGCGGGCGTCACCGTGCTCGCAATCCGCGATCAGATCGCCCCCGGCACCACGAACCACGACGAACCGGATCCGACCTGCGATCTCGACTACATTCCGAATCACGCCCGCCCGATGAAGATTGACTACGCCTTGTCGAACTCGTTCGGCTTCGGCGGCACCAACGGCTGCGTGATCTTCAAGCGCATCACTGAATAGATCCGTATCCGGGAGCGCGCGACGCCGTGCGCTCCCCGGAGCGGCCGGGATTGGCGGGTTCCGCTCCGGAATGAGCCTGACCCCTCCTCCCCATTGTGGTAAGGTGTATTTTAACCATAAAGGGCTCACAGTAGTCCTCTTCCTTTTCGTTTCATCTCACCCGAGATAAGGAGACATTCCACATGCTCGTTCCAATGCGGCAGGTCCTCGATGAGGCGGCCAAGGGCGGTTATGGCGTAGGCGCGTTCAACGTCAACAACCTCGAACAGATTCAGGCCATCATGGAGGCCGCGCGGGAGACCAAGTCGCCCGTCATCATCCAGATGAGCCGGGGCGCTCGCGCGTACGCCAACGACAGATTCCTGTATCACATCATGGTCGCGGCATCCGAGCTGTATCCGGAGATCCCCCTGGTCATGCACCTGGATCACGGCAACAGCTTCGAGACGTGCAAATCGGCCATCGACATGGGCTTCACGAGCGTCATGATGGACGGCTCGCTCATGCCGGACGGCAAGACGCCTTCCAGCTTCGAGTACAACGTCGAGGTGACCAAGAAGGTTGTCGAGTACGCTCACGAGCGCGGCGTGACCGTTGAAGGCGAGATCGGCGTGCTGGGTGGCATCGAAGACGGCCACGGCGCCGGCGGGTCCGGCCTGGAGCACGTCACTGACCCGCAGCAGGCGGTCGATTTTGTCGCGGCCACCGGCCTGGATGCCCTCGCCATCGCGATCGGCACCAGCCACGGCGCCTACAAGTTCAGCAGCAAGCCGACCGGCGAAGTCCTCAAGATGGACCGCCTGATGGAGATCCACAACCGGCTTCCGCAGACCCACCTCGTGATGCACGGCTCCTCCAGTGTCCCGAAGGACCTCCAGGACGTCATCAACAAGTACGGCGGCAGCCTGCGTCCGACCTGGGGCGTGCCGGTGGAAGAGATCCAGCTCGGCATCAAGAACGGCGTACGCAAGATCAACGTGGACACGGACAACCGCCTGGCCATCACAGGCGCGATCCGGAAGGTATTCGTCGAACAGCCGGAGAAGTTCGATCCGCGCGACTACATGAAGCCGGCCCGCGAAGCGATGAAGAAGGTCGTGGCGCAGCGCATGACCGAGTTCGGCCAGGCCGGGCACGCGGGCGACTACCAGCCGATCCCGCTTGCCGAGATGGCCAAGCAGTACACCGAACAACTGACCACGAAGTAAGCTGTCTCGCCGGAGGGGACATGCTTCGCGCTTGTCCTCTCCTGCACACTCCGCTCTCCACCGCATTTATTGACCCGCGTACTGCGCTGAGGTACCGCGCTGAAGTAGAATGTCATTCCCGATGCTGTGGAATGACCTCCTCGTCGATGTCAGAATTGCGTCTCGCGGACTCGCAAAAGCTCCCCTATTCGCCGCTGTTGCATTTGCCGTTCTCGCGCTGGCGCTCGGCGCCAATGCCTCCATCTTCAACTTATTGAACACAGTTCTCTTACGCCCTATTTACGCGGGCCAGCCGGAAACACTGGCGGCGGTTTCGACGATCTCGGCGGACGGGCGTCCCTCTGGTTTTTCCTACCGCGCGTACGAGGAAATCCGCCGGAACCAGGGTGTATTTTCGAGCATGTTCGCGTGGTTTGCCCGAGGCATTTACTCAATAGAAGCGAATGGCTCGCTGGCTCCCGGTTCGGTGGTTCTGGTCACTCCAGCGTATTACGACGTGCTCCGGGTTCGTCCGCTTATGGGCCGGACATTCCGCGAGGGGGATGAAGCGGTCAGGACAGCGGTGATCAGTTACCGCTGCTGGAGGACGCGATTCGGCGGGCTGCCGGACATCATCGGAAAGAGCTTTCGAGTTGAGGGGCATCCCTATACCGTCATGGGGGTGATGCCCGAGCAGTTCCGCGGGTACTCTATCGGACTCCCGGAAGATATTACGATCGCGTTACCCGCGTGGTTCGAGGCCGAGCAGGTTCGGGAGTCGGCCCGGCCCTTCATGGAGATCGGCGGGAGACTGAAGGACGATGCCTCGCTGGCGCTGGCCGGCCAGGAACTAGGGACACTCTGGCCGGCGGTAAGGGCGGGGGTGATGCCTTCAGACCTGACTCCCGCGCAGCGCAAAGACTTCCTGGCACAGCGGCTGAGTGTCACCGAAGGCAGGGCGGGGAGCGCCACCGACTACGTGCGGCGGCGCTACCGCAGGCCCCTGTTCATCCTGATGGGCGCAGTGGGGATCACACTCCTGATCGCGTGCGCAAACCTCTCAGGCCTGCTGGTGTCGCGGGCCGCAGCCCGGCGGCAGGATACGGCGATCCGGCTGGCGATGGGCGCGGGACGCTGGCGGCTCTTGCGGCAGTCCTTTGTGGAAGCGCTGCTGCTTGCGCTTCCGGCGGTGGCAGCCGGTGCGGCCGTGGGTGTCTGGATCAGCCGTGGGCTGGCCGATTTCATGTGGACCAGCCTGCTGCCGCACGAACTGAACCTTACCCCGGACTGGCGCGTCTACGGATGGCTGGCGGCGCTGGCGATCCTCATCGCTATCGCAGCCAGTGCAGCGCCCGTGTGGCAGGTATCGCATCGCGCTGGCGCATCGCTGATTACCGGGGTGACGCGAGGCCGCGCGGGAGTGACGCACGGGGTCGGGAAATGGCTGGTCTCCGCGCAATCGGCGCTGGCGCTGGTGCTGCTCACGGCCGCGGCGCTTTTCGGCGCGAGCTTCCGGAACCTGAAAGCGTCGGCTCAGGGCTTTGAGGTGGAAACGGTACTCGCAATGCAGCTCACGAACCGCCCGGGAAACACAATGACCGATGCGGAGCGGCCGGAGTATTACCGGCAGTTGCTGCCGGAGATTTCCCGAGTGCCGGGAGTGCGGGCCGTTACCCTGACGCGCACCTCTCCCATCATCCCTTGGCAGCACGATGTGCGCGAACCCGTGACTGCGAGCGGAGGTGCCGCGGAAGCGGGCGCATACCGGCACGACGTCACGCCTGGGTTCTTCGAGACTTTCGGCATCCGGCTGGTGCGAGGGCGGGCTATGGCTTTCACGGATACCGAGCACACGCCGCGAGTGGCCGTCGTGAGCATGAGCCTCGCCGCCCTCTTATTTCCATCGGGTGACGCCGTAGGCCGCAGAATTTCGGTCGGCACAGCGCGGGAAGGCCAGAACGTCCAGATTGCCGGGATTGCGGAGGATGCGAGCCTGTGGAACATCCGCCGCCGGCGTCCGCCGCAGATATATCTCTCCTACCTGCAGCAGCCGGAGAGAATGGCCTCGCCGTTGCTTGAGATCCGGACCAGCGGACCACCCGAAGCGGTCGCGAAGGACGTCACGCGGGTGCTGGACCGGTTCGGACGGGAATACCCGATGCGCACCATGCCCATCCGCGAACTGGTCGATATGACCCTGGCGCAGGACAGGTTGATGGCAATGCTGTCGGTGTTCTTCGGCATATTCCCGGTGGTGCTCGCAGCCGTGGGGCTGTATGGTCTAGTGGCCTTCAACGTGAGCCGGCGCACGGCTGAGATAGGCGTGAGGATGGCGCTGGGGGCCGGGCGTGCACGCCTGATGTGCATGGTCGTCAAGGAGGCGCTGGCGTTGGTTGCGTTTGGCGTGGTGATCGGGGTGCCCCTCGCCCTTGCATGCGCCCGCATGGCTAGGGGCATGCTGTACGAAGTGTCGCCCGCTGACCCGTTGCTGCTGGGGGCCGCTTGCATGGTGCTGTTCACAGCGGGAGGGCTGGCCGCACTGGCGCCGGCGTTCCGGGCCATGCGCGTGCAGCCGATCCAGGCGCTGCGGTCGGAGTAACGCCACGCTCACTCGCCGCGTAGCACTTCCAGCGGCTTCTGGGCGAAGTGGCGGTATCCTGCAACCCATCCGGCCGCGAGTGCCAGCACGGCTGTGGATGCGATGGCGATGAGGTTCGGCGTGAGGTCGAACCGGAACTCGGAATCGAAGAGACTCTTCAGGAGTAGGGCGGAGAAGGCGGTGGCGAGAACGCTCCCGATGGCTCCGGCAAGCCCACCCAGGACGAGTAACTCGATCGAGTAGATGCGGGTGAGGCGGCCTCGCGTGGCTCCGAGAGCTTTGAGAATCGCCATCTCGCGAACGCGGCGGAAACGCGTGCTTGCGACGCTGGAAGCAAGCACGACGGCGCCGGCCAAAACCGCGAACAGCGAAACGAACCGGACCACCAGGGCGACCTGGTCCACCACCTCCTGCACGATCTCCAGGACGTCGGCGGCGTTGATTACGGTGACCGTGGGATAGCGCTTCCAAGCGGCGCGCTGAAGCGCGGGCACGTCCCTCGGGCGGACCTTAACGGTGCCGAAGTAGGTTGCGGGCAGGCCTTCGAGCGCGCCGGGGCTGAAGACGAACTCGATGCCGGAACCCGGGCGGACGGACTCCATGCGGTGAATCGCTGCGACCCTCGCATTCAGCGTGCGGCCGCCCGCACTGAATTCAAGGATCGAACCAGGCCGTAAGTCGAGGATGCGAGCCGCCTCCTCGGTTACGGAAACCTGATGCTCTGCAGGCTTGCCGTTCCACCAGGCGCCGCGAACGATGGACGCGCCTTGCGGCTTCTCCCCGGCGGTGGTGACCGAACGGGCGCGGAGGAAGCGGCGGCTGCCCTCGCGTTGGGTTCGTTTCGCCACGGGCACGCCGTCCACCGACTCGAGTTTGGCGGAAGCGGCAAAAACCATTTCGGGCGGGCTCTCGACGCCCTGCTGCTTGCGAAGGAGATCAACCAGGCCGCTGCGCTCCCGCTCCGTTACATTAATGAGAAAGACGTTCGGCATGCCACGCGGCGCCGAGCGCAGCATCTGCTCCAGCATCGAGCTTTGGACGAGGAAGATCGTCAGGGTGAAAACGACCCCGACTCCGAGCGCGCCAATGACGAACGGAGCCTGATTGCCCGGCCGGTAGAGGTTCGCGAAGCCGTGGCGGACGCTGGGCGGTGTGCGAACGGGAAGGCGGCGCAGCAGTTCCCGAAGGGTCATCAACGCCAGCTTGCCGAAGCCGGTGAGAACGAGCAGGCTGACCAGGAGTCCGCCGGCAAACCACGCGCCGATGCGGGCCGCACGGCCTGGGTCGCCTCCGGTGAGCGAGGCGGCCAAGACAGCGAGTCCGGCGGCGATGATAGCAACGCCCGCCGCGGCGCGCCCGTAACGGTGCCGGCGCTCGCGCCAGCTCAGCCGGGCTTCGGGCATATCGCGGCGCAGAATGACCGCGGGGCGGATCTGCCGGATGGCGGCGAGAGGTGGCCACGTGAACAGCACCGTAGTGAGGAGGCCGACGCCGAGCCCCTGGAGACTGGAAAGGATGTCGAGCCGTATACCAGGACGCACCGGGAAGTAGCGTGCAAGCAGCGACGGGAATGCCGCTTGAACCGCGAGCCCAAGCACGGCGCCGAGCAGCGCCCCGGCGAGCCCGAGCATGAGAGTCTGAAGCAGATAGATACGGATGATCTGCGACGACCGCGCGCCAAGGCACTTCATCACTGCAATGGAGTCCATGCGCTGTTGAAGGTGGGAGTGCATCGCGGTGGCGACGCCGAGCGCACCGACGATCAGTGAGACCAGGCTGACCAGGCTCAGGAATGTGGTGGCGCGGTCGAGGCCGCGCGTGATGAGCGGATGCGTCTCGCGGAAATCGGCGATGAGGCCGGCCTGGAAACCGCGGCGGAGAATGGAGCGCGCTTCGGCGATGCCGATGCCGTTTTCCGGCAGGCGGAAGAGGAAGCGTTGCGACGCGCGGCTTCCCGGGACGAGCAAGTTGGATCGCTGGAGGCCCTCGCGGCTGATCATCAGCCGGGGACCGACGTTAAGGCTCCCGGTCATGCGGTCGGGCTCAGCGACGACGACGCCGGCGATGCGGTACGAGGATTCGCCGAGGCGGACAGAATCGCCCACGTTCTTGCCGAGACGGAGGAGAAGGTCCTGGGAGACGACGATGGTCTCACGAGTGAGGCGGTCGCGAAGGCGCCCGGGCGGGTCGAGGCGCAACTCACCGTAAAACGGGTAGAGCGCGGGCTCGACGGCCTTGATGGAGACCAGGACCGGGTAATTCGAGCTTTCGGGCGATGCACTCCCGGAGACCATCGAGACGGTTTCGGTGATCCAGGTCCGGGTCGCACCTCGGCGCTCGAGCTCCTTCATGGCGGCGATTTGTGTGTCGCTGGGCAGTTCGAACGTTCGGATGGAGAGGTCGGCGGCCATCAGCGACCGTGCATCACGCAGGAGCATGCCGCGGAATGCCTCGCCGAAGCCGCGGACCCCGGTGATGCAACTCACCCCCACGGCGACCGCAAGGACGACGAAGACGAACTTGCCTTTGGCGGCGCGGCCGTCGCGCCAGGCGATGCGGAAGGCTGTACGCCAGGAGAATCGCGTCATGATTCGTCGCCGACGATGAGGCCGTCGCGCATCGTGATGCGGCGGTCGGCGCGGCTGCTGACCTCGGCGTCGTGCGTGACGAGGACGAGGGTCGTGCCTTCGCTGCGATTCAGATCGATCAGCAGATCGAGAACGAGCTTGCCGTTTGCGGTGTCGAGATTGCCCGTGGGCTCATCCGCGAGGATCACGGGAGGGTGCAGGACGAACGCGCGTGCCAGCGCGACGCGCTGCTGCTCGCCGCCAGAGAGCTGCACTGGATAGTGATCGCGGCGGTCCAGCAGGCCGACCTGGGCCAGCAGTTCGCGGGCGCGCTTTTCGCCGCCTGCTCCGTCGCCCGCAAGGTCCATCGGGAGGAGGACGTTCTCTTCGGCCGTGAGGGTCGGGATGAGCTGATAAGACTGAAAGACGAACCCAATTTTGCGGCCGCGAATGCGGGCTAGGTCGTCTTCGGCGAGGCCGGTGATGTCCTCCCCGTCAATCAGGACCTTGCCCGCGGAGGCGGTATCGAAGCCGGCCATGAGTCCGAGAAGCGTGCTCTTGCCGCTGCCCGAGGGCCCCATGATCGCGACGAACTGGCCCGCCGGCACATCGAGATCGATGCCCGCGAGGATATCGACGCGGTGGGCGCCGTTGTTGATGCTTTTCGTGAGGCCCGTGAGCTGGATCATCGGGCGGGTGTTCGACATGTCGGTACGACCATTATGATGGGTTGCAGTGAGACTTTTCGTCATCATTGCGGCGTGCTTTTTGTTGTTGGGATGCAGGAGCGAGCCGGGCTCAGAGCGCCAGGCTTCGCGCCCGCAGGAGCAGGCGCCCCCGGCACAGGCCCCGAAACCGGCTGACACACGGCCCGTGATTGCCGCGTTCGGCGATAGCCTGACTGCGGGATTTGGCGCGGACCCGGGGAAAAGCTACCCCGACTATCTCCAGCAACTGCTCGATCGCGCAGGGTATGCCTATCGCGTGGTGAACCTGGGAATCAGCGGCGATACGACCAGCGGCGGAGTGGCGCGCATCGATTCTGTGATCGCAGTCAATCCCGAGATCGTGATCCTGGAACTGGGCGCGAACGATGGGCTGCGAGGCCTGCCGCCGTCGGCCACCAGGGCTAACCTCGATGAGATGATTACTGCTTTGAAGAAAGCAGGCGCGGATGTTGTGCTCGCCGGTATGACACTGCCGCGGAATTATGGATCACAGTACATACGGGACTTTGAGAGCGTCTTCACCGACCTCGCGCGAAAGCACTCTGTGGCGCTGGTGCCGTTCCTGCTTGCGGGCGTGGCAGACCGGCGCGAGTTGATGCAGGGAGACGGGCTTCACCCGACGGCCGAGGGCAACCGCCGCGTTGCGGCGAACGTAATGAAGACGCTAGAGCCGCTGCTCAATAAGGCACGTTCGAGCAACGCGGTTCGATAGACTGCAAGAGAAAGGGCATTGATCGTGACGTTATCTGAAGGCAAGCTGAAGCACATGAAGGCACTGGCCAACGAGAACGGCATTATAGCCGCTGCTGCGATGGACCAGCGAGGCAGTCTGCAGAAGTCGCTCGCGCAGGCGAAGGGCGTCGATAAGAAGCAGATTACGTACGAGATGATGGCCGACTTCAAGACGGCTGTCACGAAGATTCTGACGCCGCACGCGAGCGCCATCCTGCTCGATCCGGAGTTCGGAATGGGCGCTACGAAGGCGCGGTCGAAGAACGCCGGCCTCCTGCTCGCATACGAGAAAAGCGGGTACGACAACACCCAGCCGGGCCGTTTACCGGACCTGCTGGAGCACGTTTCGGCACACAGGATCGCCGAATGGGGCGCTGACGCCGTGAAGGTGCTGATGTACTACACGCCCTTCGAGGACGATCAGATCAACGACGTGAAGCACGCGTTCATCGAGCGCATCGGCGCCGAGTGCGAAGGGTGCGACATCCCGCTCTTTTTGGAGTTCATCGGGTACGACGCGAAGGGCGGCGATGAGAAAGGTCTCGAGTACGCGAAGCAAAAACCCGAGATCGTGCGGCGCAGCATGGAGGAGTTCTCCAAGACGCAGTACCGCGTTGATGTGTTGAAGGTCGAAGTGCCGGTTAACTCGCAGTTTGTCCAGGGCAGCCAGGTGTTCAAGGGGCAGGCGGCCTACTCCATGGAAGAGGCGCTCGATCACTACCGCGCGGCAGCGGAAGCTGCGAAGAAGCCATTCATTTACCTCAGCGCCGGCGTGAGCAACGAGCAGTTCGTGGAATCGCTCGAGATGGCGACGCGCGCAGGGACCGACTTCTCAGGTGTGCTCTGCGGGCGCGCGACATGGAAAGAGGGCATCCCAGTCTACGCGAAGGAAGGCCGTGAGGCGCTGGAGCGGTGGCTGCAAGGGTATGGCGTGCGCAACATCAACGCAGTGAACGCGGCTCTCAGTGGCGCAAAGCCGTGGTGGGCCAAGATGGGCGTGACGCAGCCCGCCTAGGCGCTCAAGTGCGGGGACGGCGCAAGCGTTCGCCGGGAGCGGCGGCGAGCGGATCCTCGGGCCAGCGGTGGCGTGGATACCGCCGCCCAAGCTCGCGGCGAAGTTCGGGATACAGGCGCTTCCAAAAACCGCCGAGATCCGAGGTGGTTTGGACCGGCCGGTTGTTCGGCGCGAGCAGGTGCAGAACGATCGGCTGGCCGCCCGCCGTGGG
>DATMXS010000049.1:0-12792 GCA_035561355.1 Bryobacteraceae bacterium | reverse complement strand
CCGCGCGGAGAGGACGTCTCCATCGGGTTCGAATGGCGCGCCAGTATCATGGCGAACTCATCGCGCGACCCGTACTGGCAAGCCAGCGTCCGGCGTGAAACGATCGATCATGGCGAATCCAAAGCGGCCATCGAAGACGAGTGTTCCATCTGCCACATGCCCATCACGCGGTATGAGGCCAAGCTGCAAGGCAGGAACGGCCAGGTCTTCGCCCACATCCCGTTCAAGGACGCCAAACTCGGCAAGGAAGCGGGCGATGGCGTCAATTGCTCCGTGTGCCACCAGATAAGCAAAGAGAAGCTCGGAACCCGCGAGAGCTTCAACGGCGGCTTCACCGTCGATCCGCCGCTGCCTGGAAACGTGAGGCCGGAATACGGGCCTTTCGAAGTGGATGCGGGGCATCAGCAGATCATGCGAAGTTCCACCGGGGGCTTTCAGCCCGTCCTCAGTTCGGAACACATCCGCCAGTCGGAAACGTGCGGAACCTGCCACACGCTGTACACGAAGACGCTCGGCCCCGGAGGCAAAGTCATCGGGGAGCTGCCCGAGCAGACTCCCTTTGTCGAATGGCTGCACAGCAGTTACAAGGACAAGCAGACGTGCCAGTCGTGCCACATGCCCGTCGTCCAGGAACCGGTTCCGATCACCCGGGTGTTCGGCGAGCCACGCGAGGGTCTCTCACGCCACACATTCGTCGGCGCCAACTTCTTCATGTTGCGGATGCTGAACAAGTATCGCGACGAACTGGAAGTCGCCGCTCTGCCGCAGGAGTTGGCGGCAGCAGCCGAGGGAACCGTCGCATTTCTGAAATCCAGCGCGGCCCGGCTTTCGATCAGCGGTGTGCGCGTGGAATCCGGGCAACTGCGGGCGGAGGTGTTCGTGGACAACGTGAGTGGACACAAACTGCCTACCGCGTATCCGTCCCGGCGGGCGTGGCTGCACGTGACCGTTCGCGACCGCGATGGCCGCATCGTCTTTGAATCAGGCGCGCTGAGGCCGGACGGCTCGATTGTGGGCAATGACAATGATACCGATGCCGCACGCTTCGAGCCGCATTACGGGGAGATCACCAGGAGCGAGCAGGTGCAGATCTACGAAGACATCATCGGGGATCCGAACGGCAGGGTGACTACTGGGTTGCTGGCAGGCGTCGGCTACCTGAAAGACAACCGGTTGCTGCCGCACGGCTTCGATAAGCGGACCGCCGGCAAAGACTTCGCAGTCATCGGAGAGGCCGCGTCCGACCCGGGCTTCACGGATGAGGGGCACCGGATCCGCTATGCAATCGCTCTGGGCGATGCGCAGGGCCCGTTTCGGGTGGAGGCAGCGCTCTGGTATCAACCGATCGGCTTCAGGTGGGCCAACAACCTGAAGCCCTACGCCCGGACAGCCGCGGAGCCGCAGCGATTCACAAGGTACTTCGACGCGATGGGAAATGCAACAAGCGTAAACCTGGCCCGGGCCGAGTTCGTGTATGCACGCTAGCCGATTCGGCCGCCGGCAGGAATCCCCGATCCCCCCGAATGTGCAATTCATAGACGAGCCGATCCTTTGCAGCGTGGCCTAGAGGGGCGGCACCACTTCGGCAAGGACTAGGCTGAGCAAGTTGCGTCAATGGCCGCCCGTTCCTGACCCGTCTCCGCGTTTCTACAATTCGAACCCAACCTGCTTCATCACTTTTCAACACCCCACCCGTTAGACCCATCCGCAGAACCGCCTGCCTCCAACCTCTTGCCTCCCGCCTCTCCCTGCTTGCGGTCAGCCGCTCCGGCCTGATACATTGGGCTCTCTTTCTCGGGAAGTCCGGAGTTTGCTGCGGCATCACCAAACCGTTGTCCGACTCCATGGAGGTAACTGTGCCCCTGCGAATTGTTGTGCTCGCCAAGCAGGTGCCGGACACGAAGAATGTCACGGGTGAAGTGATGAAACCCGATGGCACCGTGAACCGGAACGCGCTGGCGGCAATTTTCAATCCTGAAGACCTCAACGCGCTCGAGATGGCGTTGGAGATGAAGGAACGGTTCGGCGGAGAAGTCACCGTCATTACGATGGGACCGCCGCGCGCCGCTGAGATTCTGAAGGATTCGCTTTGCCGCGGCGCCGACCGCGTTATTCTCCTGAGTGACCGGCGCTTTGCCGCCTCAGACACCCTGGCGACCTCCTATACCATCGCACAGGCCATTCACACGCACCTTTCGCCCTACGACGTGGTGCTCTGCGGCCGGCAGGCAATCGACGGCGACACCGCTCAAGTGGGTCCGCAGGTGGCCGAAAAACTCGGCATCGGGCAGGTAACGTACGCCGACAGGATCCTGAGCTATGAGGACGGCAAGCTGCGCATTCACCGCGATCTCGGCCACGCCGAAGAGGTGGTGGAGGCCGCTGTCCCCGTGCTCCTCACCGTACCGAAGTCCGCGAACACGCCCCGGTGGCCGAACGCGCGCCTCATCCTCAAGTACCGGCGGGCGCTGAGCGGCTTCGAAGTGGAGAAGGAAGCTCAGGCGCAGGGCATCGCAGTGGACGCGCTCGTTGAGAAGCTCCGCGCCTCAAACCTGTTTATCGAGACCTTGGGCGCGGAAAACATCGGGGCCGAACTGGCGCGCATCGGCATCTCCGGCTCGCCGACCAAAGTCAAGAAGGTGGAGAACGTAGTCCTCGCCGGCCGCAATTTGCGGATGTTCAAGTCGGACGAGGACGGCGTGCGAGACCTGGTGCACGAGCTGGTGGAAGAAAGGACGTTCGGCTAAATGGCACAGCACGGCGATGTTTGGGTTTTTGCGGAAGTAGACGAGGGCGCCATTGCCAGCGTCTCGCTCGAGCTCCTTGGGAAGGGGCGCGAGCTGGCTAATGAGCTGGGCGTCCAGTTGGGAGCGGTCCTGCTCGGGAGCGGCACGAAGCGATTGGCGGACACGTTGTTCTCGCACGGCGCGGATGTGGTCTATTCGGGCGACGACGATCGCCTGGAAGAATACACTACCCTGCCCTTCGCGCGCGTCATCACGGATCTCGTTCGCGAGCGCAAGCCCGAGATCGTGCTTTACGGCGCGACCCCGATGGGCCGCGATCTCGCGCCCCGCGTCGCTTCCGGCCTCAAAGCCGGCCTGACCGCGGATTGCACGGACCTCCAGATCGGCAGCTACGAATCCGGCGGCCGCGTCTACCAGAAAAAGCTGCTGCAGATTCGCCCGGCATGGGGCGGCAACATCATCGCGACCATCGTCTCCCCGGACGTGCTGCCTGAAATGGCCACAGTCCGCGAAGGCGTGATGCACGTGCCGGAGCCTGTTGAAGGCCGCACCGGCGTGCTCGTCGATATCCCCGTCGCGCTTGATGGCGAGTGCGCCCCGGTTCGCGTGCTGGAGCGCCATCAGCAGCCGCGCCGCGTGGACCTCCGCTCCTCGGACATCATCGTCTCTGGCGGGTACGGCATGGGCTCGAAGGAGAGCTTCGAGCTGCTGCACCAGTTCGCGTCGATGCTCGGCGGCGCAGTGGGCGCGTCGCGCGCTGCGGTGGACGCCGGCTACATCCATCACGATCACCAGGTTGGCCAGACCGGCACCACCGTCCGGCCCAAGCTCTATATCGCCTGCGGCATCTCCGGCGCCGTGCAGCATCGCGCCGGCATGGAAGAATCCGCCAAGATCATCGCGATCAACCGCGACCCCGACGCGCCCATCTTCGGCGTGGCGCACTACGGCATTGTGGGCGACGCGCGCGAGGTCATCCCGCGGCTCATGAAGGCGTTCCGGGGCAAGCTCTAGGAGGCGAACGTGGATAATTTCTTCACCGACAACCCCGACATTCTGTGGCGCTTTGAGCACCTCGACATGGAAGACGTCGTCGCCTCGCGCGAGAACGGGTACCAGCAGGCGTCCCAGTACGAAGACGCTCCGCACTCTTACGCCGATGCGAAGGCGGGCTACCGCTCCGTGATGGAGATGACCGGCGCCATCTGCGCTCGCGAGATCGCGCCGCTCGCGGCCGAAGTGGACCGCGAAGGCGCGCACTTCGAGAACGGCGCCGTCCGTTACGCAGCCGGGACGGAACGCGCCATGCACGTGCTCGCGCAGTCCGGCCTGATGGGCATGATGATCCCGCGCAAGTGGGGTGGCCTGAACTTCCCCGGCGTGCTCTATACGATCGGGATCGAGATGGTGTCGCAGGCCGATGGCAGCCTGATGAATATGTTCGGCCTCCAGGACATCGCCGAGACCATTCACGAATTCGCAAGCGATGAACTGAAGGACAAGTACCTTCCGCTCTTCACGTCCGGCAAGGCCACCGGCGCCATGACGCTGACGGAGCCTGATGCGGGCAGCGACCTGCAGTCCGTTCGGCTGAAGGCCGTACAGCAGCCTGACGGCGGCTGGAAATTGTTTGGCGTGAAGCGGTTCATTACGAACGGCTGCGCCGATATCAGCCTGGTCCTCGCACGCTCCGAAGAGGGCAGCCTGGACGGCCGCGGCCTCTCGATGTTCGTGTGCGAGAAGTGCCCTGAACTGGTGGTCCGCCGCATCGAGAACAAGCTCGGCATCCACGGCTCGCCCACGTGCGAGCTCCAGTTCAACGGCGTACCCGGCATCCTGGTGGGACAGCGCCGCATGGGCCTGATCCGCTACGTGATGGCGCTGATGAACGGCGCACGCGTGGCGGTGGCGGCGCAATCCGTCGGCATCGCGCAGGCGGCCTACGAGGAAGCGCTGAAATACGCCAAGAAGCGCATTCAGTTCGGCAAACCGATCTTCGAGATGCCGCAGGTGTACGACATCCTGGTCCGGATGAAGAACCGCATCCAGGCTTCGCGGGCGATCACGTATGAAGCCGCGCGGCTCGTGGACGTCCGGCGCATGATCGAGCAGCAGCTCGAAACCGCTCCTTCCCCTGAGCTCAAAGCGAAGTTCAAGGAGTGCTCCTCCTGGGCCGCCGTGCTCACGCCGATGGCCAAGGCCTACGCTTCGGAGATGGCGATCCAGGTGACTTATGACGCCATCCAGATCCACGGCGGCGCCGGTTACATGAAGGAGTTCAACGTAGAGCGGCACTCACGCGACGCCCGCATCACAACGATTTACGAAGGCACGACGCAACTGCAGGTAGTGGGCGCGTCTGCGGGCATCACCAGCGGCACGTTCGGGAACTACCTCATGCAACTCGGCGAGCGCAATTTCCGGCCTGACCTGATGCGCCTCAGCTCCCTGTGCCGCGAAATGCGCGAGCGCCTGAACGCCTGCGTGACGTGCCTCAAGACCTTAAACGACCGCACATACAGCGAACTTGTCTCCCGGCACCTGGTGGACTTCGCCTGTGACGCTCTGGGAGCGCACCTGCTGCTCAATGAGGCGGATATCGACCCCGCCCGGACCCTCGCGGCGGAGCGTTTTATCCGCGACGCCGCGCCGCGCATGCGCATGCAAGCAGAATATGTTACCAGCGGCGACAAACTTGTTATCGAGAACCGGCTCGCATTGGTATAATGCGCCTTCTGCGGTGCCGGTCCAGGCTGGTACAGCATTAAATTGTGTTCATAAATGTACTGATTCGTAGTACAATGAGGGCACACTGAATAACGTTCACGCGTGAACCGACTGACAGCGCTGTTGTGCAGTAGTCAGTAGTAACGGCATTTTACGGTTCATTCGCTGACTGGAGTTTTGTCCATCAAAGCTCAATCTGAGACTGTAGGGTAAGGAAAGCAACACAATGAAGGAAAAGGGCACTGTCAAGTGGTTCAACGCGGCCAAGGGGTACGGCTTCATCCAGCGGGAAACCGGCGAGGATGTGTTCGTCCACTTCTCCGCCATTAATATGAACGGCTACCGCACGCTCGATGAGGGCTCGCGGGTAGAGTTCCTGGTCAAGAAGGGTCCCAAAGGTTTGCAGGCCGAGGACGTGACGGCAGTCATCTAGCCGCACTGCCGCAGTCCGGGAACACGGTTCAGAACCGGTTCCCGTGGTACAGAACTACTGAGCGGCGTGGCCGTTGCGTCACGCCGCTACAGGTGCTTCCTTCCTGAAGTGATTCCAGCTCAGTTCACCGCCACGGCTCCCTTACGGTCGCGGCACAGTTCCTGGCTTGAGTCGCAGCACAGTTCCTGGCTTGAGGCTTAGCCCGCGTTTGAGCGCTCTGCCATCTTCTGCGCCTGCGCGATGAAGTTGCGGAACATTTGCGGAGCATCGTAAGTCGGTTGCAGTCTTCCGCGCTGCGCTTCCGCCCACTCGAGCGCCAGAACGAGCGGCACCCAGCGCGTCGTCTCGTTCCCGATCCCGTTACCAAAGCAGTACAGAATGACCGATGGCTTCAGGGGTAACCTGACCATTTCGATCGTATCCGGTCCCGGTCGCCGGCAGTTCTCCGCCGGTGACGTGACCAGGTATTCACGACACGCAGCCGGACGGTGGCGGTGGATCGAGCAACTCTCGTCTTCGAGGAACGGGCACGCCACGCCGCGCGCGAAGTACTCCGCCCCGACCTCCCGGCGCGACTCCATCGTCTTCAGCGAAGCCGTATCCCGCAGTTGGCCGACCAACACTTCACCAAGCGCCCTCAGAGCCTCAGAAAACCGCGCACGAACGGCGTCGCGCGTCTCCGGCGGCATCTCTTCCACGAGTTCCGCCAGGTAGATCGCCTCTGCCTCGCTCACCGGCACTAATTGCCTGCAGCAAGCACCGCACCCGGCTTTGCAGCTTACCCTGCGGCCTTCGCTCACCGCGGACTCGACGGCGACTGCCGCTATCGCTTCGGTGAAACCGAGAAGCACCGGCAGAAGGTCCGCCGTCCGCATCGGGCAGTCCGGCACCGCCGCGCTCGCCTCCATCGTGCGATCGCCGAACTCGAGAGTTACGGGAATTTCGACGCGCCTCATCTTCAGTACTTTTTCAAGAACTCGGCCACGGCGCCCTGCTGCGCAATCCGCGTTGCATTGCACTGCTCGATCCGCTCCAGCGTCTGCTGGAGCATGCGCGGAGCGCCCGTGATCTTCTCCGCCTTGGGCTTGAAGAACTGCTCGACCTCGGCACGCTTCTCGGGCGTGCAGAAACCCGATCCGACGTTCGGGAGAATTGCCCGGTAATCGAACCCCATCCCGCCGGACATCTTTGCCGAGATCTCGTCGTAGTGCGTTTTCACATAATTGAAAGGAAGCTCGCAAGTCTCGGGGTATCGCACCGGCGACAACAGCAGCGCCAGAGACTGGCGCATGTCGAACTGCCCGCTCACGAGCAGGTCGAAGTTCCGGGCGATGATCTCGGGAGACCTGAAGGCGCCCATCGCTCTCAGGATGTCGCTGCGCTCCTGCTCTTCCCTGGTCTTCCTGGCTTCGGCCAGCATCCGTTCCCAAAGGGCCAGGTCGCCGGTTCGCGCGGCCACGCCCAGCGCGGCCTCGGACATCCCCGGCGGCACAACCTTGCGGTCATCCAGCCACTTCCGGCCAAGCGCGGCGCCCTGCGCCCGCAGTTCCGCGTCGTCGCCATAGTTGGCAACCAGGGGTACGATGGATTGCCGTAGGAGTTTGGTGTCGTCAGGCTCGCCCGGCTTCTCCGTCCAACCCAACTGGCGCGCGCGCTCGCCGTAGGTTCTCTGGATGAACCGCGCATAGTTCGGCTGCAACTCCTCTGGCACGAGGTGAGACCTGAGGCCTGCCACCGCGCCCACCGTCGCCCCGACCACCTGCCGGTTTTCGTCGCCGGCGAACTTCGGAACCAGGCCCAGCGCCTCGCCCGGCATCAGATCGCCGCTGCGCACCAGCGCCTCTGTATCGCGAATCAGTCCGAGCCGCTCCGATGCGTTCAGATGGCTGGCGTTTGCCAGCAAATTGTTCAACGTGCCGCCCCTGTACAGCGTGCGGTAGTAGCCGGCGTACTCGTCGTTGAGCAGGACCCAGTCCGGACATGCTTTCGCCTTCTCGAGCGGAATCGTTGCCGCCGCCTGCGTTATCAGCGTGCACTGCTTCACCGCTTGCCCGCCCAGACCGTACTCGAAACACATCGGAATCTGCCACGTCTGCTCGGCGGGAGCTTTCGAGCCCATGGGCAGATACCGCTTCTGGCTCACTTGGAGCGAAGGCGTCTTGCCCTCTCCGCCGCACTTCATGTCCACGGTCAGCACCGGCACGCCGGGCTGCTCCAGGTAGGTTGAAAAGACGGGCGTTACGTCCCGCCCCGCAGCCGTGCTGAGCGCTTGCAGGAAGTCGCCGGCCGTCGCATTGCCCCAGGCGTTCCTATCTAGATACGATTTCACACCGCGGCGCAGCGTCTCCGGCCCGAGCCATTGCTCGAACATGTGGATGACGGCGCCGCCCTTGCCGTAGGTGATGCCGTCGAACGCATTCGCGATGTCGTGCCTGGATTGAATCGGCTGCCGGATCTTGCGGGCCGTGACCAGGCTGTCGGCGTTCATCGCGCCCAGCCGCCCCGAGGTGGTCGTCGTAGTCCAATCCCACTCCGGACGGAACTGTGCGGTCGCGCGATCGCCCATCCAGGTCGCGAAGGACTCGTTCAACCACAGGTCGTCCCACCACGCCATGGTCACCAGGTCACCGAACCACATGTGGGCGATTTCGTGTGCCGCGACGGTAGCGTAGCCGCGCTGCCGGTTCACGGTATCGTCATCGGGCTTCGCGATGATCAGCGGCAAGCTGTAGGTGATCAGCCCGGGATTCTCCATGGCGCCGCCGAACAGCGGCACGGCGATGCTGTCCAGCTTATTGTACGGGTACGGGATGTTGAAGTAATCTTCCAGGAGCTTCAGGATCGGACCTGTGGACTCCACCGCCCACTTCGCCTCCGCCGTGCGCCCCTTCGGGACGATGATCCTGAGTGGTGTATTCTTCCTGCCCGCCTTGCCCGCGTCCACGGTCTCGAACGGGCCGACCGCGAATGCCACAAGATATGACGGCAGCGGCTTCGTTTCCGCGAATTTAACCGCCTGCATGCCGCCGGCCTCATCCAACGTCCGGACCGGCATCGTGTTCGAGAATGCGCTGTGCTCTTTCTTGACATGAAGCGTGAGTTGCCACGGAGTCTTGAAACCCGGCTCGTCGAAGCAAGGGAACGCCGAGCGCGCCTCCGTAGCTTCGAACTGCGTGAACGCGTACCACTCACCAAGGTCCTGATTCTTGAAGACGCCGTCGCTGGATTTGGCGTTCAGCTTGCCCTTGTAGGAGGCGGTCAGCGTCGCTTTACCGGCCGGCACAGGGTTGGGGAACTCGAAGCCCAGGAACTCGCCTTCAGCAACAGGGATCACCTTGGCCGCCATCCGGCCGGACGTTGTCTGCACAGCGGCTTCGGTGACTTCCAATTGCTTGCCATTCAGCCAGATCACCGGGACTGCCTGCTTGACGTCAAGCTCGATGGCGACCTTTCCGCTGAAGCTCTCCCCGGTGGGGACCACCCTCAGATCGACGGCGTAGCGCACTGGCTTCACCTCCCTGCCGAGCCGGAACTTCGGTGGCGCCGGTTGCGCGAGTCCGAGCGCAGCCACAGCTAAAACCAGAAACGAACGAAGGAACATGAGGCCTCCCGCGAAAACGGTGTAACTATTGTAAAGCGGTCACTCGGCCAAAGCGGTATTCTTTTGCCATGCAGACAAGCTTCGACCGGGCCGTGCTTGGGCGCACCGGCGTCGAGGTGGGAAGGCTCGGGATCAGCGCAAGCTACGGCGTCCCCACTGCCGCCGTCGAGGAGGCGTTCGATAAGGGCGTCAATTACCTCTATTGGGGAAGCGCACGCACCGGCAAATTCGGCCAGGCGTTACGGAACCTCAGACCCCAGCGCGACCGCATCGTTCTCGTGTTGCAGTCTTACTCGCGCGTCGGCGGACTTGTCGGCTGGAGCATCGAGCGCGCCCTTCGGAAGATCGGTTATGACTGCGCCGACGTGCTGCTGCTCGGCATGTGGAACAAGCCCGTCCCTCGCCGCATCCTCGACGCCGCTAAGGAAGCGCAACGCCGCGGACTGGTGCGGTGGCTGGCCGTCTCGACGCACAAGCGCACGCAGGTGGCAGCGCTCGGCTCGGATTTCGACATCGTGCACTTCCGCTACAACGCCGTTCACATCGGCGCGGAACGCGACATCTTCCCCCAAGTGACTTACGGCTGGCCGGGCTTGGTGAGCTTTACCGCAACAAGCTGGGGACAACTGCTGAAGAGTAAGCGCATCCCTGCAGGCGAACGCCGGCCAACAGCCACCGACGCCTACCGCTTCGTCTTAACCCGGCCCGAGGTGGACGTGTGCCTTACGGGTCCGTCAAACGCCGCACACTCCGCCGAAGCGTTGCGAGCCCTTGAACTCGGCCCGATGACCGAAGACGAACTCGCATGGATGCGGCGAGTGGGCGAAGCGATCTACGGTAAGAAGCAGAAAGCGGCGTCCGCGCACTAAGGCCGACCCAGCGTCATTGCCGAACCCCAAACACACGAAGAGCCGGACACGCAGCTCGCGTGCCCGGCTCTTCTCGCTCCTGGCTCGTTGCTCCTTGCTCCTGCCCTAAACCACGTAGCCCTTCCGGTAATCCCTCGTCATCATCTTGTCCGCGTCAGGCGCCTTGACGAACTTCTTCGTATTCTGGTCCCAATCGAGCTTGCGGCCCACGCGGTAGCTGATGTTCGCAAGGTGGCCCAGATTCGCCGACATCGCGCCGATCTCTACGTCAGCGTTCAGTTCCTTGTGGTTCCGGCTGCGACACGCGGCGAGGAAGTTCTTCATGTGAGTGGCCGTGCCGTCCTCGCCCCCCGCGGCTTTCTCCTCGAGCGCCTTCTCGTTACTCTCGCCCTTATAAACGGTGTACCCGCCGCCAGTCAGCCACATCCAGCCTTCGCTGCCGTAGAAGAGGTCGCCAACGAGGTTCGCGCCCTTCACCGGGACACCGGCTTCTGGACCCGTTAGCAGTCCGCGCACCTCGAAGACGATCTGCATCGAACCGTAATCGAACGTCGCGAGTTGGGTATTCGGAGTCTCCTGGTCGTCGTCATACAGATACTTGCCGCCAGTGGAAACTACCGATTTCGGCATCCCGAGGTTGCCCATGCCCCAGCGCGCGATGTCCATTTCGTGTACGCCCTGGTTGCCGATGTCGCCGTTGCCCGTATCCCAGAACCAATGCCAGTTGTACGCGAACCGGTTCTTCGTGTACGGACGCATCGGCGCGGGCCCGAGGAACTTGTCCCAATCCAAGCCGGCCGGCACAGGTTCCACCGGCGTTTTGCCGATGGATTTGCGGCGTTTGAAGCAGAGCCCTTTCGACATGTAGAGCTTGCCGATCACGCCGTCCCTCAGGGCCTGCGCTGCCTTGATCTTCACCGGCGCTGAACGCCCCTGCGAGCCCACCTGCACCATGCGCCCGGTCTTGCGCGCAACTTCCACCATTTTCCAGCTTTCGTGAATGTTGTGGCTCGCGGGCTTCTCGATGTAGACGTCCTTGCCGGCCTCGCATGCCCAGATTGTGGCGAGCGCGTGCCAGTGATTCGGCGTCGCGATCGACACTGCGTCGATGTTCTTGTCCGCGAACATCTCGCGCATGTCGGCGTATTCCCTACCCTTCGCCTGCGTGGCGGCGCTCAGGCGCGCCTGAGCGCGTTCGCGCGCGGCCTGGTTCACGTCACACAGCGCGGCAACCTGGGCGTCAGGGATCGTGACGTACGATCGCAGGTGATCCCCACCTCGCCCGCCGAGACCGACGATGCCTATCTGAACCCTGTCATTCGCGCCCATCACGCGCGTGGCTGAAAGCGCCCCTGCGGCGCCCTGAAAGAAAGTACGGCGAGTCATGGAAGAATACACTCCTCGGGTCACTACTATATCAGCCCGATGCACCGGGCGATCCGGGCGTCCATTACCTCGAACGGAACGGCGATGCCGGGAGCCCCGCTCCGTTGAACAGGGTGGCCTCAGGACTGTCCACCCACGCGTACCGGACATGCACCGGCGCGGCGACGCCGGGATTTGACAGGACCACTGTCGATCCTTCGATCCGCGCCTCTGCCGGCACGAACTTACGATCCGCCCCAGCAACCTCAAACCCGGTTAACGGGTTGGAATTGGCCTTCAGGCCGGCCGCATGATCGAACCACACCCGGAGCACGCCGCCCTCCTGGGTAGCCTGCCGGAACAGCGGGCCCGAGTACTCGATCTTCTCGCCGAAGGCCACGGCCCTCGCCGCCAGCGCCAACCGCAGGCCGACATCCTGCTTATTGGTCGGGTGAATGTCAGCCGGGTTGCCGATGTCAATCGTGACCGCCATGCCCGTGTTGTTCAGAGCCAGCGTATCGAGTTGCGCTTCCCGCAGTTCCGGCCACGTGCTCTCGGGCGAGGTCTTAAAGTTTGCAAGCTGCACGAAGAAGAACGGGAAGTCGCCCACGCCCCAGGCCTGGCGCCAGTCGCGGATCATGGTTTGGAACAGGCGGGCATAGATCGGGGAACGGCGCGGCGACGCGTTGCTCTCGCCCTGGTACCAGATGGCGCCCTTGATCGGGAACGGCGTGAGGGGCGCAATCATCGAGTTGTAGAGGCCCGCTGGCGTCCACGGTCCGCCCGGCCCGTTCGGCGCGCCGGGCTTCCGCGGCTCGGCTTTGCCCTCGGCTTTCGCTTTTGCGGAGGCCGCCTCCCAATCCCTCAATTGCAACTGGTACCGCGCCATTGCAGCCGCATGGCCACCGGTCATGCGCGCCCAATCACTGAACACCGGCATGAGCGATGCGTCTTCAGAGATCGCTCCGAGGCTCGTCCACGCGTCCACAGGAGTACCGCCCCAAGCGCTGTGGATCAGCCCCACGGGCACATTCAACTGCTGGTTCAGGT
>DATMXS010000048.1:0-10573 GCA_035561355.1 Bryobacteraceae bacterium | reverse complement strand
GCAGGCCGTGGTTGACACATCAATGCAGTTGCAAGCGCTTCCGAACTCGCTTCGGCCAAGTGCAGGGGGACCTCTGTTTTGTCTTGACAAGGACGTATCATGGATGTCCCCGGTTTTCGGTTAGGATGAAAACGATGTTCGGGCGCGGCGGCACCGCAAAGGATCTCAGGCCGGACGAATCTGGCCGCCTTGGGTGTTCGTGAGATCGCAGGGACCGCACCTCTGGGATAGACAGAGGCCAGAGCGCGCAGTGGTTCTCAAAGCGCAGCAGCAATACGTGCGCTACTGGATTTTGATCACGAGGTAGCAGACCTCCGTGCCTTTGGCCAGAATCTGGTGCGCGACTTTGGATGGCACCTCCACAATAGTGCCCACCTTGAGTTCGATTTCCTTCGCGCCACTGGCGCGAGGCGCCTGGCGTTCACCGGGGCGGACTTCGCGCCCGCCCACCAGTTCGCCGCCCAGCATCAGCTTCCCGGATCCACGCAGCACCACGAAGATGTCGGCGACGGATTCGTGCACCTCGGCAGGGCCGTCCCGGTCTGCAACTCGGGCGACCGACAACCTGTAGTTCTTACGGTCGGCCAGCAGCTTGTTTGAGCCGGCGGCGTCTCTTGGCAGACTTCCGAGCAGGGCCTTGACCTGTTGGCCCGACATCGTCACCTGCGGAACTTCCGACGGATCCGCGGGAGAAATGAGCGACAGCATCAACGCAGCAATCGGGGCTACCACGACAACCTGCCGCCGAGCGTAATACGCCGCTGCGTATTCCCCGCACCAATCGTCGTGATGTGTCCGAATGAGCCGCTCGTCGGGCTCACGAGTGCATCCACTGCCTCGGCGCGCGATTGAAGGCCCACCCGCTCCGTGGTGCGGAAATTCTCGAACATTGAAAGGTTCATAAGATTGAAACCCGGTGCACGCACGCCGTTAAGCCGACAACAGGAAACGCCGTACCGTCAGGGTCAGCGTTTGCCGTTTGGCACTCGGATGCGCGCCAGGTAGATGCCTGTCTTGCCCTCGTGGGAGGAGTAGTACAGCATCCAGAGCGTATCCTTGTACCAGTAGAAACCGGGGTAGCTGTTGTCGCCACCGCTTGGCAGTACAAGGGCCGGCTCGTAAGACGTGGTTGTCATCCGGGCAAGAACAGTCCGGTATGTCAGTAGGTTCCTGTCGCCCGCGTACAGGCGCCCGCCGCCCCACATCTCGCCGTCAGGCAGGACGATGAAGTTCGGACCGCCCACGCGGAAGGCCGCGGGTTTCCAGCTCCACTCTTTGTACGGCGGCTTGCTGTGGCCGATCCATGCCGCACCCTGCGCATCCTCACGGCGAAGCAGCGCAACCATGCTGTCGTCGGGAAGAAATCGCACGGTCGTCTCGTCGCCCGCCGGCACGCTGAGATCAGCGACGGTTTCGTACCGGACGCCGTCTGTTGTTTGGACGAGCGTGACACGTTTCGGGTTGGATGCGGATTCGCCTCCGATCGCTCCATGCTTACTTACGCCGTAGCCTTTCCCCTTGTGCCACGTGACCCGCCAGAGCCAGTGGCCTTCGGAGAGCACCGCCTCGGGCTTCGTCCACTCCGCGCCGTCTTTTGAAAAGCTCACGCGAGGCCGGCGGCCCATATACTTCGCCCTTGCGCCTGGCTGGTGATCGTAGATCGAACCACCCGCGATGATCATGAGCCGGCCGCCGGCGGTGATCGAGAGATGCGGGTCTCTCAGATCTATCCCATCCTCCGAGAGGAGGGCCGCCGACGTCCAGCGCGTGCCGTCTTTAGAGACGAGCACGCGAAGCTTGCCGTCATCGTCGTGGCCCGGCAGGTCGGGAACGTGGCCCGTGCCTTCGCGGAACACGGCGTACCAACGGTTGTTGAAGCGAATAATGTCGCCGAAGGCGCTATGCGGCGCCTGGTCCCAGATTTTCTGGACCCCGAGCAACTCGATCTTGCCGGCAAAGGCGGGGGTCTGGGCGCACGCGCTTGCGGCGGCAATCAGAGCGGCGATGAGCGGAAGTCTCAGCATTCTCTTTCTCCTTTACCAGCTCAGCTTGGCGCCAAGATTGATGCGGCGCTGCGTGACGCCCTGGCCGCCGATGGACGTGATCTGGCCGAACTGGCTGCTCGTGGGCGACATATTTGGAGCGGTGAAGATCGGAGTGTTCGTCGCATCCACCGCTTCGGCGCGCAATTCGAGGCCCAGGCCTTCCAACAAGCGAATGACCTTGATTGCCGAGAGATTCCAGTTTGCGATGCCATCTCCCCGGATGCCGTTAAAGCGCAGGGGGAAGGTCCGCAGGTTATAGGAAAGCTGGCGCGCAGTGCTCTTTTCGAAGCCGGCTTCCGTGTTGAACCAGCGATCCGGAGTGCGTTCCGACGCCGGCAGCGCGATGTCCTCTATGTTGCCGCGGAACAGAACGTTCCCGAATTCCAGGGGAGCGCCGGTCTGCGCCTGGAAGATCGCCTGAAGAGACCAGCCACCCACGATGTAGTCGGTGATGCGGTTGTGCGACAGCCAGCGGCGTCCGCGGCCGAACGGCAGTTCGAAGACACTGGTGAAGTTGAAGACGTGCGGGCGGTCCGCCGCCGAAATCACGCGGTGCAAGTAGGGGTCCGTCTCGTTCAGCCTCGAGACAGCCTCCATGTTCTTGGAGAAGGTGTAGTTGGCTTGGAACGTGTATCCCTGTGAGAAGCGCTTTTCGAGCCGCGCCTGCAGACCGTGGTACCACGAGTAACCCTCGTTGGTGTTGGCAGTGATGCCGCTCAGATGCGGCATGGGGCGCAGCAACTGCGGCTGGCTGAGGGTGGTACCGGTAAATCCGGTGCCCGCGAACTCAGGCAGGCCATAGAACGGGTTTGGAACGGTCTTTGTATGGAAGTCGATGGCGCCCTGGTCGCGCTCCGGAGAGGTACTGTAATACTCGCGCGGAATCGGGTTGAATGCGCGGCCCACGGGTAGGCCGACCGACTTGCTGCCGACGTAGCCGATTTCGGCCAACATCCGATAAGGCAGCTCACGTTGAATACTGAAGCTCCAGCGCTGCACATACGCCGTGCGCTGATCCAGGTTGAAGAACGTGACGCCGCGGCCGTATGCGGTGGCGAGTCCACCCGCTGAGCCGACCGGAGTCAGAATCCCATCGGGGAACGGATTCTTGATCCCCGCGCGGAACGTCACACCGTTGTCGTGGCTCGGGGTGAGGGCAGTTCGAATGCTGAAGCCAAGTTGATTCGCACTGACGCGGTCAGCGCCGCGAGGCTCGAAGTAGATTGCATAACCACTGCGGATGACGGTCGTCGGGGTCAGCTTGTACGCAAGGCCGATCCGAGGTGAAATGTTGTTCCGGTCAGTATCCCAGAGGCCCCGCGGCCGGCCATTGACACCGGCGAAAAGAATGCCGCCGGCCGCACTGAACTGAGACGCAGGAAGCTGCGGCAAGGGCGATGCCGCGTACTTCGCACGCGCCTGCGCCTCAAAAGAAGCAGGAGTGGTGAAGTCGAAGTCAAGAATGCTACGGTCATAGCGCTCTACCGTAGGGGTATCCACGTCATAACGGAGGCCCAAGTTCAGCGTGAGGCGGGACGTCGCCTTCCAGTCGTCCTGGATGTAGACTGCATAGTAATTTGAGCGCTGAGCGAAGGACGCGTTCTGATCGATGCCGCCCCCGGTCGGCAGCCCGAAGAGGAATGAAGCAACCCCCTGGCCCGTCGGCGCAGCCGGAGAGTTGTCGAGCGGTCCGCGCGTCCAGTTGGTGCTGAAGTCATAGGATGGAGACACATCGCCGAAGTTGTAACCATTGTGCAGGAAGATCCGTGCCTCCGCGCCGAACCGGATCGAGTGGGCTCCGCGCATGTAAGTCGCACCGCCGTTGAAGCTGTGGAACGTGGTGGCCCACTCGCTTCCGGCATTGTTTCCGAGCTGAGTCACGCCGGCGATGGTGACACGCGGCATGGTAACGAGCGAGGGATCCGCTCCGCCCGCCAGCGACGAGGGCAGTCCGAGGCTGCTGAGGTCGAACCCATGGTTCGGCGAATACCAGCGCTCGTACATATAGGTGAGGCCGTAACGCAGGTTGAGCATCAGCGAGGGCGAGAGCACCATCGTGTCGTCGAGCGACACGCCGCGGGTACGGCGGTCCATCAGGCTTCCGCGCGCGACGTTGTGGAAGAAGGCTTCGCTGGTGTCCTGCTGGTCGTGAGTCGTGAAGGAGCTGAACAGGCGATGGCTGTCGCTGATCGCGTGATCAACCCGCCCCATGTGGACCTGAATGCGGTTGGCTGCCGGGTTCGGAGTCGTATAGTTCGCGGCTCCATCGATGGTTCCGGGCGAGTTCGGCGCCGGGTAGTATTGCATCAGGGCCTTTGCGAACGGATCGATGCGGCTTGCGGGAACGATATTGCCAGCAAGGGGCAACCGTGAGGTGCGGCCGTTCGGCAATTGCGTGATCGTGTCGGGGTCGTAGATCTGGTAGCGCGAGCCGAGGGCCAGCAGTTGGGACAGATCCCCGTCCCGTTGCGCCAGACTCGGCACGGTGTAGCTGTTTTGCAGGGCGGTCTTCCTTCGCATCACGTCGAAACCGTACGTCCAGAAGGTGCGGTTCCGGCCGTCGTAGACCTTCGGAAGAAGCACCGGCGCGCCGATGTTCCCGCGCACGCGCATGATGCGCTGAGGCGGCCAGGCGTTGTCGATCTTCTCCTCGGTAATCGGCCCGGTGCGGAGATCGTAGATGTAGCGGTTGGTGAAGAAGTCGCGCGCGATGAGCGGCTTCGGGAGATTGTTGTACACCAGGCTGCCGTGCGGCGTGTTCGATCCGCTCTTCATCACCATGTTCACGTGAGCGCCGGTGAAGCGCCCGAGCGAGGCGTCATACGCCGCGGTCTGAACACGGAATTCCTGGATCATCTCCGGGGGCGGATTGATCGCGTAACCTCCGGAACGGCTCATGATGGGGTTACCGTCAATGGCGAACTCGCTCTGGCTGTTCCGCGAGCCCGCAACCACGATGTCCTTCGGAGCGCCTAGGACATTCGGCCCGTAGAGGTTCGTCGGAGACGCGGTGCCAACCACTCCGAGGGTGGTTTGCGCCTGATAGAGGACGCTGCTGCCCGGCGATGGCAGATCGAGCACGCGGCGGTTGTCCACCACCTGTCCGAGATTCGCAGAGGTTGATTCAAGCAGTGGAGTTTCCGCGGTCACAGTGACGCTGTCGGCAACCGCGCCGAGTTCCAGCTTCACGGGAACGTCGATGCGATCGCCCACCCGGACTTCAATGGGGGAGCGTTCGTAACGCCGGAAGCCCGTCGCCTCCACCTCGAGACGGTAAGTACCCGGGATCAAGCTTTGAACGGCGTAGTCACCCTCGCGGTTCGTGTTGGCGACTGCAACCACGTTAGTAGCGAGGTTGATGGCTTTCACGGACACGCCAGGCACGACCGCATTTGAAGAATCCACTACGCGCCCCGCGATAAGGCCGGTGGGCGCCTGGGCGAGAAGGGTGGAGGTAAAGAGGACGAAATACCAAAACGCAACGAGGCGAACCATTTGGATCACTTTCTCCTGCGGGCCATCTTATGAGATCAGAATGGCGTGTGTCAACAGAAAAATGTTTTCAGTATTCAACTCAGCCCGCTCTTTTTGACGGTTAGCAGTAGGAGTAATCTTGTTGAAAAGAAAGCTCGAAATCCGCGTCCCAACGGCAAACTCCGGGTGGCTCCTCGGGCTCCGTGCCGAATTGTCAACAGTAAACATTGACACTGGGTTTCGTTCCGCATTAAGCTGTGAAGACATGACCCTCAGGACCGTGTCTGCAATTCGGCCTGCTCCTCTTCGCCAAAATATCGCGGAGGTCATCAGTGACCTTCTGCTCGACGGACGTTTTCGTCCCGGCGAAGAGATCTCGGACTCAGCGCTGGCGGCGGAGTTTCAGGTATCCCGTGGTCCTGTCCGGGAGGCGTTGCTGATTCTCGCGGAGAAAGGGCTGGTTCGGCACACGCACAATCACGGTTTTCAGGTGCCGGAGTTGAAGCTGGACGACCTTCGGCAAATTGTGCAGGTCCGCCTGCCGTTGGAGACCCTTGCACTCTCTGTGGCGCGAACACGTGCGACTGCGGCGGATCTCAAACGCATCCGCGAGCTCTGGCGCAAGCTGCTGGATGATTTCCGCCGCGGTGGAACCAGAGCTTGCGCGCGCGCCGAACTCGCTTTCCACTCCTGTGTGTGGGAAATGAGCGGCAATCCCTGGTTGAATACCGCGCTCCAACGTATCTGCGCGCCCTACTTCGTATACGTCTCCGCGTTCCGGCTGGGCAGGAGCGATCATTCCGAGGAATTGATGACCGATATGCACCAGCGTTATATCGACTTTTTGTCCGGACGCAGTTCCGAGACAGCTGAATCGTGTGTCGCCTTCCACCTGGACCTGGGCGCTCCCGGGGCAGAGACCAAGCTCTCATGAGTCGCTTCAGCGGAATCCTTCCGGCGGTGGTTACGCCTCTGGACGTCCACGGACGCCTGCTCGAATCTTCTTTTCGTGCCTTGCTGGAGTTTCTGTACCGCTCACCCATCGACGGCGTTTACGTGGGCGGACAATCCGGCGAAGGCCTGTTCCTGAGCGTCGAGGAGCGGAAGCGCCTGACCGAACTCGCGGTGGAGTGCTCGCCCGCAGAAAAAACGGTCATCGTTCACGTCGGATGCACGCGCGTGCACGATGCGATCGAGTTGGCCCGGCACGCCGAGCGATCGGGCGTCAACGCCCTCAGCAGCTTGCCGCCGGCCGGTCCTTACGGGTTCGACGAAGTGCTGAGATACTACACAGCGCTAACGAGTGCGACGGACCTGCCCTTTTTCGTCTATCATTTTTCGGATTACACGAAGGGAGTCACGTCCGTTGCACAGTTGCTCCGGCTCTGCGCGCTCCCTAACGTCGTGGGACTGAAGTTCACGGACTACGATCTCTTCACGTTGTCCGAACTGAAGGCGAACGGCGCACTCGTTTACTACGGCCGCGACGAGATGCTTTCGGCCGGGTTGTTGTACGGGGCCGATGGCGGCATCGGGACGTTCTACAATCTCCTTCCTAACACCTTCGCGGATATCTATGCGCTCGCGAGCCGCGGCAGATGGGAAGAAACTAAACCGCTCCAGGAAGAGGTGCAGCGCCTGATCCGTACCTGTTCCGGCGTTCCCATGCTCGGAGCGATCAAGACCATTCTGGGATGGATGGGCATTCCCTGCGGGCCGTGCGTGCCGCCACGCTGCACGCTGGACGAGCGTCAGGAAGCGCTCCTGCGCAAGAACCTCGAAGAGAGCGGATATCAAGCGTTCCTGCAGCCGGTCAACGTTGCCTAGAATGGACGGACCCCGTCACAAGTGGTCCGTCGTCGGGACGCTTTGGGTGGTGGCCTGCCTGAATTATCTTGACCGGCAGATTGTCTTCAGCCTGTTTCCGGTACTCAAGGCAGACCTGCATATTCCCGACGTCCAGTTAGGGCTGCTGAGCTCTTCGTTCCTCTTCGCCTACGGATTCGCATCGCTCTTCGCGGGCTACGCGGCACTGGTGTTCGGGATCGGCCGGACCATTGCGGGAAGCCTTGTCGTCTGGTCTCTGGCGACTTTGTTAACGGGTTTCAGCAACTCGGGCCTCGAGATGATCGGGGCACGGGCGGTCATGGGTTTGAGCGAGGCTCTGTACATCCCCGCGGCATTGGCGCTGGTTGCGGCATTACACTCGACAGCGACACGCAGCCGGGCTACCGCCTTGCATCAGAGCGGCACCTACGCGGGGATCATCGCGGGTGGCGTTCTCGGCGGCTGGTTCGCTCAGACGATCGGATGGAGGCAAGGCTTTTGGGTACTCGGCACCGCCGGAGTCGCTTATATCCTTGTGCTGCAACCGGCGCTTAAGGCCGCTGCGGGGGCCAGTGCACCCGTTCTCAAGCAGACGCGTCCCCGTTTGAAATCCCTGTTCGCCGAGTTGAGCCGTCTCGACGGTTTCTTTCCGATGCTGGCGGTCTTCTGCCTGTTCAGCGCCGCCGGATGGCTGGTGATGACATGGATGCCGCTCTTCCTGTATGAAAAATTTGGCATGAGTCTGGTGGAGGCCGGCCTCGCGGCGACCCTGTACCTCAACATCGGCGCCTTCTCGGGAATCTTCCTCGGCGGCTGGATCTCCGACCGGATCGGAGTGCGGCTTCCGCGCTTCCGGATGTGGGTTCCCGCATTCGGCTTTCTTTGCTCGGCGCTGTTCCTGATGATCACTATCAACACCGGCAGCCGGGCGCTACTCTACATCGCACTCACATTATTCGGGTTCGGCCGCGGCCTGTGCGACTGCAACATCCTACCGCTGCTTTGCTACATCGCAAAACCCGATCTGCGCGCCGCCGGTTACGGATTCCTGAACTGCGGCGGCTGCATCACAGGGGGCGTCATGGCCGGACTGGCGGGCGGTCTGAAGGCCAGCATCGGCCTCGAGGGCGCACTGGCCGCGAGTGCGCTGGGACTCGTCATTGCCGCCGCCCTGCTGTTCGGCCCCGTTGCGCGGGTGGCGCCGTCAGCTTCTAGCCGAGTGCGGTTCTCGCCCGCCGAGCGGGCCTAGCTAGGGCATTGGCGGATAAGCTCGGAGTCGGCCGGACAGCATCGAGAGGCGCGCAACACAAAACCGCCCGGATCCCTCTCGGGAAACCGGGCGGTTTTGTCGATTTGATTGGCGCAGTGGCCGGGCATGCCCGGCCGCTACGAAACAACTACGCTGTGCGCATCGTCTCGGCCTTATCGCCGGAGATGGCGGCCTGGGCGGCTGCCAGCCGGGCGATCGGGACACGATAGGGGCTGCACGAAACGTAGTTCATGCCCACGCGATAGCAGAAATCCACCGACTGGGGCTCGCCACCGTGCTCGCCGCAGATGCCGATTTCGATGTCCGGCCGTGTCTTCCGGCCGTACTCGATGGCATGCTTGACAAGCTGGCCGACGCCTTCCTGGTCCAGAACGGCGAAAGGATCCTGCTTGAAGATCTTCTTGTCTTCGTAGATCTTCGAGAAATTCACATAGTCGTCGCGGGAGAGACCCATCGCCGTCTGCGTGAGGTCGTTGGTGCCGAAGCTGAAGAACTCGGCTTCGGTGGCAACCTGGTCGGCAGTCAGCGCGGCGCGCGGGATCTCGATCATGGTCCCGATCATGTACTCCTGCTTGCCCAGCAGGCCGGCCTTCCCGAGAACTTCCTCGGCCACCGCTTTCACGATCGCCTTCTGGTTCGCGAGTTCCTGGACGCCGCCGATCAGCGGAATCATGACTTCGGGGATGACCTTCTTGCCCTTCTTCGCAACCTGAACAACGGCTTCGAAGATAGCCCGCGCCTGCATCTCCGTGATTTCGGGATACAGGATGCCGAGACGGCAGCCGCGCAGGCCCAGCATCGGGTTGAACTCATGGAGTTCTTCCACGCGGCGGAGCAACTCAGGCAGCCTGGTCTTGAGTTCCTTTACTTCGACGTTGTAGCGGCCCGCCATTTCCCGCTTCGCCTTTGCGTCAATGTAGGGGAGCTTGGCGAGATCGACCATCAACTGCTCGCGCTTCGGCAGGAACTCATGGAGCGGCGGATCGAGCGTGCGGATCACGACCGGGAAGCCGTCCATCACTTCGAACAGGCCTGCGAAGTCCTTCCGCTGGAACGGCAGGAGCTTCTGAAGAGCCTTGCGGCGCGTCTTCTCATCGTGCGCCATGATCATCGCCTGCATGTGCTCGATGCGATCCGGGGCGAAGAACATGTGCTCGGTGCGGCACAGGCCGATGCCCTCGGCGCCGAACGCGCGGGCGACCTTCGCGTCGCGCGGGATGTCCGCGTTGGCGCGAACGCCGAACTTGCCGCGGAACTCGTCGGCCCAGCTCATGAAGGTGGCCAGGACGCCCGACTTGGTGTCCGGCTCGGCCGTCTGGGCCTGGCCTGCGTACACGTCGCCGATGGAACCGTCGAGGGAGAGCCAGTCACCTTCCTTCAACGTGATCGTCTTGCCGCCGACCGAGGCCGAAAGAGTCTTCTTGTGCTCGTTGATTTCGAGGGCGCCGGCGCCCGCGACGCAAGGGATACCCATGCCGCGCGCCACGACCGCCGCGTGCGAGGTCATGCCGCCGCGCGAGGTCAAAATGCCCTTCGCGACTTCCATGCCGTGAATGTCGTCCGGCACGGTCTCGGACCGGACCAGGATAACCGGCCCCTTCGCCGACTGCACAACCGCTTCGTCGGCCGTGAAGACGATCTTGCCCACCGCGGCGCCGGGGGAAGCCGGCAGACCGACGGCGAGTTTCGGCAGTGTCTTCTTCGACGCAGGAACGATGACAGGATGGAGCATCTGATCGAGCTGCATCGGCTCGACCCGCATGATGCCCTCTTCCTTCTTGAGCAGGCCTTCCTCGACCATGTCAACGGCGATTCTTACGGCCGCGGGGCCGGTGCGCTTGCCGTTGCGGGTCTGGAGCATGTAGAGCGTGCCCTCTTGGACCGTGAACTCGAAGTCCTGAACGTCGCGGTAGTGCTGTTCCAGGCGCTTCGTGATGTCGAAGAGTTGCTGGTACAC
>DATMXS010000047.1:0-2450 GCA_035561355.1 Bryobacteraceae bacterium | reverse complement strand
GACGGACATACGGGGAAACCGATACGCAGTACCCCAGCATAAGGTACAGTTCGTCGGCTGAGGGCTGTTGGGCGAAGCACAGTCGCAACAACGACCGCAGGCTGCGCACGCTCTCCTCCACATCGACTGAAGCGAAACCCGGCACAAGGTTGAGGAACTCGGGAGTGATGACCGCTGCCGCCTCGTCGCTGCCGAGCTTCGTGACTCCACCGACGAAGCTGAGCCCGCTGATGCCGTTGTCGCCGTAGTGACGGATGTAGTCGAGAATGACGAGTGGCCCATACGACCAGCCGCAAAGGTGCGGGTGATCGAGGTTCAGAGCCCGTATCGCTGCGTCTACGTCATCAGCCCACAATCGTGAGTCGGCATAACCCTCGCGCGGCTTATCTGAGAGGCCATGCCCCCGCAGATCCATCGCGACAAGTCGATGATCCTGCGCCAACTCCGAGTTCATCTGCCGACTCCAGGCGAGCCAACACTGCGACACGCCATGGATGAAAAGAATGGGGTACCCCGTTGGGTTGCCTGTCTCGACGACATGGAGCTGTACGCCCCCGCCGCCCGTGACCTTGTGACTCTTCATACGTCTCGTCCCCCTGTATTGATGCTGACGTTTGGTGATTGTCTACTGTGCGGCGACTGCGAGGACAACGGATGAGGGGCAAGCCCGCGGTTGGCGAGTACGTCTGCGCGCTGGACCGGACGGGCGAGAGAGCCCACGTCGTTGTTTTCGTTCCGCGCGGGACGATGTTGTGTGAAGCTCTACCTCGGCACCTGGTCCGGCCGGAAGCCTACACGTAGTTCAGGCCCCGGCTCGGCTCGATGGGGGCCTCTTCCTAGACGGGCGGGACCGGATCGTTGTCGCCGAGGTCGGGGCCGAGTGGGCGAGCCGGAGGACAATGGCCAACTTGGGGGAGATGTAGCGGAAGGTGCTCTGGGTCGCTACGCCCCGCCGCCGCTGCGCTGAGACGTATGCTCGCCCGGTGTCCAGCCGAGAGCACGCCGAACTTGGTCGAGCACGTCGTCGGCGCGAAGGTGTTCGTCAGCATCTGGCTCGGCCGCGACCGGAATCCCCTCTTCGATAGAGTATTCGCGCTCTGAACCCGGATACCGCATCTCCTTCGCTTCCGGGTGCTGGCGGATGATCTGGCTGATGACTTCCGGGCCGCCAGCGTCCACTGCCACGTCGTTTACGATCACCAGGTCAATCCGGTCTTGGCGTCCACGGCAAAACAGCGCAGCCTCCCTCAGGCTGGCGGCCTCGAAAACGCAAAACCCGCTGGCTGTCAACATTTCAGCCATCCCGGCGCGAACGTCCGGTTCAGGATCTACTAGCAAGAGTGTTGGCATTGGACTGAGCCGTTCTGAAACAGGGGAATTGGCGTAGGCACCAGCCCGACAATCGATGAATAAGGCGGGCGGACCATTGTGGCCATACCGCAGCATCGCCCTCTTGACGTCAGTCTACCGCCGTCCCGAGTAGCCCGCCACGGCGACATGATGCTCCCGAGACGGGAGGCGGAGTGCGAATCTTGGCTATAGAGCACCTGGAGATTCACAATGAATGCCCAACAGTTTGCGCTTGCCCTTAGTGTCGCGAATGCAGCGATGCTGGCGTCGTTACTGATTCAGCCGCATCGGACGGCCGCGCAGAGCGTAGCCCCTGTGCTCCGCAGCCGCGCGCTTGAACTGGTCGACGACGCCGGGCGCGTCCGTGCCGAGATAAAAGTGCTCCCGGCACAGCCCACGCTCAAGATGCCTGATGGCACGACCGGATATCCAGAGACGGTTCAATTGCGCCTGTTCACTTCTAAGGGCGGCCCTAACGTGAAGCTCGCGGCGACCGAAGACGGGTCGGCGCTGGTACTGGGTAGCGATCCGGGGTATGTGCAGATCCTGTCGCGAGGCGCGAGCACTTTTGTGAAGCTGGTCAACAAAGATGGGCGGCAGCAGACGGTCAAGCCGTAATCGCCGTTGACGACTACTACGTTGGTTGACGGCTACCCCGGCGGAGGAGGCGAACATTACATCCCAAAACGCTAAAGCCCCGTGGTTATCGGGAGCGCGGGGCTTCAGGCAGAGGGGCTGGCGACGATCTGGGATTCGTCGCCGGGGATACTTCAGGTGGATCCAGTCTAGACGTGGCGGCGCGGATTCCGACCTAGAAATACGTGCAGGTGAAGGGGAAGTAATGCGGCCGGGCATCATGGCATCGCAGCGTCTGTTTGAAGGAGCTTTTCGATGCTACGGACAGTATTACGGGTATGGCCGCCGAGCCGCGGACAGAACGTATCTCCTCTGCGATAGGTTGAGGCTAAGGCTGGCTCATGCAGAGGGATCCTCAGACGCTGTTCAACCGGGGCATCGAACGGTTCAATCGGCGTGCGTTCTACGACTGCCACGAAGTTCTCGAGGAACTCTGGACCGGCACCCATCAGCCCGAGCGCTGG
>DATMXS010000046.1:0-3074 GCA_035561355.1 Bryobacteraceae bacterium | reverse complement strand
ATTCATGCGCATGCTGCGGTCCCACCTGGAAGGGGTTCTCGCCTGGACCAAGACACGGTGATTTCGCTACTCTGAGTTGGCCCCTTTCGATGCTCTGATTTGGCCCCCCTGTTTCAAACAGAAACCGGCTATCCTGTTCCGGGCGTTCGGCCCGGAAAGGAGGCCCTTTGGACAGGAGGAAACGGAAAGTGGAGCTATTCGAGCAGATCCGGCGCGAGTACGAGCACGGCGTCGGAACGATCAAAGGAGTGGCGCGGAAGTTCAAGGTGCATCGGCGGATGGTGCGGGAGGCGCTGGGCAGCGCGACGCCTCGAGAGCGGAAGAAGGCGGAACGGGAGAAGCCGAAACTGACGGCGGTAATCCCATGGATCGACGGCGTACTGGAGGCAGACCAGAAGGCGCCGCGGAAGCAGCGGCACACGGCCCATCGCATCTGGACGCGGCTGAAGGGGGAGCGGCCGGAAGTGGATGTGGCGGAGTCGACGGTGCGGGAGTACGTGCGGCGACGAAAAATCGAGATGGGGTTGGAACACGGGGAGGTATTCGTTCCGCAGAGCTACCGATGGGGCCAGGAAGGGCAGGTGGATTGGTACGAAGCCTACGCCGAGATCGACGGCGAGCAGCAGAAAGTATACGTGTTCTGCCTGCGCAGCATGGCCAGCGGCGGGGCGTATCACAGGGCGTATCCGCATGCCAGTCAACAGGCGTTTCTGGAAGCGCACGAGTTGGCCTTCGCCTATTTTGGGGGAGTGTTCGAGGTACTGCGTTACGACAACCTGACGAGCGCGGTGAAGCGGATTTTGCGAGGCAGTCGGCGGGAAGAGACGGAGAGATTCATCGCGTTCCGGTCGCACTGGGGATACCGGTCGGAGTTCTGCACGCCGGGCGAGGGGCACGAGAAAGGCGGGGTGGAAGGCGAGAACGGCTATTACCGGCGGAATCACCTGGTGCCCGTGCCGAAAGTACGGAACTGGGATGAGCTGAACGCGCTGTTGCTGGCGGAGTCGAAACGGGACGAGCAACGGAACATCGGGGGCCGGAGCCAGAGTGTGGGAGCCGGCATGTGTCTGGAGAGGGAGCATCTGCTGCCGCTGGCGGCGGAAGGCTTCGAGTTAGCCTCGACGCATTTTCCGCAGGTGAACGGGAGCGGATGCGTGCGAGTGCTGACGAACTTCTATTCAACGCCCGTGCCGGTAGGCCGTGAGGTGCAGGCGAAGGTGTACGCGGCGCATGTGGAGATCTGGCATCAGGGCGCTTGCGTGGCCCGGCATGAGCGCTGCTTCGGGCGTCAACAGAAAGTGCTGGATCTGGAGCATTATCTGGACGTTCTGAGTAAGAAGCCCGGCGCGCTGGCCGGCTCGACGCCTCTGGAGCAATGGCGGGCGCAGGGGCGGTGGCCGGCCAGTTTCGACCGGATGTGGGAGGGGCTGAAGCAGCGGCGCGGCAAGCAGGATGGCACGCGGGCCATGATCGATCTATTGATCTTGGGGCGGACGCATGGATACGACGCGCTGCGGGAAGCGATTGAGAAGACGCTGGAAATCGGCTGCACGGATGTGAGCGCGGTGGTGCTGCTGCTGAAGGCCGGCGCCAGCGAGTGGAGGAGGGCGACGGAACCGGTAGAGGTGGGCGGGTTGAGCCGGTATGACCGGCCGCAGCCGACCATGACGGACTACGACCAGTTGTTGCGGAAATGGCCGGAAACGGGGGTGATTCAATGAGCGCAGCGACAGTCCAACTGCAACACTCCACGATCCGGCAGTACACCCGGCAACTGAGGCTGCCGACGGTGGGCGGTCAGTTTCTGAAGCTGGCCGAGGAAGCGGTGAAACAGAGGCACGGGCACGTGGCTTATTTGGAAGCGCTGCTGGGAGTGGAAGTGGAGGAGCGGGAGCGCAATGCCGTAGCGCGGAGGATCCAGGAAGCCAAGTTTCCGAAAGTAAAGACGCTGGAGGATTTTCACTTTGAGGAAGCGCCGCATCTACCAGCGGCGCAGATTCGCAAGCTGGCCGAGGGCGGATATCTGAGCCGGAGCGAACCGATCATTTTCTTAGGTGAAACGGGGACGGGGAAGACGCACATGGCGAGCGGCCTGGCGGTGGAAGCCTGCCGGCAACGCAAGCGGGTGCGGTTCACGACGGCGGCCGAGTTGGTCAATGAGCTGATCGAGGCCAAGAACCAAAGCGAGCTGAATCGGGTAACGAATCGATGGCTGCGATACGAGTTGATCGTCATTGATGAGATGGCCTATGTGGCGATGCCGGAATCGGCCGTGGAGCTACTGTTTCAGGTGATCTCGGGGAGAGCGGAGAGAGCGGCGGTGATCGTCACGACCAATTTGCCATTCTCCGAATGGAACACGATGTTTCCAAACGCGCGGCTATGCAAAGCCATGTTGGACCGGCTGACCGATCAGGCACACATCATCGACACGGGGAAGGAGTCTTATCGGTTCCGGCGAACACTGGAGAAAAAGAAAGGAGGCCGGGGGTGAGAGCAAGGCGATGGTATCAAGCTGAGATCCAATGGGCTGTGATGGTGGAGGGCAAGCAAGGGCTGCGGGCCTGGGAGGAGTCGGTGTATTTCTTCCAGAGCGAGGACCGCGATGCCGCTTTTCAGAAGGCGCTGGAGATCGGCCGGCGGGATCGCCATTTGCATGGCCACCAAGAAGACCGGTTGGTCGAGACGCGCCTGGCGCGAATCGTCAGCTTGGCTGAGTTGGGGCCCGACCGAACTGAGTTTGAGGTCTACCTGGGATCACGCCGGGCGGCGGAACACCTGCCCTTCAAGCATGAGTTCGACCCGGCGGGCACGGCCCCGATGGACGTCTTTTGACGGCCGGATCTCTCTGACGCCGGCCGGAGCTCCGCCCTAAACGCGCCGCAAAAACCGCGGCGCAGGGCTCCGCTCCGGCCGGCGCCAGAGAGATCGTTGGCCCATAAGGGGGGCCAAATGAGAGCATCAAAGTGGGCCAGATCGAGTTGACAAACTCATACTCGGCGTCCAGTTCGGCCACGCACCACATTTTTTTCCCGCCACGGCTTCAAGTCGTGGCTTTCGAGCAGGACCCGGAT
>DATMXS010000045.1:0-4750 GCA_035561355.1 Bryobacteraceae bacterium | reverse complement strand
TCTTATCAATCAGCGGTGTGATCCCCCCGCGTTGCGATTTGCACCCATTTCGAGAGCGCCCGTCAGCAGAGGCGGATTCCAGGAGTCGGCAGCCGTTCGCTGGCCGGGCCCGTGACGATGGATCAGCGAAGCGGATCAGGTAGAGCTTACCCGAGAGATTCATACCCCCATCGACTCCATGCGGAGGAGATGCCGGCGGGGTGCTACGGGGAAGAAAGGCGTGGAAGCTAAAGGCGTGCACGACACAGCCCGGCAAGCTCGATCCGCACAAGGCGTTCTGCAGGAACGCCTGACGGCCGGCGTTTGGAACGCGCAGGTCTTATTGCGCGAGATTCGCCAGCGGGGCTAGGCGACGGATATACCATTCGCGGATTGGGGTCACCTGGGCTACCTCGATATCGACAGCTGCACGCACCAGGTTTGGGGATTCACGATCACCCTGGGGTACCCGCCTTGGACCAGAAACTGGGGGCGTTGCTGCGGATGCATGAAGCCGCGTTCCAGGAATGGGGCACGCTGGTGGAGGAGATCTTGTACGACCGCATGATGACGGTCTGGCTGGGCTCCGACGATCGTGGCGAGACCATCTGGCATCCGGTGTTTCTTGATTTCGCCCGCTACTGTGGGTTAAAAGCCATGGCTTTGCCGGCCATATCGGGCACAGATCGAGTCCGGCGTGAAGTACATTCGCCGGAACTTTGCCTGCGGCCTGCAAGGCCGGGCCCCAGTTGCCTGATGGACTCCAACGGCGAGCTGCGGCAATGGTGGACACGGTGCCCAATCGCCGGGTGCACGGGAGGAAGTACGAGCAGGTGCTGGTCCGCTGGGACGAAGATCAGCTCGCGATGCAGCCGTTGAACGGCCGCCTGCCATATCCATACAGCGACGAGGAACTCCGGAGAGTGCGCGCGACCCGTATGTCAGCTGGCGGCCAGCCGGTACTCCGTTCCGTGGGTACGTCGGGAAGGAATCGTGGGTCCGCGAACAAGCCGGTTGGGTGGAGGCGCATTATGGGGGCTATCAAATCGCCGTGCGTCCACCCGCTTTACGGAGACACCCAGTGATCACCGAAGGCGCGCATCATGAAGGCATTCCACTGAGCGCCGTCACAGCGGTGGCGAGATCCTGGTCTACATGCGAGCGATGGCTCCCGCCGTGGAGTCCCGCCCGCTCGCGGTCGACGAAAGTCTGGCAATGGGAGGTGCGCGATGCCCCCCGTCGAGCGGCTTCAACGCACTGACCACCTTGGGCGTGGAGGCTCGCCTGGAAGGACTGCTGGAACAAGCCGCCGAGAAGGAACCGAGCTATGGCGATTTCCTCGACGAGGTGCTCGCCTGCGAAGTGGATGCGCGCCGCAGCCGTTTATCTGCGGGCGCGTCTGCAACTCGCTCATCTGCCGTTTTGTACAAGACCTTCGAGCAGTTTGACTTCGCGTTTCAACCCCTCGATTGATGAGCGGCAGATCCGTGACTTGCGGACGTTGCGCTTTGTCCGAGGCGGAGCAACGCGATTTTGTTGGGCCCGCCCGGCGTGGGTAAAACGCACTTAAGCGTCGCTCTGGCCGAAGCGCCATTCAAGCTGGTTTCGGAGCCTACTTCATGACCGACCACGACTTGGTCACAGATTTGGGCCGTGCCTATCGGGAAGATCGGTTCGACCGGCGCATGCGCGTCTATTTGGCCCCAAGGTTCTGGTGGTCCTACCTGCCTCTCGATGATCTTGGAGCCACAATCTTTTCCAGTTGGTCAGTGCGCGCTACGAGCGTGGCAGCATCATCCTGACGAGCAACAAAAGCTACGGTGATTGGGGTTCGATCTTCAAAGACCCGATTATCGCGACCGCGATCCTGGACCGCTTGCTGCACCATTCCACGACAATCAACATCCGACGGGAATGTTATTGGCTGAAGGATCGCGGCGGGGTGGAAGACATGGAACAAGAGCATTTTCTGAACCCGCTTACTGCGTTCGCGGCTCGCGTCACGCGTCAGGGGCGGGATCGTGTCAACCGTTGCGTGCTCCCTCTTGCTTTACCTGCGCACTGCCGTGTGCGGCCGGGCTTACTGGGTCCGCGGCGGGACGGGATGGTCACCGACGCGACGCCAGCCAGGTGCGCCTTCCGGGTCTACTCGGCGCCAGCCTCCCTGGGGTTCGTTCGGTGGGGTAGGCGGGGCGGCCGGCGGGTGTTCCACCGAAGCAGCCTGCTCTCCCGTCCGGCGCCAGCCGCCAGAGTCCGTCTCACCGGCGGCTGTCGCGCCGTCGCGTCGCTGCAGGCCACCTTCCTGGGCCACCGCGATTGGTTCGTTGGGCCCGCCGGGCGCCATGTAGGTTCGCCTGAAGTGGACTTCCGCGCCTGGGTAGCGGCGCTGGGCTTCATCCGCGAGGGCGACTTCGATCGTTCGCTCCGCGCCGGGTTGCGCCCCCTCCGGGAGGTGAAAGTGAAGGGCATAGCGCTGTCTCAGCCGCGAGAGCGTCCGCTCGAGAGCTGATGCCTCGTCCACCCGGAGGCTGTCGCCGCCTGATTCGCGCGCAATCTCCTCTGTGCCAGCCGACCGCGTGTGCGGTCCTATGATCACCGGCCCCGGCATGCGGCGCCCCAGGATGATCCCTCCCAACGGCCCGCCGAGCCCGCCCCGGCGTGGAAACGAGACGCCACGCGATCCGGACCCGAGTGCGTCCGGCGCGAGCAGCAGGCTCAAGACCGCATCCGCCCTGGTCAGGGCTCGAATGACGCCCTTTGGATCGCTACCGCGTTCGGATTGGTCGTCTGTCAGGATTACGATGGCTCGCCGGGCTTCTCTTCGGCCATTCGCCTGCACATATCGTGCCGCCTCCATCAGGCCCCGGGTCACGTCGGTCCCGCCATCAAAAGTCTCCTCGCTGAGAACCGCATCGAGTTCGCGTTCCACGTCGGCGCGGCTGGAACGGAACGGCATCCGGAGCCGCGCCGCCCGATCAAAGACCATTACCGCAACACGGTCGCTATCGCCAAGTACCTGGAGCGCCTGGTGCGACGCGCTCGCGATACGCTGGATGTGGGGTTGCATGCTGCCGCTCACGTCAAGCAGCAGGAGTACATCTACAGGCATGTCCTCCTGGGCGAAGTTGCGGATGTCCCGGGGCACGCCTTCCTCTCGGAGCACGAAGTCCGCGGCGCTAAGTCCCGTGATTGCACGGTTGTTCTTGTCCACCACCTGTGCATCCACGCGGACGAGCGAGACTTCGCTCTTGAAGACGAAGTCGTCTCCGGCCTGAATCGTGGGCAGAAGTGCCGTACCCCAGACGGCACACGCGACAAATAAGGCTGACCGCATGATAGAGAGCTCGCAGTACTAGTACGTTTGCGCGAGCCGTCGCGTTACGGCAGCAGGTGGGCAGGTGGAAGCGGCCGGCGGCGGGAGTGCCCGGTCGGCCGCATCGCTATTTCTTGCGGGCTTCGGTCACCGAGAGCTGGATTTCACTGCCGGGGGCGAAGGTCACGTTTGCGCCCTTCGCAGCGACTTGGATTAAAACGAGCGATGCGGCTGCACCAACGCCGGCCCCGATCGCCGCACCTTTGGCGCCTCCGGCAATGCCGCCGATCAGAGCGCCGACACCCGTACCCGCGGCCGCCTTGCCGACGTTGCTCTTCTTCTGAATCACTCGGCCTTCCTCATCCACATCGGCTTGACCTTTGGAGTTGGTGAACCCCTTCACCTGCGCCGAAACCGGGATGGTCTCGCCCTTGTGGACGAGTTGAGAGAAACCGAGCGTCAGAACCGATTTTCCCGTTACTTTGCCGCCGCTCTTCGATTCCCGGATCTCGCCTTCCATCATTCCGCCGGCGAACTCCTCGGGGGTCACAACCTGCGCGGTGAACTTGTCGCCTTTGCGATTGGTTTCCGTGCTCAGGGGTGCGAGCAGCTTCACCTTGAACTCGCTGTCGGGCTGTATCTGCTGGGCCGGCGCGGGCAGGGCGCCGGCGGCAACTACGAATGCGGCTACAAGCAGAGGCGTTTTCATGAGAGGTCTCCTCTTCACAGCACGGTCCACTTCACGGTCACCACTACGTTACTGTTGTTCCGGCTGCGAAGCACGATGCGCTTCCAACCGTTGGTCGGACCTGGCATCTCCGCCACTCCCACCGTCGACGGCGTGACTTCCACCATCACAGGAACGCCGGGGAGCGCCCCGCGGAGTGTGCCATTGGATGCACTGGCTCCGTCGATCGTGAGAACCTTGTCCTTCTCCAGTTGGCCCGACCAGATCAATGTGCCGGATTTCGGGACAGCAGGGGCTGGCGGCGGAATGACGCGGGCCGGCGCAACCGGCGGCGCCGGCGATTCCGGCCGCGTGATTCCGGCTCGTTGCGGCGCGGGCGGCGGCGCGTGGTTCGCTGGAGCCTGCGGCTCCTGGACTCTTTCAATTGGCGTGGCGACCGGTTCGGATACTCTCGGTGGCGTCGCTACAACCGGAGTGGCTGGGGTGAAGGAGGCGGCGGGCGCCGGCGTTCCCCCACCGCGCGAAGAGCCCGCGACGGAGGCGGACCTTGTCCTGGCCAACGGCGTTGCTGCGGGAGTTTGAATGACCGGCGCTGCGGCGGCGGCTGGAGGCTCCGTCACTGCAGATGCTGCGGGTGTGTCCACCGCGGCTGGCGCTTCCTGCTCCGGAGGCTGTTGCGCTGCTGCCCGAGCTTGCTCCGAAACCGGCGCCGCGGGAATGGCCTGCTGCCGAGGCTGCCAGTAATGCTTGTAGGCAAAGTATCCGCCGGT
>DATMXS010000044.1:0-4780 GCA_035561355.1 Bryobacteraceae bacterium | reverse complement strand
CTGCCGCTCTCTGATCTTCGCGGTTCAGTCGGTTCGTTGCCCGAGGGGACGAACTGCCGGATGTCGCCTTCGGGATCCGGGGTGGCGCCCGCTTTGGATTTCAGGCGGGGGTCGGTAATGGTGAGTGTTTTCCCGATCAGGGAGTCGGGTACGCCGTTGGGGAAGATGACTTCGATTTCCATGAGTGTGTTCTCGGGCGGAGAGTAACATGCGGGGAGGCTGCACTCTGAAACTTGAAGGCGGCTTTTGTTGAAAGAAAGGGAGAAATGTTGCGGGGCGACGCGTGAACGGGAAAGACGAGGCTTAGTGGTCTTGGGCTCAGGAGAGGGTTTCCTGCACGCGAGGTGAAAGGCAAGGGCCAGTTCAGGTTCCTCGACGACTGCGCGACAACGCAGGAGTTAACGAGCTGATGGGGATTTGACCGCACCCACATCCGCCTGGCCGCTTCGCGCCGCGGGTCGCGTGGGGTTTCGCGCTATTTCCCGGCTTCGGCGAAGAGGAGGCCGGTCAGGGCCTTCACTATCGTCATCGTGTTTGTGGTCTCGACGTTTGACAGGACGATCACCGTGGCGTCGTCGTCCGGGTAGCGGACCAGCATGGCGGCGAAGCCATTGATACCGCCTCCGTGCCAGATGCGCTTGCGGTTTTCGGCTTGATCCACGAACCAGCCGTAGGCATAGTTGCTCTTCACCGGCGTGAACATGCGGTCGAGCGACGGTTTTTTCAGAAGCGTCTTGGTGTACAGGGCGCGGTCCCACAGGTAGAGATCCTCGACCGTGGAGTAGAGGGCGCCGGCCGCGTGCGGAATCGACATATCGATGTAATTCGAATTCACGAACGAGTTCAGGCGGCGCGAATAACCGGCGGCTCGGTTCTTGATGATTTTGCGCGTGTCGTCGTAGCCCGTGCCCGCCATTTTCAGCGGCTCGAAGATGTTGGCCGATACGTACTCGGCGTAGGACTTACCCGAAGCCTTCTCGACCACCTGCCCGAGCAGAATGTAATTCGAATTGCTGTAGGCCCAGCGCTCGATGGGCTCGAAGACAAGGGGCCGCGAGCGGAAACGATCGATGATGCTGGTGAGCGTGGCCGGCAGAGCTTGGGTTGCGCCGTAATCGGCGAAGCTCGTGAAGTTCGGGATGCCGGAGGTGTGGGAGAGCAGGTGATGGATCGTCACCTTCTTCCACGCTTCGGGGCAGTTCTCGATCCACTTACAGACCGAATCTTCGAGCGCGAGTTTGCCCTGCTCCTGCAGTTGGAGAATCGAGACGGCCGTGAACTGCTTCGTCACGGAGCCGATACGGAACTTCGTGCCGGGACGGTTCGGCACATCGAGCTCATGGTTCGCCATGCCATAGCCCTTGGCGAGGAGGACCTTGCCTTTGCGGGCGGCGAGGACCGAGCCGGAGAAAGCGTTGCCGGCTTCCAGCCCCTTCATGTGGGCATCGAGTTTGGAAGGGAGATCCTGTGCGGGGGCGAACGCTGAGACCAGAGCCAGTACGAGGAGGGCGCGGCGCATGGTGGTCATACTATCAGGCGCCGCACCCGGGCGGGCTTCGAAATATCACGGGCGGAGTTCCGCATATGCCGGTGTTTCATGCCGGACATCCACCCGTGGAGCGCTACTTGGGTTGTTTGGCGACGATCTGGCCTTTCACTTTGTCGTACACGCTTTGCGGCAGAATCTTTTTCTGCACCAGGTCGTGCTTGGTCCTGTAGGGACGGCCCTTGATGATCTTTTCCGCGTAGGCATCACCAATGCCGGGGATCGTCTTCAGACTGTCGGCCGGGGCGGTGTTGGTGTCCACGAGGTCAGCGGATTTGTGAGTTTGCGCCTGCTGGGTGGCTTGCGTTTGCTGGTGCTGCGTAGCTTGCGTTTGCTGGTGCTGCGTGGCAGTGGCGCCTTTTTTTGCGGGAGCCGTTTTCGGCGCTTGCGCGGCGCAGGTGATGGTGAGCGCCAGTGCCGCGGCGAAAGCTGCGAGAAGGCGCTTGGTTGCTTGCATAGAATCCCCCTTGACGAGAGAAGGCAGGAACACCGCACGTTCCTGTACTGCCTCTGCGCTTATAACCTTCGGCGTCCTGGCTTCCAGCTCTGATCCGAGGATACACCCCGCGGAACCCGCGGTTAGCCGCCGGAACCCGAGCCATAATTCCGACAAGACCGGCGGGAACATTGAGTATCCCTAAGGTGAGTCCCGAGAAAACTTTGGCTGGAGGCGCGTTGGAAACAGCGCAGAACGCTTCGCACATGCGCCGGCTGCTCGAGCGGCTCGAGAACATCGAGTCGCGGGTGCGGGCGGGCGGCGGTCCCAAGACCAGGGGCGGTAATAATTTACACCTTTTCCGAGATGCCAGCGGCGGCCGCGAGAGGGCGCTTCCGCGGGCGTCCGGGAGGCCGGGATTCGAGATTGCGGTCCAGCGTGCGGCCAAGTTGGAGAACGAACTCATCGGTGCCGAGCGGCAGGCCGACTCCGGTCGCTTGCCGCAGCCGTTCCTGAAATGCCTCCTATTTTCCCCATTTTCCCCCGTTCATGTCCTTCGACAACAGCGCCTCCTCTCCATTCAATGGAAAGTGGATTTCCTCACGGCCCATTGCGGGCATTATAGCTACCTAGCGTGCGCGAGAATGAAACTGGTTGCCGCGTACGGCGGTTCGCAGGGTGCAGAATCCGCCGCCTGAGCGCATGGCACGGTTCCGATGTCCACCAGGAGAACTGAGCATGGTCCCCCTGTCGATTCTCGATCTCGTCCGCATCACCGAAGAAGCCGGCCCGCGCGGCGCGATAGACAATGCCCGCGACCTCGCACGTCACGCTGAACGCTGGGGATATCGCCGTATCTGGGTCGCCGAGCACCACAACATTCCCAGCATCGCGAGTGCGGCCACGTCTCTCGTCATCGCACATATCGCGGCCGGATCAGAGTCCATCCGCGTCGGTGCGGGCGGCATCATGCTACCGAACCACTCGCCGCTGGTGATCGCCGAACAATTCGGCACGCTCGCTCACCTGTTCCCCGGCCGGATCGACCTTGGGCTCGGCCGTGCGCCGGGCACAGACCAGCTCACGCTGCGGGCGCTTCGGCGCTCCCCGGCGTCAGCGGACAGTTTTCCCGAGGACGTGCTCGAGTTGCAGGCGCTGCTCGCGCCCGCCGCGCCGGGTCAACGCATCCAGGCCGTTCCGGGGGTTGGAACAGAGGTGCCGCTCTGGATTCTCGGCTCGAGCACTTTTGGCGCGGCGCTCGCGGCCGAACTCGGGCTGCCGTATGCGTTCGCGTCGCATTTCGCGCCCCAGCAACTCATGCCCGCGCTCGAGTTGTATCGAAGCCGCTTCAAGCCGTCCGAGGACCTCGACCGGCCGTATGCCATGGTCGGCGTCAATATCGTCGCTGCCGGCACTGACGAGGAGGCGCGCCGGCTGGCGACGACACAGCAGATGTCCTTCGTGGACATCTTCCGGGGCGCCCGCGGCCTCAGCAAGCCGCCCATCGACGACATCGAGAGCTACTGGTCGCCGCTCGAGAAGGCCCAGGCGATGCAGATGCTCGCCCGCTCCATTATCGGTTCGCCGGGCACTGTGCGCGCAGGCATGGACGCGCTGGTCGCGGAAACGGGCGCAGATGAACTGATCATCGTGTCCGACGTTTACGATCACCTCGCGCGGCTGCGCTCCTTCGAACTCATCGGCGCCAGCACAGCCGCTCAATGTTCCTCCGGCGATTAGAAGCGGCAGCGCGGCTAGCTGATCGAATTTGCCGGTATCGGGATGAGATTAATCGAGCCCGCCGGGTGGCGGCGCCGAAGGCACCGCTGCAGCGGGCCGGGCGCTCTCGGACGGCAGCTTCTGGGTTGTGAACAAACAGGGACGGTAACAATCTACACCTTTTCCGAGATGCCAGCGGCGGCCGCGAGAGGGCGCTTCCGCGGGCGTCCGGGAGGCCGCGATTCGAGATTGCGGTCCAGCGTGCGGCCGAGTTGAAGAACGAACTCGTCGGTGCCGAGCGGCAGGCCCACTCCGGTCGCTTGCCGCAGCCGTTCCTGAAATGCCTCCTCGCCCACACTGGTGCGCAGCACCTCGCGCCAACGCTCGCCCGAGTAACACACTGACCAGTTCGCCATCGCAAGCCGGCCCTCGGGATCCCACCCTTGACAGTGCGCCTTCGCGCTCGACCACGGATACTCGTCGGCCGATTCAACGAGCCGGGCGCGCACAGGGTTGCGCTCCACATAGGCGAGTGCCCGCCAAGTGGCGGCTTCATCCAGCGGGCAGGAGTAAAAGCGCGCCTGCCAGAGGTGCCCGCAGCCGCGCCGCAGCACGTTCGCATAGCGGGCGTAGTCGCTGTGCGTGCGGCCGAAGACGCGCGCCAGGCTGTTTTCGCGCCTCGGAACGGCGATGAAGTGCACATGGTTGGTCATGAGACAATAACCGCGGACCTCGAGACCATAGCTGCCAGCGTACTCGAACAGGGTTTCGAGGTATGCGCGGCGGTCGCGCTCGTGCCAGAAGATGTCGCGGCGGTCGGTCCCGCGCTGCGTGATATGGTGCGGCACGCCGACCGCCACCACACGTGATTTCCTGGGCATCACGGAGGTAGTGCGGACCGCCGGCGGGTCTTCTCAAGAAAAGGTGAAAATTGTTACTGGACTGCACCCCAAAAGTGAGACACGGAAATTAGGGACACTTTCCATTGAATGGAGAGGAGGCTCTGTTGTCGGAGGACATAAACCGTGTCTTCAGTCCGGATTTCAAGTTGTCGGTGGCGGAGCGGATCGCCGGCGGCG
>DATMXS010000043.1:0-12419 GCA_035561355.1 Bryobacteraceae bacterium | reverse complement strand
ATCATTCACAGCCTCATGATGTTGGCGCCGCTGGTCCGGCCTGATACCGTGGTCACCGACGCGGGGAGCACTAAGGTCGCGATCACTGCGGCGGCCTCGCTGCTGCCGTGCCGGTTCGTAGGCGGCCATCCGCTGGCCGGGAAGGCCGAGCGGGGAGCGTCGGCAGCGGACGCCCAACTGTTCAGTGGCCGGCCCTACGTTCTGACCTCCGAACCGCCTGCGGAGTTCTTGGAATGGCTTAAAGCGATTGGCGCGATTCCGGTCCGGATGAGCCCCGAGCAGCACGATCGGGTGGTGGCGCTCACATCGCACCTTCCCCAGCTTGCATCCACCGCCCTGGCCGCCGAGTTGGCCTCGCTCGACCAGGCTGACCTCGCGGTCTCCGGCCCTGGCCTCGCCGACATGACGCGACTGGCCGGCAGCTCCTGGGACATCTGGGCAGACATCCTGCAGACCAACGCCGGCCCGGTCTCAGCGGCTCTCGACCGCTACATCGCCCGGCTTCAGAAGCTCCGCGCATCGCTGCCCGAAGCGGGCGCCGAGTTCGAAACCGGCAATACCGTCTCCGCCAGGGTCAGAAGACCCGGTCAGTGAGCGTAGTCGCGCACCGAGTCTAGCGGTCGGTCACCATGTCGGGGTACCGCCGCCGGAACGTCTGGGCAAGGTGACACCGCCAGCACAACGGCTGGCAGCCTTCCAATCCGCCCGCAATCTGCGCCGGCGATATCTCATGCCACTCGAGTAGAGCGCCATCGCCTGCCAGCACGCAGGGCCGGTGCTCGTGCCACTCGATCTCGGCGAGTTCGGCGTGACAGTAAACACAGGTCTTGCCCGCATACCAGGCCGCGAGCCGCTCTCGGACCAGGCAGCCGTCGGGCGCGGTGCTAACTTCGGCGAGGCACTCCTGACCGCAGGCTTCGCGCTCCGGCCAGCGGGTGCAGTCCGTCAGGCGGATACCGCCGCCCAGCGCGGCTTTGGCTGCGCCGACGTCAACTGCAGCCGCTTGTTTGGTTTCCGGACAGGTCACCACCCGCCGCCCCCGAAAGCGCAGGTACCTGGGACCGAAGAAGGCCAACAGGAAGACGGTCACACCCAGTGCCGCCAGTCCAAGCAGGACGTCCATACACCACCTCCTGTGGCAACTAGTTAAGCACTTGTCGGTCCGCGCCGTGAGGTGTGGCGGGGTGTGAACGTGTGCGTGAGGCGGATTCACAGGTCGAGAGCTTGAAATCATTGCAATAAAAAGGCTTGTGGTTGGACCCTGGCGTGCTCTCTTCGGAACGTACTTATGAAGCACCTGGTGACCACCGCGCTGTTGTTAGCCTCCTGCGGGGGATTACGAGCGCAGGACCCGCCGGACACAAACGTCAATGAACGCTATCGCATCGAGAGCGTGGATGTTGTAGGCGTCCAGCGGTCGCGATTGAGTTCGGCTGTTCGGGGCCAGATGCAGGCGCTGGTCGGCGAGCATTTCAAAGAGGATAGGCTGGATCCGATCCTCGACAGGTTGCTTAAGGATTTTCCCGAGTACACCGTCACCCGCAAGGTCAGCCGCGGCGAAAAGCCGGATCACGTGAAGGTTGTCTTCGAAATGGAGCTTGCGGGCCGCGGCGACCGCTTCGATCTTTCCGGTCCGCGCGCGCTGTACCACTCGCGCCACGGCTGGACGGGTGAGCTTGACGCCACCGTGCGCGTCTCCACCAGCGAGTTCACGGTCGGGATCCTGAGCGACGGCGACCGGCTCCTGGAGCGCTACGCAGGCGTCATCGCCCGGTACGAGAACCGCAGCCTCGGGACCGACGCGGTCCGGCTCGCTTTCGACTTCGAGAGCCTGCACCAAGTCTGGAACGGCGCCACCCTGCGCGCCCTCGACAACCAGCAGGAGATCCCGGGCATCTACCGCACCCGGCAGAACTTTCAGCCCGCCGTGACAGTGGTTCCGGTCCGCGGTTTGAAGGCCACCGCGGGAGTCAGTTTTCAACGTTTTCAACAACAGTTTCCGGCCGCGCACACTGAAGCCGCCAATGCCGTCATGGGTACTCTGCGCTATGATCGGTCGTTGGAATCGACGGGGCCCAACTCGCACCGGTTGGGAGCAGGTTACGGCCTGCGCGCGGCCACCAAAACCCTGGAGAGCGATTACGTTTACGCCCGCCATACGGCTGAGGCCGATTACGAGTTGTACCACGGGGCGCACAAACTGTCCCTGCGGTTCAACGCGGGCGTCATGAACGGACGTGCCCCGCTCTTCGAACGCTTCGTCCTTGGAAACAGCTCGACGCTCCGCGGCTGGAACAAGTACGATGTCGCCCCGCTCGGCGGCGACAGGGTCGTCCACAATTCAACTGAATACCGATACCGCGTGATGCGCGTCTTTTACGACACGGGCGCGGTCTGGAAAAAGGGAGATGAGGCTGAGGTGAAGCACTCGGCCGGCGCCGGTCTGCAGTTTGGCGATTTTGCGATGCTCGTTGCGTTCCCCATCAAGAATGGCCGCGCCGTGCCGGTCTTCATGTTGGGACTGAATCTCTAATGCGAAACTGCCCTCGCTTTACGCGAAGGACGTTCCTGCTGTTCTGCTCCGCCCCGGTGGCGTTTGCTGCGCCGCTCGGCGCGGAGGCGCTCGAAATACGTTTGGTGAGCGGCCGGTTGAAGGTGTCGGCGCCGCAATTTCGATTTGTCACCGGCAAGGCGCTTGAACGCCTGCACAATGGCGCGCCCGTACCATTCGCGGTTCAGTTGAGCCTCTCCACCACTCGCAGCGGCGTGCCCATTCTTCGCGACATTCAGCGCTTTGTTCTCAGTTACGACATCTGGGAGCAGCGGTTCGCCGCATCGCGCCTCGGTCCGCGCCGCCGCTCCGCCTCAAACCTCACTGCAAACGCTGTCGAAACCTGGTGTCTTGACGAGATGTCATTGGAGCCCTCCGGTGTTTCCGAGCAGCAGCAGTTCTGGCTTCGCGTGGAAGTGCGGGCGGAGGAGCCCCGGCAGGACGCTCCCGATTACGACGAACCCCTGAACCTCACCCGTTTAATCGACCTCTTCAGCCGCAAGGCGCGCGGGGAGGACCGCCGGACAAGGATCGAAGCCGGACCGTTCCGCCTGGCAGAGTTGCGCCGCACCTTTCCGCCCCGTGGCGGCTTCGGCGGATTCGGAAGTTTGGGCTCGAGGGCCGCTCCGTGAACCGCATACGCAACCGCCTCATCGCGGTCTTCCTGGCGGCAACCCTGGCGCCGCTTGCCGCGACATGGTGGATCGCGACTGAACTGCTCGAGCGCAGCGTCGCCTTCTCCTCCACGGATCAACTCGATCGGCTCTCCCGCACACTCGAACAGACCGGGCGAACCGTCTACCAGCAGGCTCGGGAGCAGCTCCGGCGCGATGCCGGCGAAGGCCGCATCCAGCCCACCCGCTACACCGGCGAGCCCGCCTCGTGGCCTTCGGAAATTCGCGAGTTCGCCGACGCCGCCGGGTTCGAGCGCTTCCGGCTGAGCGATGACGGGAAGATGATCGATCTGCTGGTCCGCCGCGGCGACCAGGTGCTGGTCTACTCGCGCGCAATGGAGGCCGATCTCCCCACGCTTTCGGCGCAAATCCGAGGCGCCCGTGAGACGGTTGCACAGGCCCGGGGCCGGGACCTCCGCAGCGGCTTGATCCGCACCTTCGCGCTCCTCGTCGGGGCTGTCTGGTGCGTCTCCCTCGCGCTGCTCATCTTCCTGGCGCACCGGCTGAGCCGGCCCGTCCAGCAGCTCACCGCCGGGCTCGCACGGCTCGCCGCGGGCGACCTCGCGACGCGCATCCCCGCCGCCGGAAACGACGAAGCGGGCCGCGCCATCCGTGCGTTCAACGAGACGGCCGCGCAACTCGAGCAGAGCCGCGAACGGCTTGTGTACCTGACCCAGATCGCGAGCTGGCGCACGCTGGCGCGGAAGATGGCTCACGAGATCAAGAACTCCCTCACGCCGATTCGCCTGACCATGGAGGAAATCCTCGCGCGCGGCGCTGCTGACGACCCGCGATTCGTCGAGCAGGCGGCTCGCATCACCGTGGATGAAGTCGAGACGCTGGAGCGCCGCGTGCGCGCCTTCTCCGAGTTCTCCTCCGAACCGTCCGTCCGCTCCACCACCGTGGACGTGAATGCCGCGGTTGAAGAACGGATCGCCCTGCTCGAGCCCGGACGCTCAGGCGTGCGCTACGAAAAGCAGTTTGCCCGCCCCACCCCGCTGGCGCGCGCCGACGCCGACCTGGTCAAGGGAGTCCTGACCAACCTGCTCGAAAATGCAGCCGATGCCGCGCGCGAGGTTCTCGTGATCACGGCCACCACCGCCGGCCGCGTATCCATCGAAGTACACGATTCCGGCCCCGGGTTGAGCGAACAGGCCCGGCAAACTCTATTCGAACCCACCATTACGTTCAAGAAGCGCGGCATGGGCCTTGGACTCTCCATCGCAAGGAACAACGCACTGCTATGCGGCGGCGACCTGGAACTCATCGAGAGCCGCCTTGGCGGAGCCGCATTCCGCCTCAGCCTGCCCGCTACCGCGGCGCCTGCACTTGTCCCCACCCGCGCAGCTTCGTAACCTAGTCTCTAATGCGCCGCATCGCCATCGTAGACGACGAGGAGAATATCGGCCGCTCGCTGCGGTTCATCCTGGAGCGCGAAGGCTACAGCGTTACCGTGTGCCTCTCCGCCGCCGAATTCCGCAAGTCAGCCGAGGCGCGCCGCGCGGACGCATTCCTCCTGGACGTGTGCCTCCCTGACGGCAACGGCATCGATCTCCTGCGGGAGATGCGCCACAACGGCAGCGCCGCGCCCGCGGTGATGATCTCGGGACACGGCACCATCGCCGATGCCGTTGAGGCGACGCGCGCCGGGGCATTCGACTTTCTCGAAAAGCCGCTCACGCGCGACCGCGTCCTGCTGGCGTTGAAGAATGCCGTGGAGCAATCGGCGCTTCGCCAGGAAAACGAGCGGCTCCGCGAGATGGTGGGTGATGCACCGAAGATGATCGGAGGCACGCCCGCATTCGTCAAGGTGCTCGAACAGGCGTCGATGGTGGCGCGTTCGGACGCGCGTGTGCTGCTCAATGGAGAGTCGGGCACGGGGAAGGAACTGCTCGCCGCGTTCATCCATCGCGAGAGCCCGTTGGCAGCCGCGCCTTTCATCAAGATGAACTGCGCCGCCATCCCGACCGAGTTGCTTGAAAGCGAGATGTTCGGCCACGAGAAGGGCGCGTTCACCGGCGCCTCCGGTGCGCGCCGGGGCAAGTTCGAACTGGCGGACGGCGGCACGCTGTTCCTTGATGAAGTCGGCGACTTACACGAGACCGCCCAAGCCAAGCTGCTCCGCGTGCTCCAGGAAGGCGAGTTTCACCGTGTGGGAGGCGAGCAGCCTATCCGCGTCTCCGTCCGTGTGATCTCGGCGACGAATCGCGATCTCTACGGCATGGTGGAACAGAAGAAGTTCCGCGAGGATCTGTACTACAGGCTGTGCGTGGTTCCCATTCGCGTTCCGCCCTTGCGCGAACGCGCAGGCGACATCCGTCCGCTTGCGCAATACTTTCTCGAAGAGTTCTGCCGCCGGAACAACTTCAGGCCGAAGCGTTTCGATGACGAAGTGTTCCCCGTGCTGGAGGCTTTCCCGTGGCCCGGTAATGCGCGGGAGCTCAGGAACGTGGTGGAGCGCATGGCGATCCTGACGGCGGAGGATGAGTTGACCGTCGAATCGATCCCCCTCGAGATGCGCATCCCCGGCGCGGGCGGCCCCAAGTCATCCGTGAGAGAGGCGCGGGAGTCCGCCGAGCGCGAACACATTATGCGGGCGCTCGAAGGGGCGGAGTGGAATATCTCGTCGGCTGCGCGCACGCTCGGAATGGAGCGCACCAACCTGCACAAACGGATCCGCGCGCTCGGGATCGCGCGGCCTTAAAGGCTCTTGGTCTGGGCTTCGAGCAATCGGGCTTCAGTCTTGTTCCAGATGCTCGCGATCGCCTGCTGATTCACCGTCAGAAGCGCGGCTGAAGTGATCGTGACGAATGCAATCAGAAGCGTGTACTCCACGAGGTCCTGGCCGCGTTCGTCATACACGAACTGTCGAATGAGCTTCATTGCAGTTCTGATGATTTTATCCCGAACTCGGCGGAAATCACCCTACAGATTCTCACTGAATATATAAAGTGACTTCGGTACCATATCCGGTACGTTATTGCTGTGTACTCCCCGCGAAAAGGGGCCGCGAATCGCACCTGGAGGCAAGCGCGACCCGCGGCCTTAGCAGGAGACACAGTATGTATGGGCGGCGTAGCGGTCCGAATCCTAAGCTTTTTCGGGCGCGGCATCCGAGTTCACGTCGAACCACTCGGGCTTGAACTCGATTCTCCTGTGCTGGCGCATGGCCATGTTCGACACCAGGGTCACCACCGCGTCGCCCATTGCGACCTCGCCGTTGCAGCGCGGCTGGCCGCTGCCGGGGTGGCGGATCAGGTATGCCAGGTGCTCCTGCTCCTCACGGTACCCGCGGCTGGTGAGCGTATCCTCGATGCCGCTCTCCGCGGCCCACGCGGCCGTCGATGTCGCGGTGGTCACCGGTTGCGTGATGCGCCGCTCCGCCCAGGTGACGCGAGTGTCTTTCAACCCCCGCTCCTTGAACAGGAACACGTCCTTCTCGTTCAGCACCGCCAGCGTGCCCTTGGTCCCCATCACCTGTTCGCCGTAGCCTTCAAGCTCATTCGTCGTAATGGAGGAGTAACTCACGATCACGTCCTTCGGATACTCGTAAGTCAAATACACGTGGTCTTCGACTTCGCGGCCGTCGGTGAAGAACGAAGTTACACCGACGCCTGAAACCGCGAGCGGATGCACCGCATGCTTGCCGTCGCCGCACACGCCTTTCAAAATGATGCTGCACGCGTCCAACTGATGGCTGCCGAGTTCCGCCATGAGGCCCTCGCCCGTGCGCCGGCTCAGCCTCCACCGCACCATTTCGTCCAGGCTCTCGTAACCATACTTGCGGAAGTCCACGTTCTGGTCCTCCGGCGGGCACTTCGCGAACCACGTATCGAACCCGCCCTTATCCGCTCCGGGCTTGCCGCCGCCGGTCTGGTTGCGATGCCAGAACGCGCGGATGTGGCGGACGTCGCCGATGATGTCCTTCTGCTGCACCACCTCGAGCGCGTTCTGATACAGGTAGCTGTAGTGCCGCTGGTGGCCGATGGAAAGCAACTGCCCGGTCTTGTGCGCCACGCGGACCATGCGCTTGCAGTCCGGCACGGTCTTCGCCATGAGCTTCTCGCAGAGAACGTGCTTGCCCTTCTCCATCGCCTCGATGGCGCATGAGGCGTGCAGGTGCAGCGGGAGCGCGATGATCACCATCTCTACATCGTCGCGATCGAGCAGCTTGTGGTAATCCTCGTACATCTCGATGCCGCGCGCATCGCTGCCGTACTTCGCCTCCAGCGCTGTCCGCGCTTTCTTTTGATTGCTCGGCCGGATCTCCGAGAAAGCCACGATCTTCACGTACTCGGGGTTGACGGAGCCGATCTGCGCTCGGCCCTGGCCGCCCACGCCGATGATGGCAGTCTTCACAGGCGAGCCTTTGAGGCTGCCGTACCCCCAATAGAAGGCCGACACCGCGGGAATGCTTGCGGCCCCGGCCAGCACCTCGCGCCGCGTGTACCGCAGCGCGCTGGCGAAATTATCCTTACCGATCTGCCTCTGCTGTTCATTCAAAATCATGACGTGCCTCCGAATGCCTTCACCATCTCTGCGTTCTCTGCGCCTCTGCGGTGAGATGCTTTACGCATTCACCGGAACGGGCGCCTCCACCGGCGCGGGCTGCTTGCGGCGGAGCCGCGGATAAAACCACAGGTCGAGCCATGCATCCAGGCCGGCCCACTTACCGCTCGGAACTGTCACGAGCAGCAGAGCTGCAATCATCTCGATGAAGTTGCGATCGATGTACATGAAGTGCCCGCCCATCGTGGCTGCGGGAAGCCCGGGCAAGGGTGGCGCGGCAAAGTAGAACATCGCAAGCTGCGCGGCGGCGGCCGCGGCCGCTACCTGCGAGAACAGGCCGAGGATCAGGCCCAGGCCCATCGCGACCAAGCCCCACTTGACGGCCCAGTCGATGAACCATGTCTGCCCGCGCGGGCGCGGCGCCGGCCCTTCATTCAACTGATCCGCTGTCGCGACCGTTTGCGCCTGCCTGGTCAGCTCGACCATAGGTTCATTGACGAAGGCCAGCAACTCCGCCGCGATTGTGTCGAGACGCGTGCGGTACGCATCGCGCCTCTCCTTCGCGAACGGCTGGTCGGCGCCTCGCTCGTACTCGCGAACCTCTTTCAGACCGTACTTGTAATCCGCCAGGCGCGCCTGAAACATGGGATCGTCGAGCGTCTCCGCAATGGACTTTTTCAATTCGTCGCGGGTCTTGGCAAGCGCCGTCTTCTGGTCCGTCGAGAATGTCTTGTAATGATTTACTAACTCTTCGTAACGCTCGTCGAGGCTCGCCTGCGCGGATGCCTTAGTCAGGCGCTCGACTCCGCTCACATCGGGCACCATGGCGCGGAACACGCCCCGGAGCGGACCGGTGGAGCCTTGCAGATACTCGAGCGCGGTGAAATGCTCGTCCGGCTTTGCCGTGATCTTCAGTACCTGCTCGTGGATGTTGGTCCAGTCCATCGCGATTACGGCATCGTACCCTTCGCCCGTTCCAAGAGCTTCGCGCGCCCGGGTCTTCAATTCCTGCGCGACTGTAGCGAGGTCCTTCTGCTGCGGCACGGTGAGCGCGTTGTTCTGGCCCTTGAAGTGGGCCACGATGTCGTCGCTCCATTGGTCGATGCGAGCGTCGGCGGCCGGGATCGTCAGTGCGCCGGGCTGAGCCGCACCGAAGAAATCACGCAGGCGTCCCGTGGATGCCTGCAAGAAGTAGCGAGACGTCAGGTACTGCCGGCCTTCGCCATCCGACTCGATCTTCCAGATGCCTTCATACAGGAAGTGCCAGCCGATGGCGATCCGGAGCAGCACGAGGAACACTCGCGTTGCCTTATGCATGTCTCACCTCCTCCCGCGCCTGAAAAAGTCCGGCCGGGTGCGCCCCAGGCATGGGCTGCCGGAGCGTCCCGGCCGGTTCAGGTTTATGCGGGAGTACAAACTCGATCTGGCTGCGGTCCAGGCCCAGGCCGATGACTGCAGGGCGTTGGTCTTTCCGCGGCTTCGTTACAAGGACTGCCGAGATGCCGGAGTGCGTGCGTATGTACTGCCGCGTACGCTCGACACCAAGGACGAAAAATGCCGTTGATAAAGCGTCCGCCTCTGCTGCGGTGGGCGCAAGAGCTGTCGCTGAGGCCAGTTGAAGGGCCGGGACGCCGGTCCGCGGATCCAGGATGTGCCCGTACCGGCGGCCGCCGTATTCGAAGAACTGATGATCCGCGCCGGAGGAGCCGAGCGCCCTGTCACGGAGACGTACGCTCGCGACGGCCCGCCCCGGACGAAACGGATCGCCTATCGCCACCAGCCAGCCTTCGGGTTCGCCGGGAGGCGCGCCAATCGCCCGTATGCTGCTCTGGCCGCCGTGCATCAGGACGGCTCCAGGACCCCACTCGGAGGCGAGGAGCGCCAAAGCGCGGTCGATCGCATAGCCCTTTCCGATTGCGCCCAGGTTCAGTTCGACGCCGGGATGAAGGAAGCGGACGGTCCGGGTGCCGGCGTCCAGTTGCACGTGGCGCATGCCGCTCGCCGCCGTCGCCGCAAGCCGGATTTGCTCCACAGGGACCTGCTTCGGTCCTTTATAGAAGCCCCAGGCCCGGCTGAGTGCGCCCGACGCGATGTCGAACGCGCCCTCCGTTGCGCCGCTGATACGGTCGGCGATCTCGAGAACTGCGAAGACCTCGGCGTCGGCAACAACGGCACGCTCGCGCGCCTCACAATTGATTCGACTGACGTCGCTATCCGGACGGTAAACGCTCAGCTTCTCTTCCAGGCGCTCGATCTCGTCCAGGGCGGCGCACCCGGCGTCCACCGCGTGCCGGTAACGCGTGGGGAACGCCAGCGAGAACGTGCACGCCATGGCTTGCCTCGATACCGCTACGTGTTGGCTGCGCCGGAGGGCCATTGCTTTCTTGCTCCGGAGCCAGAGTACGCCCATCATCTTTCAAATCAAAGGTTTGGAACGGAACGTAACCGGGTGGCATAACGGAGAGTAACGTCCTGTTCGATGCTAGAATGGGCAGAATGAACGCGGACGAATCGACTCCGGAAGTCGTGCAAGATACTCTAGCTGCACGGCAAGCCGCGGTTCTCGCCGAGCTCGAGCGCATTCTTGCAGGTCCGGCATTCCGCACTGCGCGGCGGTCACAGGAGTTGCTCCGCTACATCGTCGTGAACGCCCTAGAGGGCCATTTCGAATTGTTAAAGGAACGTTCGATCGGCGCAGGGGTATTCCAACGGGCTCCGGATTACGACACCGGCGAGGATGCGATTGTCCGTGTGAAGGCGAGCGAGCTGAGAAAGCGTCTCGCGCAATACTATCTCGACGCCGGACCCGGTCCGGAGTTGAATATCGAAGTGCCTGCCGGCTCGTATATGCCGGAGTTCCGGTTTCATGAGAAGGCAGTCGAAACGCCGGTGACGCCGGCCGTCCTGCCGCCTCCGAAGATGGTCCGTACATCGGACATCACTCCGCTGAACACGCGCCGGCTGCTGCTGGCCGTTGCGTTGGTGCTGATGATCGGGGCGATCGGGATCGTTGTGTACAACCGTTCGGCAAGCGGCAGCGCACTCGACCGGTTCTGGGCGCCTGTGTTTGCCAATGAGCGTCCGGTGCTCCTGTGTGTCGCGCATCCGGTGGTCTTTACGGTGCGGCGACCCACGCGTGATGCCATCGTGCAGAATTCCCCACCCGAGCTCGTGCCTTCGGGCGACATCAGCCGGGACGGCGACAACTACATCGGCTACGGCGACGCCTACGCCCTGGCCCAGCTCTCCGGCTTCTTCAACAGAAAGCAGAAGCCCGTCTCGATCCGCATGGGAAACGACATCGCGTTCGCGGATGTGCGGGCGCAGCCTGCGGTCCTGATCGGCGCGTTCACGAATCAGTGGACGATGCAGTTGACCAGCAATCTGCGGTTCGTCTTCGATCTGGTGGACGGCCAGCCCATCGTTCGCGACCAGATCGAGAAGCAGGTATGGGCCCGCGACCCGGCCAAGCCGAACCTGGATTACGTGATCCTTTCGCGGATTTTCGATTCGAGGAGCGGCGACGCCGTGATCACCGCCGCGGGTCTGGCGCACGCCGGCACATACATGGCGGGCGAGTTTCTGACCAACCCGACTTACTTCGAGCAAGCCGTGCGGCAACTGCCGGACGACTGGGAATCCAGGAATCTGCAACTCGTCCTCATGGCCGAAGTGATCGGCAAGACGCCGGGTCCGCCGAAAGTGGTTGCGAGCGCGTACTGGTAGGCAGAGCTGATTCAACGCAGAGGCGCAGAGACGCAGAGAACACCTTTTCCAAGAGGGATAGCTGCGATACTCTGCAGAAAGATTCGCCCCGCGCAGGCCGAACACCACCCACCATCAATCTTTCCCAGCTTTTCTCTGCGCCTCTGCGGTAAATGCAGTCGCGCGTACTGGTAGGCAGAGCTGATTCAACGCAGAGACGCAGAGACGCAGAGAACACCTTTTCAAGAGGGATAGCTACGATGCGCTGCAGAAAAATTCGCCCCGATTTCTGATGCGCTCTCAGGCCAAACACCACCCACCATCAATCCTTCCCGGCTTTTCTCTGCGTCTCTGCGTCTCTGCGGTAAAAGCAGTCGCGCGTACTGGTAGGCAGAGCTGATTCAACGCAGAGGCGCAGAGACGCAGAGAACACCTTTTTGAAGAGGGATAGCTACGATGCTCTGCAGAACGGTACGCCCCGATTTCTGATGCGCTCTCAGGCCGAACACCACCCACCATCAATCTTTCCCAGCTTTTCTCTGCGTCTCTGCGCCTCTGCGGTAAATGCAGTTTTCGGCTATTCTCAACCCATGATGCGAAATCTTCTAGTTGCCCTGATTTTGGCAGGCGGACTCGCCGTCGCGGCTGATGATGCGGCTGTCGAGAAAGCAGAGAAGGCGTGGGCGAAGGCCGTGGTGGCTGGCGATGCGACCGCTGTCGAGGCGCTCCTCTCCCCCGACCTGATCTACGCCCACTCGACCGGCGTCATCGAGAGCAAGGCCGAGTACGCGGGCAAGATCCGGAACAAGGAATACAACTACAAGGGCATCGACCACCAGTCGATCACAGTGAAGATGTTCGGCAACGCCGCGGTAGCGCATTCGAGAGTCCGCATGCATGGCGTGAACAAGACCGGCCCGTTCGACAACAACCTGATCATGCTGCACCTGTGGGTGAAGCAGGGTGGCAAGTGGCTGCTG
>DATMXS010000042.1:0-33241 GCA_035561355.1 Bryobacteraceae bacterium | reverse complement strand
CACGGTGCAGGCCTGCCCCGCCTCGCAGGTGATCGTGTGGGTGATTGTAATGGTATCGCCCGCGCCAGGGATGCCGGTTTGCGTCCACGTGGTTTGGCCTGCGGAATTCCAGTTGCCGTCCGCCTTCGAGGTGAACGCCGCGCCCCATGCGAGCGGGACCAGAAGAAACGCGATCAGGAGCCTCATTGGGCACACTCCACGGTTATGTTGAGGAACGATACGCCGCTCGCTGCCGTCAGACTGAACGCCACGATATCGTTGGCCGCAACCGCCGTCGTCCAGCCGGTAAGCGTCGTGCTGCGTAGCGCCGTTCCGCTGGCAATCGCAGGCGTAGCCGATGCCGTGATCGTATTTGCCGCTGTCGGGATAGCCGTGCCCGTGGCCACCTTCCACACATCCACCGTCGCAGTGCCCGCATCCACCGCGATGGTCCATGCTGCGATGGTGCAGGCGTAGGGCACGGTGAGGTAGCCGGTCTGGGGTGCGGTGAGCGCCGATCCGCCGCCGTTGAAAGAGTAGCCGAAGCCTCGTGTGATCGGGTGCGTATCGCATGTACCGTCGCTCTTGAGGTATCCGGCGCACGAGCCGCCACCATAGAGCGCTGTGATATCCGCAGCCGTAGCCAATGCCGGTTGACTTCCGGAGATTTTCAGCACGCCCGTGGCGGATACCGTACCGATGAGGGTTCCTGCGGCATTCTTGAAAACTGCAAGGTCGCCTGGTATATAGGTGGCGGTTTCTGGCAATACTGTACCGGTTCCGGCGTTCCCGCCAGGAAGCTCCCACGCAAATACGCCGTTTCCTGTCTGGGCGCAGGTGTACTGGCTCGCGTTGGCAGCTTTCGCGTCCGTGCGGACGTATATCTTGCCAACGTCGGAAAGGGCGGCACACCCTCCCGCTCCTGGAGCGCCGGTGCCCATTGTGCGGTAATCGCTGCAATATAAGATGCTCTGTCCGGCGACCCGGGCGGTGCTCCAGTGCTTACATTGGCTGAATGCCGGAACAGAGAGTAGGCACGCCAGCAGTATGAGTCGTTTCATCGAAAACTCCTTTATGCGTAGGTGTACGCGGCGCGGCTGCTCCAGGCTTTGTCTGCGCCGACGCTGCCTTCCGCGTTAGCCTCGCGGACCTGGCCGTTCGCGTCCCAGTACTTTTTGGTGATAGCCCAGCAGGTCGCATTCGTGCGCGGAGCCGTGGTGGAAATCGCGCCGTCGAAGTTGCCGGCAAAGCCGCTGGAATCGACAGCCACAGTGAACGTGTTGGCTGCGGTGACAGTCACGGCGCGCTTCCCATTCAGCCCCGCCCAGTCCCCCGTGGCTCCAGAAATAACCACAGGGTTGTCGGACTGGAGACCGTGAGCGGCGAAGGTGACCTCGGCGGGGTTCGCTTTGGAGACCGTCGCTCCGGTGAATGTGAACTGCGGCTGCCTAGACTTGGCAAGTCCGCCGTAGATTGGGTTGGCGCCACCGGCAAAGTCGGTCATGGGGGTCCACGCTTCGGACGGGGGGCCGACGTGTACACTTACGGGTGCTGGCATGCTGTTCTCCTTTGGGTTGTCTAGTTGCGCGCCTCGAAGGGCCGCGGGGATCTCAGAATCGGCGGGGTGGGGCGAGTCACCCGCGCCGGCACTCCGTACCTGGCAATGCGAGCCTCGACCTTCTCCAGTTCCGCGACTCTCTGTTCCGGCTGAAGTCGCTTGTACCGGGGTGTGCTGGTAACCTTGCCTACCTCGTACCGCGCCCGGTTCGCCACGGTCTGAAGGTGCCGCTGGCGCTTGTCCTCAGTGTCCAGCCGCGAGTAGAATGGCGACTGCTTCGCCCGCTCGACAGCCTTGGTGATCGCGGATTCCTCGACCGCCTTTCGCTTGGCGTACTCGCGGTTATCCAACTCGCCTCCGCGGGCGGTGTTGAATCGCGCCGTGACGGCTTCTGTGGTAGTGGTCCCGCCGATCTGATCTTTGGGAATCTGCCCGGCCGCAGCGAGTGCCCGGTCACTGGCTCCAAGCACCTGCGATCCAATGCCTCCCAGTGTATCCTTGATAAACTCCTCAGTCTTGATGGGCGACGTGCCGAGCGCCCCCGCGATCTTGCGCGCCGTGCCCGACGTGTACGGCTGTACCTGCATAGCGGTCGGCTGGTCCTGCAACCGGGCGGGTACTTTGGAGCGCTGGCGGAAGAAGTCGTAGTTTGCCGCAGCCTGCACGGTAGGCTTGATCGCCTGCGGAATGATATTCGACAGCCCGCTCAGGTTCGGCTCCACGGGCGAGACGGTCCCGATAGCCGCGTCCGCCATCTCGCGGAACTTCACCGGGTCCATGCCTTCGGCCTGTTCCAGGAAGCGCCGCACCGGGGACGCCAGCTTGTTCAGCCCCGGAGGCAGTTTGATCTTGACGACCTCGTACCGCCCCTGCTTGTCCTGCTGCGGCTTTCCGGGCAGCAGGATCACGAGGTTGTTTTCCTTCTCGTAGTCCTGGATATCGCTGTAGGCACGCTTCCGATCCGGGTCCGACAGGTTCCACATGGTTGCCATCGCCACCGGGAAAAACAGCGTAGTGGCGACGCTGGCAGACGTGCGCGCCGGGTTCTCGGCCATCGCCCGGAGGAAAGACCTGGAGCCCTGCACGCCAGCGTTCAAGTACGGCACGGCGGCGTTGAGTGGGCGCATGGCCGTCCCAGATCGCATGTAGTTCGGCAGCGCGTTATTGGCGTGTTGGGCAGCGATAATCCTGGCATCGGCTTCCGTGCGGCCCGCCTTCAGCGCCGCCTGCTTCGCGGATTCATACAGCCGCAGGCGCCCGAATTGCTCGGACTTGCTGACGACATCCTCGGCGGCGCGGAACAGCTCAGCCACCGTCGAAACGGGATGCTGGATCATGTACTGCGCCCGCGCCTCACCGCTGCGTCCCGCCCGGATGCGGTCGATGGTCTGCTTGGGCTGGTTACGTGAGATGTCGAACGACGTGAATCCGCCGCCCTCACGCACCATCTCATCCCACAACTCGTTGTGCTTGAGCGCCGCCGTGAGTGCCCGAACGAACGTAACCGGGTTCGCCAGCGAGCGGTCGTACCGCGACGTAATCAGCGTGAATGTCTGGTCAACCGCGACGTTGGACAGTACGAACGGCAGGTTGATGCCCGTGGTTCCGGTCTTCATCAAGCGGGCAGGGGCCGCAAAGATTCGCCCCAGCAGCCCGATATCCTTCACATCCAGCGACTTCGCCGCCGACGCGATCTCCCGCGTCGTCTCGAAGGTGCGCTTTGTGCCGCCGTCCAGGAATGGGAACGTGCGGTCGGTGGGGACATTTGCGCCGGGAGCAACTTCGGTGATGAGCCCCTGCATCCCCGGCAGGTCGCGGTATCCCGCCAGCATCCGGGCTGCCTTGTTCCGCTCGCCCTCGGAGAACGCCCGGTAGGTCTTGTCGATGAACGATGCGAACGGGTTCTCGATCTCCCGCTCGGAGCCCATGAGTTTCTGGACAACGGTCTGCTTGGAGAGGGACGCCACGCCGCGCTTGCCTACGTTTTGGCCCAATTCGCCCTTTTCGAGCGCGTTGAATACGCGGTTCAGGGGAACGTAGTCGGGGTAGATGGTCTTCAGTTGCGCGGCGAGTTCCGGGGAAATCAGCCCGGATTCCACGGAGTAGTCAAGCAGTTTCCGGTCGAACTGCCGGATGGCCTGCTCTGCTTTCTGGTAGCGCGGCTCAAACTCCGCGATGAGCGCCGCATCTGCTGCGGCATCGCGCCCCATCTTGAACCCCTGCGCCTCGACCGCACGCGCCTGCTTGGCGATGAGGTACTGGTCGAAGTAGTCGATATCGTCCACCTGGCGGATCGTGTCCAGCAGTTTGTTGTCCTGCATGAACTGGTCCGCGATGGAGCGCGATCGGTACACCCGGTCTATCTGGTGCTCGATGTTCTCGCCCGGGCGCAACTCGTACCCGTTCTCCTTCTGCGCCTTGTGGATGGTGTCCAGGATCGGGGCGGTGCTATCCACGGCTTCGGCCTTCAGTTTCGCCACGGCCGCCTTGACCCGCTGCGTCAGATCCGAAATCGGACCCTTCCGCGCCGCTTCCCGCTTGGCGACCTGCTCCTTGGCGTACACCTCGGCCGGCGTCTGCGGACCCGTGGGTTTGAGCGAGAACGATCCCCGCTCGCCATCCCGACCCGTGGGGAACTGGACCACCTTCGGCCCGTTGACGGTCTGCTTGCCACCCTCCACAAGAGAGAGCCCAGGAGCCACGAGGCGGTCACGAGCGGAACCCAGAGCTTTCGTGGGAGACTGCGTGCCTTTCGGTTGCGGCGGTATCGGGTTGTTCGGCTCCGGTCCTCCCGAGGTCTGCCGAGCCTTGGTGTAAATCCGCATCAGGTATGGATCGATGCGGTCCCCAAACTCCGCTTTCATGGCCGTCGAGAACGCATCGAAGTTCCGGCCCACCTGGCGCACATAGTCGGCCCCAATAATGATGAGGTCTTCCATGTCGCGCGGATCGACCTTCCACCTCTGCGTGCCCTCCTCGGATGTCGCTAGCTCCGCCATGCGGGACTTGATGCGGGCCTTGGCAGCGGCGACCTCTTCGGGCGCGGGGTTCAGTATGGACGACTTACCGTTGAGCTTCCCCGCCCCCTCCGCCATCGGCTGCGATGGCTGGATCACGCTCCTTTCTGCGGAAGGGGCGGGGCTTACTCCAGCGACAGGTTCAATTGCGGCTCCATCTCGCCCGGCTTCAGCACGCACGGGCTCAGGTGCCGGCGCGACAGCGGGCTCGCCAGAACGAGCCTCAGCAGTTCGCTCGGGCAGGGCTTCGGCTCGTACCTCGGGTGCATTCACGGCCTCCATGAAGGTGTCGGGGGTCAGTTCGGCCTTGGGCTTCGGCTCCTCCGTCAGCACCTTCTCCGCGATCTCGGAAATAGGGGCAGTCTGACGCTTCGGCGCAATGGCGGGCTTGCCGGGGGTCTCAAGTTTCGGCGGGGCGATAGGCTCAGCCACGCTAGGCGCACCGACATTTCCCTCTGCGATCAGCGCGTCTGCCGCTACCACGTCGCTATTCGTCCACTCCTCGCGCGGCTTCCCGATGATGTCCTCGCGGGCGGCTTGGGCGCGGGCTACCTGCTCGGGCGGGCCGATCTCAGGCGGCATAGCCGTGGCGCGGCGCTGCTCCCGGTTCATGAGCGGCTGTGCGGGTTTGGACGCAACCTCTACGGGAGGGTCCACGGGAGGCGGGTTCAACTCACGGGCGCGCTCATACTCAGCCAGCCTGCGCTCCTCTGATGCGACTCTCTTATTGGCAGCGCGGGCGTGTGCCAGCGGCAGTACGGCCATTCCAGCAGTCCCGACCGCTTCGCCCACGTTCGCGGGCGTGGGGTTCTGCGCGGCGTGCTGAATGGCGTCCTTCGCCCCGACTGCCATCTCTGTGCCAAAGTACGCCTCTGCCGCAGCCTTAACGGGCGGCGGAACGGCGGGCAGCACCGCGAGACTCGCCGCACCCATCGGGGTCATGGCGAAGTCAATCAGCCCCGGAACGGCCTTGCCAACACCATAGGCGAACTCCACCGCCTTTGCGGGCGCGGGAAGCGTCTCCCGCGTGCGCTCCCACGGCTGCCCCAGCGCGTTTTCCGCGATGGCTTTGCCGGAGCGCCCCGCCATCTCGTACAGGTCCGTAGCTGTGGCACCGCCCAGAGATCCGATAGCGTGGCCCATCGTGGCTTCTTTTGCCGCATCCACCACGGGGCCAAGTTTCGATACGGAACGCACGGGGCTTGATAGCGCGGGCGGCCCCGGCAGTTTCCCGCCGAACGCAGCGGCTCCGCCGCCCTGGATGGTTTCCGGTGTGGCCATTTTCGGCGCAGGAGTAGCGGGAGTGGCTAGTCCCTCGATTTCATCGAGAGATGCTCGCTTCGCCGTTACGTGTTCCGCGATGTCATTCAGGCTTGCGCGTGGCATGGTTACTCGTAGTCGAACGTGCCGTCAGAGTTGACGCTGGTGATTCGCACCGTCTTTCCGCTTCTCAGCCGCACGGTGTCACCAAGCTTGTACTTGCTGGACGTGGCAGCGGCTCCGCCAGTTTTAGGCGCAGGGGGCTTTGGCTTCACCCCCGTCTGCTGCGCGATGAACTCCGGCCCAGCGGGATACTCGAAGTGCTCAACATTCCCACCCAGGGACGCAATCTGCCGCTCGTAGTCGTTCTGAACCTCCTGGTATGCGTTCCGCAGATCAGCGTAGGTTGAATTGGCAGAGTCGGGATTGTTGTACGCTTGGTCGGACGCCCATTGCTTGAGTCGCAGCAAGTCGGCGCTCTTGTTCTTGTCAAGATCCGCAAACTGCTTCGGCGTGCCTCGCGCTGGCCCACTTGGTGCCCTGTTCGCCGCTGCCATGCGGCGCTTCTGCTCTTCTACGTCCTTGGGGAACGGAACATCGCGGCCCGGTATCGGCGTACTCAGTTTCGGCGGTGTCGGCACGGGGATCTCCACCTTGCCGTCCTTCTCGTACCCGTACCCCGGCTTGATCTCGCGAGGCTTCGGAGCACCCGCGACAGCAGCCCATTTGCCCGTGGAGGCGTCCAGTTCAAACAACTGCCCGTCGATCACCTGACGCTCGGCTTTCGGAGGCGCATTCATCAGCCGCTCCTCCCGCGCCCGTGTCGCCTCTGCCGCAGCCGTCTGCTTCCGCCGCATCTCCAGTTCCGCCCGGAGCTTCTGGTCTGCCTCAGCGGCATCGGCCCCCATCTTCGCCGCCTGAAGGTCGGAATAGTACTGGTCGCGCTCGCGCGAGTAGCCGGGGTCCGTGATCTCCTCGTTGACTCCGTACACCTTGCCCACCGTCTCCAGCGCCGTCCGCAACTTGCCGTGCTTCGGGTGCTGCGGAGCGCCGCGGCCCGCCAGCTCCCGGTACCGCGCGATCTCTGCGGGCGTTTCGATAGGGGGCGGCTCGGGTGGCGCGACCGGCTGCGGGCGGCTTAGCGGAGGCGGCTGCGCCGGTTCAATCGGAGCCGCATCGTATCCGTACCCCTCGGGCAGAAACGGTGGGGTGATTCCGCGCACCGCCCGCCGGATACTGTCCTGCGTGTAGGGAATGTTCAGGAACGCCATGCTGTCCTCCTACTTGCCGGTCTTCGCCTTGTTGTACAGCCCCACCGGATCGCCCAGCGTCTTGCCCAGCGTGCCCCCGAGGCTGCTCTTGAAGTTCGTCCCGAACGACTGCCCGCGCCGCCGCAGATCGTAATCCGCGTTGTTCCCCGTGGCCGTGTTCACGGCACCAGCCTGCGTGCCGAAATTCGAGACGCGCTGCCCGCGAGCCGTACTGCCCAGTTCCGCATTCGCGTTGGTCTGATTTGCGGTCAAGTCGAGGTACGTGTTTCTCCCCGCGATCCGCGCATCCCCGGTCGTCTTCGTGCGCCCCGACAGCGCCTCGTTCGCTCCGAATCCCCGGTCAAACTTGTTCGCCTGGTTCGTGAGGCTCGTGGCCTGCCGGTTGGTGGCCGTCATGGCGGCCCTATCGGACGCCTCCTGCTCAGCCTGCGTGGCGCGATTCGCAATCTGCTGCTCGTTGCTGAGCCGCGAATCACCCGCGTACTGCGCCGCGTCCTGCGCCATCTTCCCGGTTGTGCTCGCGGCGTCCATCTGCCGGTCGGAGATGTCCCGCACCGCAGCCGAACGCAGTCCTTCGCGCTGTCCCACGGCATCGGACGCCAGATTGCCCAGATCCATAGCCGCACCAGACCGCAGCCCCGCGTAGGTCTGCTCGGCCCCAAGGCGCGTACCTTCAACGCCCGTTGCCGCATCCCGCTGCTCAGCCCGCGCAGCCAGCCGTGCCCTCACTGTGGCATCGGCCGCATCCGTGGCGCTCTGCCGTTCCAACCGCGCCCTGCCCGCCGCAATTGCCAGCGGAGAGGCATTGCCCGATTCAGCCGCACTGCGCTCCAGATCCCCGATAGCCGAGCGGTAGCGGGCGCCCACGTTCCGCGCCCCAGCCTGAGCCGCCTCGTCCACTTCGGCATCGGTCATGCCCGCCTGGCGCGCATACTCCGAATCCATCGAGAGCTTCGTGGGGTCGATGGCGTCGTACACGTTGTCCGAGGTCGTGTTCAGCACCGCATCCTGGTTCGTGCGGTACTCCTGCGACAGCGCCAGTTGCGTCGGGTCGATGGCTTTGTCCATCCCCTCCCGCGTCTGCTGGATGTTCGACGCGAGTTGCCCTTCCTGCTGGTTCATCGCATCGGAGAGGTGCCTCGTCCATTCGTTATTGCTGGCGTAGGGGTTTCCAGTGATGGCCTCGTTCTCTCCGGGCGTGAGGTAATTCCCCCCGTAATCGACGTTGAGCAGGCTGTTCACATCGCCCTCGCGCATGATGCCCGCCTGCTCGTCAGCCGTGTACCCCGGAGTGTCGCGGAGCCCTTGGGCGGCAGCGTCCATGTCGCTGCGGTACCCCTCTTCCAACCCGCGCCGGTAACCCGTCTCGCCCCGCAGATCCTCGTCGATCCGGTTGCCCCGGTCGTACCACGAGGTCCGGTCCTGCGTGAACCGCTCGTAGGGATCCGTGGTGGTCAGGTCCGGGGAGTAGGTCGCGGGACCGCCGGCATCGTAGGTGTACGCCGGTTGGGCGGCGGGTGCATCCGTAAAAGCATACCCCTCATTGGGCGCGTAGTTGGTGGGCTCGACAGCCGGGGCGTCCAGCACGTCGGCTTGGTACTGCGCGGCGCTACTGCCGCGCGGGATTCTGTTGGTTCGCCTCATCGGCACTTGATACGCTGCCATTGGTCCCCTCCTGTGTCTTTTTCGCTGCGATGATCTGCCGAATTAGGAGATCGCTCGCGTCCTTCATGGCCGCCGCATAGCCCTCAGCACGGGCTTTGCAAGCAGCGGAGAATTCGAGATATGCCGCCGTTTCTTCTTTGGTCAGAATAATTTGCGAAGTATCAGACACAAAATAGATCCTTTTATGGGATTATTCAGATATGAGACTGCTACTGCTCGCCGCGTTGACCCTCAGTGCTTTTGCGGCAGGACCACCCGCTCTGTTCATCCGGGGAACCCTGACGGCTACCTACCGAGTTCACCGTCTTGAGGCCCGCGATCCAGCGCAGTTGACAGTCAAACTCACCACATCCAACGAGATGGTGCAGGGATTCTCGGTCACAGTGAAGTTCACCAACGGCAGAAAGAAAAGGTATCTGGTCCAGCGAGAGGACTACTGGTGCTCAACCGCCAGTTTTTGGCTCCCTGCTGGCAGTGAAGTCCGAACCATCGTCTTCGACGAACTTGGCGCGATCAGCAGCGCCGAGACGGAAGATACTACGCAGTGATTAGTCCCTCGGTGAATGTTCTGGCGTTTGTGGTCACAGTGAGCCCGGTAACCACCGTCATGGTTTGATTTGCCCCCGCGTGATCCTTGTAGTTAAGTGTCGAGGTAACCGGAACAACAGCAGTCACGATGTTCTGGGCAAGGTTAATTCCGGGGAGTCCAGAAACCGAGAAACCAGCAGCACTCACACTCAGAAAACTGGCGTTGCCGAGGTTGCTAATCCTCTGAATGCCGCCGATCTTCAAGTTCCAGGCATCGAAACTTCCGTCAAGATGTCCGTCGCCGCTCATTGAAAACCATGTCGTCCACACACCCGCGCCGTCCATTAGAATCAACCCCCCTGCGCCTGAGCCAAGCAGCACCCCGGTGTGGTCACCATTCCATCTAACGCTGACACCCTCGTATCCAATGGAGGTAAAAGAGGAAGGGCTAGCGCCGCTCTTGATAACCACTCCGGCGGTACTACCGTAGGAATCTTGGAGGCTGGAAATTTCCACGACGACATCGTAGGCGTTCTTTCCGACTACGGAAATCAGACCCGCGTCCGGGTCGAGCGTGATCGTCGCCTCGGACCCGTCCAGAACAATCTCCGCATCCTTAATCCGCAACGTGCCATCCGGGAACGCCCGCAGCCGGTAGTCGTCGAACGACGGCCCGACCGCGACGTTCTGGAACAGCCCGCCCGCGAAGTACCGGACGCATGTCCCGCCGCTCGTGTACGCCCCGGCGAAAGCGGAGCCGTCGAGGTCCAGCGTGTTTGCGTCTACCACTGTAACCGTCCACTGCCCTGTGGCGGCCGGCACTCCTCCGACGTTCTGCACGTTCGCCTTGTCGCCACTCTCGTAGCCGTGCGCGGTGACCGTGAGGCGGACCAGACCAGAGCCGTTATTCACCGCTCCCGTGACGTGCAGCAGGCGCGATACCCAGCCGCCCGAGGTGTACAGTCCCGCGAATCCCGACTCGTCCAGGTCAATGTGGTTCGCGTCCACAACGGTCACCGTCCAGATCCCGGTAGCATTCGGAATGCCTCCCACCTCAGCGATCAGCAGCTCGTCCCCGGTGATAAACGGATGCCCGACCACGGTCAGCCGGATCAGGCCGGTACCGCTGTCCACAGCCCCGGTAACCGCTACCGTGTCCCATTGCGTGCCGATCCACGCCGCCGAGTTGCCGAACGGGTCCAGCACGGTCGCGCTGCCGTTCCTGCCGATGATGAAACGCCCGGTCTCGTCCGAGTAGACAATGGCCGTTTCCGGCCCGTCTCCTCCCTGGTAGAACTCGCCAGCCCACAGCCCGGAGCGGAGCGTGTCGCCATCTACCCACGAGCCAATGCGAGCGATGGGGCGGCCGTCTGGTGCCGTGACGGTGATGTCCTCCAGCGATGGAGTGGGGCTCCGCAGCGCATTCCCAATGTAGTTGACTTCGTTCGCCAGCGCGCTGAAGGCTTCGGCAACAAGCGCGTCCTTCTGGCGCAAGCGCATGAGCAGGTCCGCGACGGACACTCCTCCCTTGCGCTGGGGGAGGATGGGCGAGCTGGAGGTGTGGAGGGCCATTTACCGGTTGCTCACCCACGGCTTGAATAGGTGCTGGTAGCCTGAAACCGTCGCGTGCTCATCGGACGCGTTGGTGCTGAACGTGTACGAAGCCGACTCACTAATCAGCGGCCCCTCGTTCGCATCGTTCCGGTGGTACCGCTTCGTATACTCCTGCCCTGGAGCCGCTGCCAGAGCGATCGTCACGGTATTTGACACGCGCACGTTGTCGATGCCCTTGGCGGTGATACTGAGCGCCCCGGAACCCATCGCGCGGAACTGCACGGCGTAGTGCCCGTAGACCGCCCCGATGTCGTGCGCCATCCCCGGCAGCAGGGCGGTCTGGTACTGGAACCCAATAGCCGCCCCATCGTCGTTGTACGGGGCCAGATCCGCCGTGCTGGTCATCTGACGCAGCACCTTGCCCGCCACGCTGTTCCCGAGCCACAGCTCCAATTGCTTCGTGGAGGGGTTCTGCACCACGCACATGGCGCCGGGGTTGTACCCGTCCAGGCTCCAGAGCGAGAACGCGACTTTCTCCGGGGTTAGCCCATCGGCGTAGTCGAACATGAAGATGTGCGTGGGGCTCGTCGCGCCATCGAGCGGCACTAGCACGTAAATCTGCTGCTTGTCCTTGTCGTCAGCCACCTGAACGGTAGCCGCGGCGTTCCAGTTGATCCGCTTCCACTCCGGTTCGACGTAGTACGACAGCGGGCGCGTTGCGTAGGCGCCGCCCGTGAACACGTACAGCCCCGTGACGTGTGCCACTACCGCGAACCCCTGCGAAGGGTTGGCTGTCACGCAGCGCGGTCCCATCGCCCCGATCGTGCCGTCCACCTGATGCGGAGTCGGCCATTCCACGGGAGGAGCGCCGTTGTCCTCGGTGGCATACGTCCAATGCGGCCCGAGCAGGTACAGCCCGCCCCGCAGCGCGAAACCCGCCGTCATCTGCCGGAAGCCGGGAAGCGTGAGCACGTGCTGGTCAGCCGTGATGTGCTGCGGCTTCTCTGGCTCGGAGGCGTAGGCTTGGGACACGCCATCGATGTTCGTGAGGTACACGATGCGGTTGCCGTACTCCAGGACCGCGAACGGGTTGAATGGCGCCACGCCCGCCACGGTCGCCGTCAGCAGGTCTGCATTCCCAGTGATCGGAGTACCCGCCATCAGGCTGGTGTCGTCCACGTCGATATCCAGGGTGATCGAAAGCGGAGCGCCGCCAGGCACGGAAGCCGTAGCGCCCTCCACGAGGTAGTATTCGTAGGGGTTCACCACGGGCGACATGAATAAGTGGATCTTCGATGCCTCCGCCGGCCACGCAGCCGGGTTGATGATGGCGCGAATGGTTTTGCCCGCCGCGACCGTAATCTCGGAGGTCTGGTCGAACTCCCCGGCCGCTGTCGCGGGGCACAGTTTCCCGATGAAGCCGTTGCGCGTCTCGATCACGTACCCGACGCGGTGCAGGCCCTTGGTGACGTTGCCGGTTCCGATGGAACTCAGGGTCGGCTTGGTTGTGATCGGCCCGAGGAATGCCGTATCCGTGTTGACTGCCGCGCCGTAGATGCCGACGATCCGGCACGCCCCTGCACCCGCACCCGCAGAGGTGTAGGTCGCCACGTAGAGCCGCGTGCCGCCTGAGGCGATGGAAGCCCCCGCCGCGCCCGCCTGAGTGAACAGGTCGACCGGGACGGGGGCGGAAAGGTTGGGAACCATGCGGACCTTGCCGCTGGTCGCGTTGTAGTAAATCAGGCTGTTCCCCGCCGCTGAGACGAGGTTCCCACCTGATATCCAGTTGTAGAGCGAGCTGATGGGCTCGTTCGGGTTCCAGACCGTCCCGAATCCCCTCCGCGTCCCGAAGCTCCCCGGTTGGTACTCGGCGTTGATAGACAGGAGTGCCGCGTCTGGCGGAACGTCTGTCGGCTCAAGCCTCGTTCTTGGCCCGGCGGGCTTCGTGACGGCGTAGGATTGGTATTCGTTCAAGGCCATGGAGGGGAACCAGGACTACAGGATCGTGACAGCGCCAGCGAGCGGGACCACGGTGTAGGTGATGTCGTAGACGGTTTCCACGAGCGAGCCGGTAGGCTGCACGCGGAAGGTCGCCTTGTCCGCTCCATCCACGGCAGTGAACGCGAGAGTCAGTGTGGAGGCAGGCGCACTCTCGGCATAGGCGCCGTTTGCCGCGACATCGGTAATGACGGCGGTCGTGGTGCCCGCCTTGCTTACCGCCGCATAGGTGGCGATACCGGAGAGTGCCTGAGTGTCCACGCCATCGCTCGCCCGGACGAGGTACATGATGGAACCACCCACCATCCCCATATCCGCACACGCGACCTCGAACAGCGCCACGGGAGCGCCGTCCGCGATGGTCTTGAACTCTCCGTTCACGATGAGGCGGTTTGTGGTCCCCACGTTGGCGACGATGCTTCCCGTGCCCTTCGATGAGACAGTCAGGCCCACATTCGCATCGGTGCCCACCGCCGCGATGCTCGGGTCAGTGGCCGTGGCCGCGTTCGTGACCTCGATGTTATTCACGGCGTCCACCGTCTGCGTGAAGGAGATAAGATCCTTCTGCCCCGCGTCTGCAAGCGACTGGTTGCCACTTAACACGAGCTGATTGGTGTTGACCGTGCCGAGGTAGATGTTCGCCGCGCCCTTCTGCGCCAGGACGATGTCGATAGCGGCATCCGAGCCCGTCGCGGAGATGCTGACGATGCCGTTTGCAGCCGCGTTGGTGACGGTGATCTCGTTGACCGCCGATGCCGTGGTAGCGACCTTGACGGCCTCGTTGCCGTTCGCGTCGAGAATCGCGGGTTCGTTGCCGCTCACTCCAAGCACGGCAATGTCGGCCGTGTCGGTGGAGTTCCGGAACTTCACCTTGAAGTCGTTGTCGTAGGCGTGATCAATGTTCGCCGGAAGCGTCTTGCCCACCCCGAACCGCTTCCAAAACGGAGCGCGGATGGCGGAGGTCAGAATCTTGGTGCTCTGTGCCATGTCATTTTCTCCTGTGTGATCTACGAGCCCGGGTGGGCGCGCGAAGTCGTTACCGAATGTCTGCCCGGCGCGGCCGGAACGGCTGCGGCCGGCGCGGACGCTTGGCTTGTTCCTTGAGCATCGGGTTCACAAGAGCGCGCAGATAGCCTCCCGTGCCATCCGGCTGACCGGACGGACCCAATGCGTCGAACTTAAGCTCAGCCGCTCTCTGCGGCATGGAGTAGGCGGGTGCTATCAGCGAAGCCGTGCGCGCCGCCAGAAAACTGCGCGAGTTGTCGATCCCCACCGCCCCGGACTGCGGAGGCTCGCCGCTCACCGAATGCCGGATGAGCAACTGGCGTGCGGCGGTCGAACCGACGAAGTAGAGCGTGTCGTTCAGCCACTTCCAGTAGCGAAGGGTCTGGTCCGGACCAGCCTGCGGAAGCGGGTCAGCGGAGAACATCCGTACGAAATCCTCACTGGATTCGGATGCCACACCACCGGAAACGTACACCCCTCCCGCGACGGAACCATTCAGCGAGAACGTGTTCGCGTTCAGCACCGTGACGAGCCACTTGTCGTTGACACCCACCGGCCCAACTACGCCCGAGATAGTAACCTCAGAGTTCGTGGCGAATGGGTGCCCGACAGCCGTAATCACCACCGGGGTCGCGTTGCTGGCGCCCGTGATGGCGACCGAGTTGACGCCCCCGCGCTCCCACAACTCCCGAGGCTCACCCATGCCGGTGATGCCCGCCGTGGACGGCTTCAGGATGCGGGTCTGCGCGGGAAGCGTGTAGTACGTCTCCCGCTCGGCTAGTTGCAGCCCCCAGTTGACGGCAAGGTCGTAAACCTCCCGGTACGCCTGGCTGTACGGGCGCAGCAGGACCGTGTTGGTAAACTGCTCCTGCGACGGGTCGCCCAGCATGGCTGCGGCATCCGCGAGAATGTCGAGAACCTGGGGGTCTGCCACGGCTTACGCCCTCACTCCCTGCCTCACGCCCGGTTTCAGCGGGGGAGGAATTGGCGGTTTCGCGGCCGCCGGCTCCGGCTTCTCTTCCGGCTCCAGTGTCGCGGTCGGGTTCTCGGCCAGCACTTCGGCCTGAATCTTCGCGGTGCTCTCGGCCAACTTCGCCATCTGCTCCTGAATCTGTTTTTCAAGCGCCGGGTTGATCGTGCGACCGCAGGTCGCGCAGACGGGCACGCCAGCGGGCACTTGTGCGCCGCAGAACGGGCAACTCGCGGTGAAGACCTGCTCGGGCGGCTTCATCCACTCGTAGGACTCGCCCATCCACTCGGCGGCCTTGTGGAACACGCTACCCTCGTGGATGTGGTCCCGCTTGCCGCGAATCCAGTCACCCTGCGCTTCGTTGATGAGCGCACGGCACCAGCGGGTCTGCTTCTTGTTGGCGGCCCTTAGTTCGTCGGCGCTCGGCTCATCGGCCCGGCAGACGAATACGCCGGGTCCACCGAAGCGGGCCAGCATCACGCCTTCGGAGAACTCTTTCACGATGTCTGTGGCGATGCTATCCCCGGAGACGGGAATGCCGACGTAGTTCTTGCTGCCGACGTACTCCCGCTGGAAGGCGTCCTCGACATTTAGTAGGCGATACTCGCCGCGAGGGGCGGCCTCGATCTCGTAGGTGGTCAGCCCGCCGCGGTTCGGGTCGGGTCCCCAGATGCGCTTGGCGGGGCCGCACTTATTGAAAAAGATGCTGCAAATCGTCTTGGTCATAGATTGTTCCTATGGCGTCCTTAGCTCACGCCGCCGTATGCGACGTGCCCGCCGCGCTTCCCCGGAAACGGGTTCTTGAACGCTGTCATGCAATCGTCGATACAGTCGGAAATCCGGCGGCGACGGTCCTTGTCCTGTCGCTCCTGCCGGTCTTGCAGGTTCCTCAGATGGCCTTGGTAGTTGAGTGAACGGGCGCGCTGGATCATTCCCAGCGCCTCGCTTGTGACCCACTCAGTCGGCTCGAAACCCGGCTTGAGGGTCAGGTCGGTGGCGACGTACTCGCCGCGTTGCGGGTAGGGCAGCGCGCCGTGGAACATCCCATCCCACACCGGGCGAGAGGGCGGGGCTACCCACTTGGCGAGCACCCATCGCTCGCCGTCCACCTGGGGCTCGAAGTCGAACGTGTCGATGCCGGTCTGCACGGGATAGAGCAGGCGGCGCGACTCGATCCACTGGAACATCGGTTCGCCGTGCGGATTGCGCCCGGCATTGTCGGCCAGAAAGCCGTTGAGTCGTTTGATGTGGGTCATGTTCAATGAAAAGGGCGGCCCGGTTGGGAGCCGCCCTGTGGTTGGTTGCCGGAGATTGTTGCTTTAGGCCCTTAGTTTTCAGCCTGAAATGCAACTACTAGAAATCAACCGGAATGGTGAGCCCGTACAAGAGCCCTTGGCTTCCGGGGTCGGAGACAGCGAAGTTCTCGGCAGTCGTCAGGAAGAACTCGACGCCGTGAACGAGCTGCCCGGTGCTGGCGCGCTTCATGAAGACCTTGCGCCCGGAACTCGGCTCCTCCAGGAAGCCCAGATCCTTCGCGTACACGCGCTGCCACTTGCTCTTGTCGAGCCAGTAGATGCGCTGCTTGCTCGCGTGCATGTCGATCTTGTGGGTCACGCCGCAATACTCGAACGGCCGGTCGATATCCGGCATGATGTCGAGGATCTTCTTGTCGCTGCCCGCGCGATCGAACATGGTGACCGCGACAGTGAGGTTGGCGATGGCGGCAGCCTGCGCGATGTGGCAGTAGCCGGTGAGCTTGGGAACGGTGCCGCGTTTCTGCCGCAGCCGCGCCTTCAGCACCCAGCCAGCCTGCGGGACAATCGGACCCGCCACGTTGACCGCCGAGGGGTTGATCTGCGGGTAGGTCGCGCGGTTCAGGCCGAGCAGCAAGCCCGTGGTGGCCGTGGACATGAAGTACTCCAGGCCGTTGAGCCAGGTCGGGACGGCGGTAACGCCAGGGAACGCGAGGTAGTCGGTGGCGGCCGGAACGATGGCACCGAGGTTTTCGAGAACCGCCGTGCCCGCGTCATAGTCGATGGACGCAATGCGGGGCAGGTTGTCGGGAGTTACGGCAGCCGTGCGGTGGACGGCCAGGGCGTTGTCGAAGATCTCCACGTCCATGCCGACCTGGAGCAGGTTGGCGCCGTACTCGGGGTCGAAGGTGAAGACCGCGGGCGGGCCGATGGCGAACCCGGTGCCCAGCGCGCAAAGGCCCTGGTTGCCGGTGATGTTGTGGAACGACTTGTCGGCGTAGGACTGGAAGTTCGGAACGGCGTCCTTCATCGTGGTGGAAAACTCGCTCACGATGGACTGCGGGTTGCCGTCCGTGTTCCAGTTCACGTCCATGTTCATCCCGAACGCCATGCGCAGCGGGAAGTAGGTCTGCGCGAACTGCTGGATGTCGGAGCCGTGCCCGACGCCCATGCTGCCGCCGCCCGGAGTGAAGCCGCCGAACGTGCCGGCGGGACGCACCCGGATGGGCTGACGGAAATCGGTGCCGTTGACCGTGGACGCGATTTTGAAGTCCTTGGCGGCCTTCGTGATATCGCCGTACAGGGTGTTGTTTTCTTTCTCATAGATCTCCGGGAGAACTTCGGATACCTTCTCCATGTTGGCCCGGAGGATGTTGGTGATCGTTTGCGGGACTGGCATGATGCCTGCTCCTTAAAGTGGATTTGGGGTGCGGCTCGGCTAGAGTCCGATGGAACGCCACACCTCGTCCTGCGTCTTCGCCTCGCGCACTTTCTGCGCGAGTGAAGCCCGCTGAACGGGGCTGCCGCCTGCCGGCTCTCTCTTTGCTGCGAGTTGCTGCTGTTTTCGGTGGGCGTCAGCAGCCTTGCCCATGACAGTCTGCGTGTGCGTTTCGATCACGGCCTTTTTGCTTTTCGCAATGATCGGCGCGACAAACTGCCGCATCATGGTCGTCAGAGCCGCCTTCGATTCTTCCGTAGGATTGCTCCGGACCCTTCGTTCTTGTGCGTCGTACTGGCGCTTCCATGTCGGGTTGGCCTTGATCGCCTCGTCGATGGAGTCCCGAATATCTCGGGTCATGTGGCGCCACTGCGGGGTGTCCTTGAAAGCCTCAGCCACGGGCGCCAGGGCTTTCTCAATGTCTTCGGAAACAGCCGTTTCTTCGGCCTGCTTGGCAGCCGAGAACTGCTGCTCGACGAACTGCCTCCGTTCGCCGTCGATGCGCGCCTGATATTCGCGCTCGCGGCGCTCCAGGTCGGCGGCACGATCGGCGTGCGGGTCGCGGTTGGCAAAATCCGCCTCGTCCATGAACTTGCCGCGCTGCTTGAAATCGAGGTTCTGCGCCAGTGCGAGAAGCCCCTTGTCGCCGCTCTTGACCGCCGCGTCATACAGCGACTTCGTGTAGCCGCCGACAATCTTGCCGGCAATCTTCCGGTAGGCCTGCGGGTGCTCGCTCGCTACCGTGCGGACGACGTGATCCGCGAAAGCACCGATGCTCTGCGGATTGGCCCCGCCGATAAACCAGCCTGCCGCTTCCGCGACGAGCACCGGATCGGCTGAGTCCATCTTTTCCAGCGCCTCATCCAGCGCGACGGTGCGCACGTAATGCTGCTCCAGTTGCTCGACGGTGGCGTTGGGGATCTTCGCCCGGATGTTGTTGACGAACTGCCGGTCAGCCAGCAGGGCTTTCGCCTTGGCTGCGCGGAAGAAGTACGTCTTGCCGTCGTTGCTTACCTTGTCCGGCTCGATATCGTCGGTCGGGTCCAACTCCGGCTCGGGCTGCGCCTCTGCCGCGGGCTCGACCTCTGTGGGCGCATCCGGCTCGGGCTCCGGCTCTGGCTCGGGTGCGGCCTCCACTGCGGGCTCGTCCGCGATCTCTTCCGTGGGCGCTTCCAGGTCGGGAGGCGCGTCCTGTGTGTCGCTCATATCGGCGGGCGCGCTCAGCGCGGCGTCGATCATGCCGGAAACGGTATCCGGCGCGGCGGTGCCCGAAGGCATAGCGGTGCTTACATCAGACATGGTTGTTTTGTTCTCCGAATTAGCTCGGCGTCGCGTGAAAGCGACGGAGTATACTTACTTGCGGTGTGTGGCTGTGACTACCAGCCAGCCTGCGTTAGCCGCTGTTGCTGCGATTGCCGCTTACGAAGACCGTAGGAATCAAACGGGTCTTCCATCTGGCTGGCGGCGTCTCCTTGCGCCCAGCCCGGATCAGCGCCCCACTCGGCTTCCATCTGCCCGGTATTAAAGTTGAAGGCTTGGCCCGGTTGCTGCATTAGGGGTTCGGCCTGCGCCCGCGCTCCCTGTGACCACGAGGCTGCCTGCGGCTGGGTATCCGCCTCCATTTGCCCGGTATTGAAGTTATAGGTCTGCCCAGGTTGCTGGACTAGGGCGGCCTGCGCCCGCGGGGGTTGCTGCGCGGCCCGCGCCCACGGGTGTTGTGGCTGCGCTTGCTGGCCCGCAGTGGCACCGAAAGGGTTCTGCTGTCCTCCGCCCCGAGCGCCCTGCCCCCACGGCTGCGCAGCTGTGGCTTGCGGCTGCGCCTGCTGTGCCGGAGCCGCGCCAAACGAGGGCTGCGTGCCACGCTGTGCGCCCTGCCCCCACGCGGGGGCCGACTGCGCCCCACTAACTGCCGCGCCAAAGGACGACTGCTGCGGCTTCTGCCCGAACCCACCCGCCGAAGGTCTCAGATCTTCGTAGTTTCCTGTGGCCTGATTCTGCTGCTGTCCGAACCGCTGGCTTACTTTCCTGCGCTGCCCCTGTGTCGCCGCATTCCCCTGCCCCTGTCCTTGTGCTGATGGAAACATAAAATCCCTCCTCTACTGCTGCTGCGGTGCTTCTAGCAGCCCTTGCGGCTGCTGCGTATCAGGCGGTGGCGGTCCTTGTGGTTCGCCCTGCGGCTCTCCGTTCGGACCTGGCGGCATCATCGGCGGCACCTTCGCCTGCTGCGCCATGCCCCACGCGACCACGTTCCGCCAACCGGTGGGGTTGTCCTTCGCCGCCTTGCGGCCGGACTCGCTGATGAGCCACAGCCGGGCGGCGTCTGCCATGGCTGCGGGGTCTTCCACAAAATCCTGCGGTGGAATCGACGGCATGAGTTCCGGTCCATTCGGCCCTTCGCCTTCGACGGCTTCCTGCTGTAGCAATTGCTCGATCACCCCGATGGCGTACTGGTAGGTATCGTCTCCGGGAATCTGAAGCTCGGGCGTGTTCGGCAGCAGGTAGTCGCGCACCACTTCCACGTTGATGGCCTGATCCAAACCCAGCGCCGACGCTACGGCGGGGTTCTCCTGGATAATGCCGTTCAGTATGTCGCGCTTCTCTGCCCACGACATCGGGACGCTCGGCTCTACCTCGAAATGCCAGTTGCCCGCTCGCAGGGCTTCGATGTCGAGCATTTCTCCCGTGATACCCTTGCCGTTCGGGACCGCGACCGCGAAGCTCTTGGGGGCGTACTTGGCGATGAGTTTGACCGCTTTGGTAAACATCGCCGCCCATCCCTGCATGGCGTATTCGCCGGGGACACCCAACTGCATCATGGCCTGATTGAGTTGGGTCCGCATACCCTCTGCGGTTTCCTGCTTCGCCCCGCCTCCCCAGACCGGAGGAAGAATGCCTGTGTGCTGCTGCACGTTGGCGTCGATGGTGGACAGCAACTCCCCGGATCGGCTCTCGCCCTGCGGGGTGGGAATGGTCTGCACGGCATCGCTGAGGCGCGACCCGGCGCCGGCCTTCGCCGCAATCAACTCCTTCGGTAAGTGGGGCTTGCTATTGATGGCGTCGATATCGACCACATCCGGGTCAACCAGGGCGCTCGGAAGGCCGCGCTCTTGTCGCGCAATCTCGATGTTCACCACGTCATTGACCACATCCTGGTGCCCCAGAATTCCCCAGCACACCGGATCGTGGTAAAGGAAATCGTTCGGCTCGGGCTCGATGGCGCTCCAGCACTCCCCGACAGCCTCGTTCTCCAGTTTCAGCGGAAGCCCCTCGACCATCGAGACCTTCAGGCCATCGGGGAACTTCTCATAGAGCAACGCGCGCTGATTCTTGTCGTCGATGTACTCGTAGTACGAGGTCGCCAGCCACGTCCGTGTGTGCGTCCATCTGGTCTGCCGCCCGTAGCGCTGGGTGCCCGTGAGGGATGCGGACTCCCCGCGCGCCTGCACGCCCTCGGATCGGCTCGTCTCGTCGCCGCTGCCCCTCAACTCGCCGCGCTCATCGACGTTCTTCCGCAGCGTGTCGCTGTAGAGCTGGAACAGGACGCCGCGGTCCTCTTCGTACTCGTAGCTCAGGACCGGCGCTTTCTCGACCTGCTTGCAGTCGAACGGGAGCGTGACGGTGTACCCGGTGCAGAGCCGCAGGGCGGGGCCGCTTCCGGGGTAGGACTTGTGGCCCACCAACTCGGGAACGCTCGCCGTAACGGGTTCCTCGAAGTTGATGTCGCTCAGCGGTGCCTTGCACTGCGGGCATACGCTCTGCTCAATCGGATTGCCAAAGTCATCGGCAACCGTGGAAATTTCAGGCTCAGGCGACTTCGCTCCGCAGTTATTGCAGCGATAGCCTCCGGGTTCGACCTCAACTATGCGCTCGACATACTCGGGCTCGCTGACCGTTCCAAACAGGCCCTCATCGGCAACATATGGCGTATACGCATAGACCGTTCCCGCCTTCCACTGAAGGAAGAACACCTCGATGTTCCGGATGCGCGCGTTCCATTTGTGCTTGCACCATGCCGCGCCGAGTTCGGCCTGCCGTGCCGCGCTGCGGTCCACCTCGGACTGCGGATCGTCGGGCATCGCCTTGGCATTGTGGAACGGACGCAGCCCCAGGACGCCGAAGTACTTGCGACCGTAGGACTTTACGATGTCAATGTGATAGTCGTACAGCCCCGTCGAATCCGGAGAGTCGGCGCGCACGCTCGCCCAGTCCATGTACCCAGCCGAAGCGTCGGGCACAAGATAGGTGCGGCCGTTGTAGTACTCGTGCGCCTTGCGGAGACGCTGGTACTGTCGCTGCTTCTCGTGCGTGACCTCGGCGTCCACCTTGTCGTGGATCAGTTTGGTCAGCGGCTCTTTGAGCAGGGCGAGGATCTGGTCGGGCTGTACGGTTTCTGCCATGTCGGTGCCCTAGGACGCGGGTTTCTGGCCGATCTCTTTGCTCAACTTCTCGAAGAACTCGGCGGTCTGCTGTCGTGTCGCCTGGCGGGCGAACTGGCGACCGTGGACCATGCCTATATGCGGCATCTGGTCCGGTGGCACGGGGTCGGCCTTGCTGAACGCCCGTTTGCCGATGGCGTGAATGCTCATCATGTCTGCCAACTTCGCGCGGTCATCCAGCATTCGGTCGGTGAGTTCGCGGACTCGGGCCTCGGCGGATTCGCAGCGGGCAATCCACGCGCGAGTTTCCGCCTTCGCCTCTGTTGCCGCAGAGTCCAGCGCGCGGAATTGCGAGAATAGCCGCAGAAACCACATCATTCCGGGTGCTCCTCCGTCTCGCTCTCGTCGGCCTCTTCCATCTCCGCTCCGCCACCGCACTGCCCCATGAAGTGCCGCATGATCTTACGGGCGAACTGGCGGGTGCTGGCGGGGTCCAGGCCGAACTCCTCCCCGATTCCGTCAAGTCCGGTCGCTTCGGGCATCTCGGGCATATCCGAGACTTCAAAAGGCTCGGGTTCGGGCTCCGGCTCGTACTTGCTGCCTGGCGCCCTCAGTGGAGGTGGACCCTGGTTTGACTTACCGAACATAACGCTCCTTTAGTGCCGTGCTGATATAATTCAGGCCATGCGCTGCTCAACTTACGGTAGGCCGCTGTCCATAAATGCCGACTTCGCCAACGAACTTCAATGGTGGGACCGGGAATTAGGGCTTGACGGAGACTACCCCGAGGCCATCAAATACCGCCTCATTGCGGACCGCCCCAACCCGCATTACCCGCACGACGTCACTCCCTTGCTTGAGGAAGCCGCGCAGCGACTCGGACGCCTCCCGAAGTTGCTGGACCTCGGCTCCGGCCCCCTGTCCATGCTTGCGTGGGGACATCACGCCGGGCATTTTGAATTAACTGCGGTAGATCCCCTTGCGAATGACTACACAGAAGCACTCATGCGCCACGGCCATTCACAGACCAGCCCAATCCTACAGGGCTATGGCGAAAGCCTTGACGATCTGTTCGCGCCGGACACATTCGATTTTGTGTGGACTCATAACGCTCTCGATCACACCCAATACCCGCGCGTGGTCATGGAGCAGATCAGCCGCGTTCTGGCCCCGGGAGGGAACCTGCTGCTGCAAGGCTGGAGCCGTGAGGCTACCAGCGCCGGCTTCGTCGGCCTGCACCGTCATGACCTTTACCTTGCCCCGGGTCCTGTGCTGATGTGCGACACTTACACCGGCGAGGGCACTCGCCTGCATACCACATGGCTCGACTACGGCCTTCCGCTGGATGTTGTCACGGCCAGCGAGCCGACCCCAGAAGCGCATAAATGGATTCGCGTGCTGTATCGCAAGGCTGCTCACTGAACCAGCACCGTTCCCGCGAACTGCGCGTCGATGGTGATCACCACCCCATCTGCCGCGCCCGCGTCCGCCACCTTGAGCTGCAACACACCCGCGGCGTGCTGGATACCGGTGATGGTGACGTTCCCCGGCGCGTAAGGCACCACAGGGGTGGCCGTGATCGCAGTTCCCGCCACGCCATTCCAGGAAAGGGCGTAGAGATAGGTGGCGTGCTCTCCGAATACCGGAGATCCGGTCGGGCCTTTCTGATAAGCCGTGACCGTGAGCGTGCCGCTGCAACCACCCCCCAGGCTAAACAGGTTCACGAATCCCGTATCGCCAGCGGCGATAGTGCCGGTGGTCCGCACTGTACGGTCGCCCAACGGGACCGACCCTGCGCCACCAGTTACGCCCACGTCCCCAAGCGTGTTGCCGTTCAGGACGTTATTGGCGATACGGCTGGTGCGTGCGGGAGGATTGCCAAACAACAACCCGTACCCCGAATACCCCGTGGCAACATTGCCTGTCACGACCAGCTCTGAACCCCAGGTGTTGATCTTGATCCCACTGCCAGCTCCGCCCCGCAGCATGTTGCCGGTGACCGTAATCCCCATTGAGGTTTGCAGGGAGCCGACCTGTACGCCTGCGACTGATCCACCTTGAATAGAATTTCCGGTGATGGTAAGGAACTGGTCGGTAAAGTATGCGCCGGTTGAGGATTGATAGCCGCTGTCGCCCGCGAAGATGCCCCATTTCGCAGTGGGCACCTTGATCTGATTTCCGGTGATCGAGATGTCGTAGCAGTTATCCATCGCAATGGCGATGTTGTCGGCGTTCACAATACCGTCGATCTGATTGCCCGTGATCGCAACATTGCGCGTCCCGGCTTCCAAGTGGATGGCCTGTTCGCGGCTCTGCCGGATGTAGTTTCCAGAGATGACCACATTCCGCACGCCAGCCAGCCCGATGCCGAACCCTGCCGCCCCTTGGTCCCACAACGGCGCGTGGATGTAGTTATTGGCGATCAGAATGCCCTTAGCTCCGTAGTCGCCGTCGAAGTCCAGCACCACCCCACCCGCAGACGCTCCGTTGGGAAAGGCCGCCACCGTGATAGTCATGGCCCCGACGCCCGTCACCGTCCATTGGCCGTTGTAGGCTGGGTTCGAGGACTCAACAACGTCGATCACGTTTCCCGGCTGAACCTTGTGGCCCATGTACCCCTGCGCAACGCCATCCACCGTGATGGTCTGGTTGGTGATCGTCGCAATGAGCCAGGCGTGCGGATGGTTAAGTTCGATCCCGTCCATCGCAATGTTGATGAACTGGTTTCCGAGAACCTGAACGTCAAGTAGGTCGCTCGCGTCGATATTACTATGCACTCCGTAGCGCGCCCCATCTACGATGTTGTTACGGATTTGCCAATGCGCCGCCCCGGTGGAATCGAAGCCAACGAGTGCTTGGAAGTTTCCCGTTGCGCGGTTGCCTTCGACGACTACGTGGGTTGAGTTCTGTGCCGCCCAGACAATCCAGCCGCCGTTTGCAACGGCTGTACTGAAGTTCAAGTCTCGAATCGTTACGTGCGATCCGGGAGTAAATAAGAAGATGTAGGCGTCGGTCGTGATCGTACCGCCGGTACCCAACACGGTCACATTGTCCGGAACGGTCAACCCGGAGTGCGCGAGGTATGTGCCCGGCGGGAACACTACCGTGCCATTCACCACCCCCGCCGCTGTAAGCGCCGCCTGGACGGCCGCCGTGTCGTCGGCTACTCCATTGCCCTTTGCGCCGTATTCGCGCACGTCGAGCATCGGCTTGCGCTTTACCTGGTTGACGTAATCGAAGTTGGGGAGCGCCATGTTAAATCACCGCCCTTAGCACCGCTCCGGTTTCGGGAGCCTTCGCCAGCGCCACGGAGGACCCCACCTGTGCGTAGTCCACGTTAGGAATCAGCCAGTTGCCGTTGTAACAGAGGTATTTGGGCGCGCTGGAAAACGCAAATACCGTGATCGTGCCATCGGGTATTTCGGCGGGGGAGACCAGCACCACATTTGTCCCGCTGTCGGGAATATGGGCCAGGCTCTCGGAAGCGGGGTACATGTAGACGTTCTTAAAGTGGGGCTTCCGCTCCATCGCTATGAGATTCTTGAACAGCATTAATTGACCCTCCCAGGCTGCCATGCCCGTCTTCGTGACGGTCCCGCGCTGCGCGAAATGCAGGCTGTGGTGGCGGCTGCGCCGGCTCCGAACCAGCCGCTCTCGTTGAGTTCCGCGGCGCGAATCAGGCTCGGGATTGTGATCCCCGGCTCTCGCTCACGGATCTGCTGGAGTTTGTCAGTCACGATCATGTCGCGGGTCTGCTGCGCTTCCCGGAAGGTGAAGTTACGGCACAAATAGTTGAGCGAATCCACGAAATCGTCGCCATCCTGCTTCTGCACGTCCTCTGAATCGGTCTCGGACTCGACCGCCGCCTGAACCCCGGTGATGACCTTGGTACAGCAGTCGTGAAATAGGATCTTCGGCAGGACTTCCTCCGCGCGCTTCTCGCAGGCTTGCTTGTACTCGTACCAGGCGAGCGCGCCCTGTTCCATGAGGATCTTCCTGGAAACCTCTTCGCTAAACTTCGCCTGTGGGCCTTCGAGCGGCCACCAGCGCAGAAGTTCCCGAATCAGGTTCCAGCCGCCCTTTCGATTCAGCCCCGCGTTGACGATGGTGATGTGGGTCTTCCGCGCCTGCTCCCGCTGCCGGCGGCGCACGCTTTCCCACGCGACCTTGTTCTCCAGGAACGCCTCTTCCTGGGTGAGGGAGAGCACGAACGCCGCGTCCTTCCCAAGCACCCGCTCGACGCCCTGCTTGATCTGCTCGGCCTCGGTGCTCGTGTCGTCCGTCCGGTGGAAGGCGTCGTGCGAGAGGTACATCACCAGATGCGGGTCGGACATCTGCTCCAGCTCCTCGATGCTCTTGCTGGCGATCTCCGATCCCAACTGAACCGTTCCCACACGCGACACGCCGTACTCGCGGTAAATGTGCAGTTGCCCTTTCGGATGCCAGCAGCCCCACAGAATCGCGGACTGGTGCGAGTACCCCCAGTCGACGCCAATCGCTCGCGGCCAATGCGGAGCCAGGCGGATCGGCTTGATGACGTGGCGGGCGTTCTCGCTTTCTACAGGCTTGCCGCTCGCGTCAAGCAGCAGCCGCTCCCTGAAGGCGTCGAAGTACTGCCCTTTCACGGCCTCCATGTCACCCAAACGCCACTGGCGGTAGAGCACGGGGTCCGTAGCGCGGTACAGGTCAAGGTCTTTGTCCGCGCCCTTTGAGAGCGCATACGGGTTATCGTCCACCGTGGAGAAAATCAGCACGCGGGTTCGTCCCGAGTACGGCTCGGTGTAGACTTCGCCCAGTTGCACGGGTCGCCCGTCCGCATGGAACAGCGGCTTCCAGAACCGCGCATTGAACCACCTGCGGCCACGCCCACCGGGGTTCGCCGTCAGCATGATCTGTGGCACCATGTCGGCGTGCGTCGTGCGGCAAGATCCCGTGACCATCAGGTACCGGCGCTCCTCGGGAATCTGTGGCGCCTCTTCCAGCACCACCCGCACGAACTCGTTGCCCTGATACTTCTCGTAAGCGTCGTCACTGTCGAGGTGGTCGAAGATGCCGAATGCCCCGGACGGGAAGGTGATCACCATCGGGCTCTCGGTCGCCGTACCGCCGAACATCGAAAAGAACCGCTTGGCGCGCTCGAAGTAATTCTTCAGGTCCTTGGCATTTTTGCGGAGAACCAGAAACGTGTACTCCGGGCAGTTCAGATAACTCATATCCGCAGGTTTGGAATTCTGCGGATCGTAGTCGATATTGCCCCGCACCAGAAAGGCGAACGTGGCTTCCGATTTCGCGGAGTTCCTGCCGCCCACTAAGGCCGTCTCACGCGCCGTAGAGAACAGCGCGCGGATCTGTGGACCTGGAGGGCAATGGCACGGGATGCCTTCGATGTGGTGGTAGTGCTTGCCGCCCTTGTGGTCTATATCGTACCCGGCGCACCAGATCGGCCGCCACTTGAACATCCCGCTCTTGAGTTGTTCCGGAGTCGGCGGAATGTGGGTGTAGATGGCATTCCCGTCAGGCTGCATCTCCCACGAGAAATTGAGGCTGCCGATGCGCGGAAGCGGCTGCTGCTTTGCGAGTTTTGGTTTGGCGGCCATCAAAAACTAACGTTCTTTTTCGCGCAGCGCAATCAACCGATCCAGATAGTTCCGTGCCTTTCGTAGATCCTGAAGCTCGCTACCCTTGTGCCCCGCTCTGGCGATGTACTTCAGCACGTTACCGAGGTGCCAGCCAAGCCCCCATGCCTCGATCACGTCTAGAGGCTCCGGGTTCAGCCGCGTGTAGTGCGCTGGCCGAAGCACTGGGTCGCTTCCATTCGACTCTGAGGTGTCCATTCTTCTCCGCGAGGTCTACGTGGCAGCAAGAGACAAGCGTGCCGTACCTATCCACCGCTGCGAGCCGCTGGCAGACAGGGCATTTTGCCCCGCTCAATCTCCGCGCTCCACGCGCAGTTCAACCGAAGGCCCCCACCACCGCATCGACGCCCGCAGGCGCCCGTCCTTCATCTCCTGGACGACGCAAACGCCCGAGATCATCTTTGCCAGTGAGGTATCCATGTCCGCTTCCGAATGCGCCCGGTCGCGCAGGCAGTTGAAGCCCTTGCGATAGGGGTGGCTATGTCCAGCCCCGAGAATTACCGCTTCCGATTCCTTGGCCTGCTCCGCTGCATCCACGAACCAGCGGTCCTGGATGTGAACGGAACCCTCGGTGCAATATGCGTCCACGTCCTCGGGAAAGAACAGTTCATCGACGTATGCGTGGTCGCCCGCAATCGTGCCGATCAGGAACGCCCAGGTTTCCCGCGGCCAGGCTTTCCTTGCGGCGCGCTTGAACTGCCGCTCGATGGACGGCGGAACAGTTAGAACCATTCGCATGGGGCATCACGCGGGCAATGCTGCCTTTCCCGGCACCGAATACACCGCAGTCCCGATCAGCGCCTCATCCCGGTTCCACACATACGCTTCCGCGGCCCGGATGTTGCCCACGAAGCAACTCTCCGAGTGCCACGCATCGGGAGGGCAGAGGCTCGGTAGGATGCGAACCGTAGCACCCTTCAGTTCGACCAGGCGCCTGTGATGCTTGTCGCCCGTGTGGGCTTCCCGCCATGCCGTCGCGCCCCACATCTGCGGCTGCTCGGCCGCCATCACCTGCGGGTACTCTTCCAACTTGCCGGCGTTGCCGTGCGTGAGCATCAGCATGACCGAGCCGTGCTGGTAATACTTCCGGTACAGCGGATCGTTGTCGATGGTGACGCCGGAGCAGTTACGGAACCAGGACCGGAGCGAGTCTCCCAGATGCCAGGTGCTCAGAAAATCATGATTTCCGTAGACCATCGAAACGAGCACATCAGGCGCCGCCTCGCGGCACGCCTCCACGGCCCAGATCGCCACATCCCGCGTGACGCTGAATACCTTCTGGTAGCGGCTATCCGTGGATTGCAGCGTTCCGCGCGTCGTGGTGCCCTCCCGGTTGTCCGTGTTCTGGAGATCGTTCCCCAGCGTCAGCAGGATGCGCTCGGCACCATAGTTCTTCGTGCGGGACAGTAGCGCGGTCAGCGCAGCCTCAAAGGTCGCCTTGGCAATGTCCGTGTCGTAATCCGCCCAGCCGGTTTCCTTCGCCCACGCGAGTTTCCCGAAGTGGGGATCGTAGATCGCACACTCGATCAGGTTCCCCGACTGCCTCAGGCCGCGGAAGATAATTGCCGGATAGCGCGGCGCGTACCCCTTGGCCTTCTCTCGGAGGGCATTGATCTCGTTCTGCGCGAAGACGACTGCGACCTTGCGCTTGAGCCACGCCTTGACCTGAAATAGCGGCTCAACCTGGATGCGCTTTGCCGCGTCCTTCGCCCCGACTTCCCACTTATTCGCAATCCACTTTTCGACTTCCCATTCGTCCGTGTCGATCTCACAGACGCGGATCAGGTCGTCCAGCGTCTTGATGCGCTCGTGGGTTTCGCGAGTGATCGTCCGCTTGTCGCCGCAAACTTCATCGGACTCTACCGAGCGGGCTTTTCCGTCAGCACGACCGCTATCTTGAGCAGCACTATTGCCGCTACCGCTATCCAGATCGGGTCCATCGTTTGCCCTTACTGCCTTTAGAATGTTCCGCGCCCGCTTGGTGGTGCAGTCCAGGATGCGAGCCAGCGTCTCGCGACCGGCACGGGGATTCGCGGCCAGCATCTCGCGGGCAGCTTGAAGCTCGGCAGCGGTGAAGGACACTACCTGCCCTCCACGCCCAACTTTCCCTCGATCCTCGATAGCCGCTGGTCAATCAGGCGGTAGTATTCCGCAGCCGCCATCGCCGCATCGGCCTTTGTCTCGACCGCTGAGAGCCGCCCGCTCAAAACGAACGACCAACCCCACAGCGCCATGATGATGGCGATTACGGCTCCCCAGGCGACCTGCTCTTTTGTGTCTCTTGCCATCTTCACCCCCGAATCTCTGGTATGTTGTCTGGGGGTGGCAACCTGGACGGCGCCCTTCTCGCGCCTTCAGCACGGTTGCGTCAACAACCGCGCCACCCCGGCCCTGGTGCTACGCTGCTACGCTCGCTCTCCGCTCCTCAATCCGCCCGTCCACCAGCCCCAGCACCTCGCGCAGCAGCGCACAGTCCCGGCATCCCGTGGCCTCGCATTCCGCCGTGGAATCGTGCTCCAGGAGCATCAGTAGGTAGGCTCGGGATTCGAGGGTGGGGCGGTTCATATTAAATGCTGGCGCTTGCTACCGGCCCTGCCGTGACTTCTGCGGTCACCAGCCGCAGACAGCTTGATCGCTTCGCCAGCAAACTTACTCCGGGGGCCGCTGGTCCACGCTTTGCGCCGTCAAGGGCGCTGCGGTCTGTTTGGCTGTTGTGGGAGCGGCCCCGGAACTCGGTAGCGGCGATTGCTTCAGGTACGCCGCGGCATTCGTGATCCCGCCGAAGATGGCCGCACCGGCTACGATCTTCCAGAACAGCGGCGCGAACACGTCCACACCAGCGGCCATCGCACCAAGCGCGCCGCCAGCGGCAGTAGCGGAGCCGCCAATGACGGCAGCGCCGAAACCATGCAGCCAGTTTTTCCAGTTCACGCCGTCGTCTCCTTTCCGAATCGCTTGTCTAGCGCCTTTGCCATCCGAAACTGATTCGTCTTCGTGCGCCGAAGCCAATGCCACAGCACCTCGGCACCATGCACCACGAACGAAGCCAGATCCCCACCGAGGGGCGCGGCGAAATCCAGGTCGATCTCAACGCGGCCGTCTACCAGCCAGCACACCTGAAGCGCAGGCATTACCGCGCCAGGCTCCCGGTAACTCGATACGGCCCCGCTGTGCAGTGCGCTCGGGTCGCCGGGGTCTTTCGTCCAGCGGTGCGCCTGGATGTGGTCGAGCAGAGCGTCACCCACCGGACGCGCCCAGATTCGGTCCTCTGCGGGCACAATGTCCGCAATGGCGTTATCGAGTCCCAGGTGGCGCAGGGCGCGGAGGATGTTGACCCTTGCGGTCACGACGTAAGCACCCCGGCGGCTACCCAGATGCCGCGCCAGACCTTGTACGCGTCCTCGACCATCGTTACGGTCACGTTGTCCAGGCGCTTCGCCAGTTCGGGGTCCATCGTCTGCCGGACCATCGTGGCGTACTCGCAGATCTTGGCGATAGCGGCCTCGCCGGGAAGCGAGCCGGACAGTTCAAGTTTGAGGGATTTCGCATCCGACATGACTACTCCCCCATCCCAGCCACGTAGTCGTGGTCCGCGCCGATCACCAGCCATGCGCTGCGGCGGGCCAGCGTGCCGAACACGGGGTCCGCGAACTGAGCTTCGGGTGCGTTGATGAAGCAGAACGCCAGAGCGCCGGCAGGGGAGAGGAACTGCGTCTCTGAGAACTTCACATTGCCGGTCGAGTCGAGCAGCCGCGCCCCACGGGTGAATAGCAGGTAGGGGCAGCCGACATTCTCGCCTTCGACCAGAGTGCGACGGGTGACTGCGGCGGCTCCGAACACGTGCATCAGCGCCCGGCAGGTCGCCTCATCGGGGTACCAGTAGTTGTTCAGCGCGAACACCCCGGCCTTGTTGTCTGCGGTCACGGTCTCGTAGGTCGGGACCAGCGGGTAGAGCGGAGGGGTGGGCTTCGCTGTTTCGGTGATGAGTTTCGTCGTGCGGAAAAGGTCCAGGAATCCCATAAACTCAGTCCTCGTACATCGCCGCGTGAAGCACCGCTACAGCGGCTTCCAGGCTCAGGCCTTTGTTGAGCGCGTTCGACAGGGCGCAGTCGAGCAGGGGAGCGCGAGCGGGCGCGTATTCGGGAATCGCCACGGGAGGCGTCTCGATCTCTGCGGACTCGCGCTCGTGCATACAGTGACGGCCACCCCGGCGGGTATCTTGGGCTTTCATGTTAGTAGCGCCGAAGGGGCTCGGGGACGGCATCGGGGTTGAAGCGCTTGGGGTTGAAGCCGCACTTTCGCCATGTGGCGTAGTGCCCGTGCTCGTCCACTCGCTTCAGCACTACGATCCGCGCGTCGCCAACCTGTTCGCGGTAGGTGAACTTCAGCGAGAAGCGGGATTCTGGGGAGGGCCGGGTGGCTGCTCTCTGCGCTTGCACCTGCGCCTGCTTCTCGGCCTCGCGTTCGGCTAGTTTGCGGCTGACATCTCCCAATGGAACGGTCAGACGAACGTAGCGAATGCGACCGCTCCGTGGTCCGACGCCCTCAATGCAATCAGCATCCAGAAGCCGAAGAAGGAACGGGTAGTCCGCCATGTAGGCAGACTTCCCGTTCATCTCCCTGACTTGAAGGTTTACTGTGTCGGGCGGGATGTAGCTAAAGAGTAGACGCGCGGGCGTTGTCAAATGCGCTCCCTGATCTGCGCCAGGTGTTCGCCAGGTGGCTCTTGTGTCCGCCTGTGCTTTGCGCTTGTCTTCCAGCCTAGTTCCGCTAGGGCGTCAGGGCTCTATGCCCCCATTCAAGACAACACTACCACAATATCTTGTTGCTGTAAAGTTCTTTGTGCTGCCAAGTGTGCTCATACGGAAAAGAACCGGAAAGCCCCGATCTCAGCCGTCAATTTCGCCGGATCGGCCCACTTCGGGGGTTGCGCCATCGGGCTGTGGTAGAACGTCGCCCCTCGCGTGGGATCTTCTCCGGGGTTTTCTGCCGCCTCGCAGCACTCCTCGAACGCGCGCCAGTCCGCCAGGTTGTACGGGTCGGGCAGCTTGCCGTAGTTCGCGTCATCCTTGCGGAAGCTGCTGAAGGCATTGGGCTGCGTGATGACCTTGGCTACCGACTTCGGGAAGCCGGGGTTGCGTACCCGGTTCAGGATCGTGTGGACGACGGCGCGCTTGGCGTCGAGGGGCTGGTTGCGAGCCTCGCGGTAGACGGCGAGGGCCAGGAGGAATTGATCGGCGGTGGTCATGCGGGCTCCTCTATTTGTGGGCCGATTTCGGAAAAATAATTATCATGGAAGCATATCTCGCTACCTATAACCCACCATGAATTGTTTTCCCATTGCGCTGGGTACCAATGGCCATCTTCGCGGACCCAGTAGAACCCATTTGCGCGGACTTCATCGGGGGTCATGCCGTTCTCCTTGCTTCCCTTTCCATCGCTTCCCGGTGCCACCCTGGAGCCTTGTCTCCAAGCCCAGGCCTCTCTGCCCCTGACGGAAGAAACGTCACGATGGCGTGGTGCTTCGAGTCGTAGACCGCATGCAGTACTTGGCCGCCCCACTCCACCCGCCAATGACTGAGCCGCAGCGACTCCCGACCGACGAACTCGCACTTGGAATCGCGGATCTTCTGGACGACCTCGCGGTACTCGTGGCGGTTGAGGTTCAGGCCGTAGCGCTCCAGGCAGCGGCGCTTGGCGTGGATGCGCTCGGAGATGGTCTTGGTCACACCC
>DATMXS010000041.1:0-9812 GCA_035561355.1 Bryobacteraceae bacterium | reverse complement strand
ATTGCCGAGCACTTTCCGCCTGGCGTCCTTCAGGGCGATCCGCGCTACACACACGTGTACTTCGACATGTCGAACGGAAAAGAAATCCGCGGTCCGTGGAATCAGGGCCAGGGACCCTGGCAGAAGGGCGAGGAGTGGCAGTTTGTGGGCGATCCCATCCGCCACGTGCAGCAGACGCAGGGGCTTGTCAACCAGGAAATCGCCGGCGATTCGCACGACTTCAAACAGGTAGAGACCCTCAACCGCAAGAAGGCGCTGACGCGCAGCGGTGAAGTTACGGCCTCGGTGAAACCGGGCGAAGGACAGTGGTCTACGTATCCAGAGCGGACACGAACCTCGAAGAAATAGGCCGTGACCGCCACAAGGCGCCACAAGGGGACATCCTAATGGGGTGTCCCCTCAGCCTTCCGGGGGAACCTCCGCCGTATAATGGAGTTTTCCCCCGAAAATGCAACAAAACAGCATCGATCTGAAGAAGACCGTCAATCTGCCGAAGACGGACTTCCCGATGAAGGCCAACCTCGCCCAGCGCGAGCCGGAATTTCTTGCGCGCTGGGACCGGACCCGCCTGTACCACCGCATCCGCGACGCGCGCGCCGGCCGCGCCAAATACGTCCTGCACGACGGCCCTCCTTACGCTAACAACCGCATCCATATGGGCACCGGTTTCAATAAGGTGCTGAAGGACTTCATCGTGAAGTCGAAGTCGATGGCCGGCTTCGATTCGCCGTACGTCCCCGGCTGGGATTGCCACGGACTGCCGATCGAACATCGGGTGGACAACGAACTTGGCCCGAAGAAGGCCAGGATGACTGTCGCGCAGATCCGCCAGGAGTGCCGCAAGTACGCGGCGAAATGGGTGGACGTTCAGCGGAAAGGCTTCATGCGGCTGGGTGTGCTCGGGCGATGGGAGGATCCGTACCTCACCATGACGCCGGATTATGAAGCCGCCATCGCGCGCGCCTTCGTCGAGTTCCTGCACCGCGGCGACGTCTACAAGGGGCTGAAGCCGGTGAACTGGTGCATCCACTGCCGCACCGCGCTCGCCGAAGCCGAGGTTGAATACGAGAACCATTCGAGCCCGTCCATCTGGGTTCGTTTTGCGCTTCAGTCCGATGCCGCGAAGATCGATCCCGCCTTGGCCGGCCGCAAGGTGTGGGGCCTCATCTGGACCACTACGCCTTGGACCATCCCGGCCAACATGGCCATCGCGTTCCATCCGGCATACGAGTACGCTGCGGCGAACGTGAATGGCGACGTGTACCTGGTCGCCGCGGACCTCCTCGATGTCACCGCGCAGAAACTCGGCTGGGCGAACCCTGAAGTGGTCGCGCGCGTTAAAGGCGCGCAGTTTGAGGGCGCAGTGTTCCGGCACCCGTTTCTGGAACGCGATTCCGTGGGCGTCATCGCGGATTACGTCACGCTCGACCAGGGCACAGGCGCGGTCCACACGGCTCCCGGCCATGGCCAGGAGGACTACGTCACCAGTCAGAAGTACGGCATCCCGACTTTCTGTCCCGTGGATGCCGCGGGCCGCTTCTTCCATGCCGAAGGCGCTCCGGGCCGCCTGCCTGAAGAGATCATCGGGAAGACGGTTTGGGAAGCGAACCCGATCCTCACGGCAAGGATGCGCGCCGAAGGCTCCCTGCTCGGTGAGGAGCAACTCGAGCACAGTTACCCGCACTGTTGGCGCTGCCACAACCCGACCATCTTCCGCGCCACAGAGCAGTGGTTCATCGGCATGGACCGCAATGACCTCCGCGGCCACGCGCTCGAAGCGATCAAGCAGGTGCGCTGGAAGCCCGAGTGGGGCGAGGAGCGCATCTCGAACATGGTGGCCGGCCGGCCCGACTGGTGCATCTCGCGCCAGCGCGCCTGGGGTGTGCCGATCACGGTGTTCTACTGCGACAACTGCGGCGAGACCCTGACGGACCGCAAAGTACTGGACCACGTGGTGGAACTGTTTGCGGAGCACACCTCCGATATCTGGTACGAACGCACCGCCGCTGAGTTGATCGGTCCCGGCGTCTCCTGCAACAAGTGTGGAGGCACGGAGTTCCGGAAAGAGACCGACATTCTGGACGTCTGGTTCGACTCCGGCTCAAGCCATCTCGCTGTGTTGACGGATAAGAACGACCTTCCCTGGCCGGCGGACCTTTATCTCGAAGGCGGAGACCAGTACCGCGGCTGGTTCCACAGTTCGCTCCTGGTCGGCGTCGGTCTTCGCGGCTCCGCTCCGTACCGCGCTTGCGCGACGCACGGCTGGACGCTCGACGACAAGGGCCGCGCGCTGTCGAAATCGCTCGGCAACTTCGTCGATCCCGAGGACCTGATCAAGAAGTACGGCGCCGAAGTGATGCGTTTGTGGGTGGCCTCCGTCGAGTTCACCGATGACATCGTCATCTCGGATACCATCCTCCAGCGCCTCTCGGAGGCTTACCGGAAGCTGCGGAACACCTTCCGTTACGCGCTCGGGAACACCTCTGACTTCGATCCCGTCGCCGACGCGGTCCCGGCCGACCAGATGGCCGAACTCGATCAATGGATCCTGGTCCGCGCCGAGGCACTGGTCCGCGACTGCCGCCGCTGGTACGAAGAGCTTTCGTTCCACCGCGTTTACCGAGCCATTTACGATTTCGCCACAATCGATCTCAGCTCAATCTACTTCGACGTCCTGAAAGATCGGCTCTATACTTCGGCGCCTCACTCGCAGGCCCGCCGCAGTGCGCAGACGGCTTTGTGGCGCGTCACAATGGCGCTGGTCCGGCTGATGGCGCCGATGCTCAGCTTCACCACCGAAGAGGTCTGGGACAACCTGCGGAAGCCCGAAGACACTCCGGACAGTGTTCACCTCGCGCTGTTCCCCGAGCCCGAAGAACTTACCGCCGGATTGCCCGCCGCCGCTCGCGAGCGGACGCGCAACTGGGACCAGCTCATCACGGTGCGCGACACCGTCCTCAAGAGCCTCGAAGTGGCGCGCCAGGAGAAAGTCATCGGCGCTCCGCTGGAGGCCCGCGTCCGCCTCGAGGCTCCGGCCGACCTGCTGCCTCTGCTCGAGGAACATCGCCGTGATCTGCCCGGCCTGTTCATCGTTTCGCAGGCGGAAGTCGAACCGGCCGCTGCGAACGAATTGAGTGTCGAAGTCGAGCGCGCCGCGGGTGAGAAGTGCGAGCGGTGCTGGAAGTACACTACTGACGTTGGGAGCAAAGCAGACTTTCCGACTGTGTGCGCGTCGTGCGCGGAAGTGCTTGAGGAGATCGTAAAGCTTTGACCAGGCCCGGACGGCTGCTCGCCTTCGGCGTTGCGTTCGGCGTTTTTCTGCTCGACCGCATCACGAAGCTGCTGATCCAGCGTTACGTGGCGCAGTGGGACACATACACCGTAATTCCCGGGTTCTTCAACATCATTCACACGGAGAACCCGGGAGCGGCTTTCAGCTTGTTTGCGGATGCTCAATCCGAGTGGCGAACGTTTTTTCTGGTCGGGCTCGCGGCGGCTTCACTCGTCCTGATCGGCTTTTTGCTCTGGCATCCCGGCGGGCGGCTGGGAGATGGGCGGACGTTGCGGATCGCCTTGGCGCTCATCATGGGCGGCGCACTCGGGAACGTCTATGACCGGATCTTGCAGGGCGCCGTGACCGACTTCCTCGACTTGTACATCAACGGCTATCACTGGCCGGCTTTCAATATCGCCGATATGGGGATCACCATCGGCACCGCGCTCGTACTGCTCGACGTGCTGCGTTCACGCCGTCATGAGGCCATAAAGTAAATGTTTCCCTTTATCCGTATCGGCGACTTTTACCTGCCCACCTACGGCCTGCTGGTTGCCACGGCGTTTGTCGTAGCTCTGTGGATCGTCTCCCGGCTCAGCCGGCGCTCTGGTATCGATCCGGACGCCGCCGTCAACCTCGGCATCTACACCGCTCTCGCCGGCATCATCGGGTCAAAGGCGCTGATGATCGCCCTCGACTTCGATTACTACGCCGCGAATCCCGGCGAGCTGTTCTCGCTTACCACTTTGCAGGCGGGCGGGATCTTTTTCGGGGGTCTCATAGCCGGACTGGTGACAGCCGTCTGGTATATCCGCCGAAAGAAGCTGCCGGGCTTCAAGACCGCCGACCTTTTCGCTCCGGGCCTGGCGCTCGGACACGGCATCGGCAGGCTCGGGTGCTTCTCCGCAGGCTGCTGTTGGGGCGCGCACGCCGACTCTGGCTGGTCCGTCACATTCACACATCCGGAGGCGAACCGGCTCTTCGGCACGCCGCTCGACACGCCCCTCTATCCGACCCAACTCTACGAGGCATTCTCCGAATTCGCGATCTTCGGCATTCTGCTCTGGTTGTTCCGGAAGCCGCACGGGCCGGGAGCAATCATCGGCTGGTATCTGATCCTGTACCCCGCGGCGCGATTCTCGATCGAGTTTATCCGGGCGCATGACGCCGCCAACCCGTATATCGGCCCATTTGTCGCGGAGCAGTGGATTGCGCTGGCCCTGATGGCCGTCGGTATCTGGATTGTCGCCTCCAGCCGCCGTAGGGAGACAGTTCGGACACATTAAGGCTTTTAAGCCGGCCCCGCGGGCCTGCTGCGCTATTCTGAGATACCAGATCCCTTTAACATGGCGAAAGTATTTCCTTTTCAGCCCTACCGTTTCACTCGGGAAGCCGGGCCACTCGAGGACCTGCTTACCCAGCCCTACGACAAGATCACGCCCGAGATGCGGGCGCGCTATCTCGCCCGGAGCCCCAACAATCTCGTTCGCATCGAGCTTGGCGAGCGCTTCCCGTCCGACGATCCCACCAACAACGTCTATACCCGCTCGCAGCGGCAACTGGATGAGTGGATCACTTCCGGTGTCCTGGCACGCGAGGAGAAGTGCAGTTTCCTTCCGTACTTCCAGACGTTCAACGCCCCGGATACCGGCGAGCGCCTCACGCGCAAGGGCTTCATCGGTCTCGGTTCCGTTGAGGACTACGAAGCGGGCTGGATATTCCGCCATGAGCGCACCCTCACCGGGCCTAAGCAAGACCGTTTGGAACTGCTGCGCCACACCCGCGCGCATACCGGACAGATCTTCATGCTCTACGACGACCGGTATGGCGAAGTGGATGCCATGCTCGATGAAGCAGCATCAGCGCGTGCCGTCGGCGATCTCGAGGACGAATACGGCGTGCAGCACACCATCTGGCGCGTCTCCAACGAACGCGACCTCGGCCGCATCCAGCACGCCATGGCCGACAAGAAATTGCTCATCGCCGATGGCCACCACCGGTATGAAACAGCGGTTGCCTTCCACCGCGAGAACCCCTCGCTTGCCGGTGCCTCCCGAGTGATGATGACCTTCGTCAATATGCAGTCGCCCGGGCTGCGGATTCTGGCCACGCACCGCGTCATTCACTCGCTTCCCGAATTCGATGCCGCCGGCACTATCGAACGCGCGCGGTCCGTCTTCCGCGTGCTTGAGATGGAATCGGAAGACGCCCTCGCCGCGCGCTGGAGGGAGCCGCATCGCGGCCTTAGCCGGATCGGTCTGGCCCTGGGCGGCCGGGTGTTCCTGCTCGAAACGGACCGCCCCGCGGACACGCTGGACGTAACGCTCGCAGAGGAACGCATCCTCGGGGAGTTGTTCGGCATCGGCGAAGAGGCGATTCGCGAGAACCGCAACCTGCGCTATGTCCGCGGCCTGGAGGCCGCCGTCCATCAGGTGCGCGAAGGGCAGGCGCAGGCCGCCGTTCTACTGGAGCCGACACCCATTGAGGATGTCGCTCGCATCGCCTTCTCCGGCGGAGTGCTGCCCCAGAAATCGACGGACTTCTATCCCAAGCTGCTCTCGGGAGTCGCGATCTACCGCATCGAAAAGTAAGGGCCGACCGGAGTGGCCGGCCGATTATTGGTCGACGTTGGGTTGTATCAGCTCCAGGCGCCGCGGGCGGCACACCCCCGTCACCGCGGGCACGCTCCACAAGCCAGCGCTACTTGCCCTTCTTCTTGCCTGCTGGGAGCGGCAGCTTAACGGCGCGGCCCGTCGCAACTGACTGTTTTGCCGCCTCGATGATCTCCACGACGTCGCGGTTGATCTCGAGCGCAGTCAGCCCTTCCAGCGGCTTGTTCTCCTGCATGCACTGGACCATGTAGGCCACCGGTTCCGCGCGCTCTTTCGGCAGCGGCTGGATGTCAATGGGCTTCGTCTGGTTCCGCTCGCGCACCTCCACGGAGCGCCCCGTCATGTAAAGGCTCCCGGTCTGGCCAAAAATCTCCAGGTCCTGAAAGCTGCGCGGCAGATCCCAGCTTCCCTCGAACAGGCCGACGCCATTCTTGTAGTGCAGGATCATCGTGGAGTTATCCTCCACCTTCGGGAAGATTTCCGGCCGGAGGTGGTTCACGGTTGCGTACACCGTCTCCGGCTTGCCCATGTACCACAGTGACCACAGAGCGTTATAGCAGCCGAAGTCCATCAGCGAGCCGGCCCCGTTCTGAACCGGGTCAGTCAGCCAATTGAAGAAGTACTTGTTGCGCGCGCCCTGGGAGCCGGGACCGCCGTGCCCCACCACGCCGCGCAACCGCCACACCTTACCGAGAGCGCCGGCATCCGCCTGCGCCTTGGCGGTGTAGTTCGAACCCCACCAGGCCATCTGGTAGTTCGTCATGACGCGAATGCCGTGCTTCTTCGCCAGGCGCTCAATCGCGAGCGCGTCGGCGTACGTGGAAGCCAGCGGCTTCTCGAACATGATCTGAATGTTCAGCGGCGCGCAAGCCTGCACGATTTCCAGGTGCCGGTTGTTCTCGACGAATGCCCATACGATCTCCGGCTTCGTCTCCTTGAGCATCGCTTTATAATCTTCGTAATACTGCACTTCCGGACCGGTGACCTTCTTCGCCTCCGCCTGGAGTTCGGCGTTCGGCTCCGCCACTGCCACCAGCTTCGCGGGCGTGTTTCCCTTGGCCACGTTGGCCAGGTGGCCCCAAACGTGGGAGTGGACCAGCCCTACAATTGCGATCTTCGGTTCTGCGGCAGCCAGGGGTAAGGCCAGCAGCGCCAAGATTACCAACAGATGTTTCATGTCGAAAAGTGTAGCGTGAACGGCGCGGACCGGTCACAATCATGTCATTTCTTTGTTTCTTTATTGTGTTCCGTCCGGAACAGACGTAAACTTCCCCCACATGCGCGGCGGATGCCCGGCTGAACAGGTCGCTTGCGTGCCGTATGGTGTTAGATTAAAGGAAGTCAATTACTGGGAAAACTGAGATGAAGCGAATTGCGTCTGCGCTTTTCCTCTCTTCTCTTCTTTTGGCTTGTGCAATGGCCGCCTCGGGCGTGCCTGAACAGGCCCGTGACCTGGAACGCAAGGGCGATGCGATGGGTGCTTGGCGCCCACTCCAAAACGCCGCCCGTGAATCACCCCAGGATGCGGAGGTGGTCCTCGCCTACGCCGAATTCCTGGACCGGTACCGCGATCCGGAAGCCCGCCCCAACTACGAGAGCGCCCTTCCCCTGTTTACCGGCGCGAAGCGCACCGCCATCGCGCACCGGCTCATGGTGCTCAGCCTGCTTGACGGCGATTCGAAAACCGCAGCGAAATACGCGCATGAGGCCGGCGTCAAATGGGCTCCGCCCGCCCCGAGCGTCCGAACGGACGAGCCCGAGCCATACATTCAGATTCCCGGGCCGCTCGCGTCTTTCTCCCGTATGGCCGCCCTCTCGCCGGACACCAAGCCTGCAGACGTACTCCCCGCCCTGGCGCGAAACATCATCACCAACGGATACCAGGCCTCGCCGACCGGCGACGCGCTGGAGCCCACCGAGTACATGAAGCTGTTGACACGGTATCTTTCCCAGGCGCGCGAGTTTGAAAAACTTGCCGGTGATCACAACTCTATCCAGGTGAAGACTTGCGAATCCGCCCAGACTGCCGACTTGCTGCGCATCCTCGGCTACCGGATGCGCGGCGCTTGCGGTTCAGACGTTGTGCTGGAGACTGTGAACGCCACGCGTGCCTTCCTCACGATCGACTCAGGTTTCCCGGTGGCTGAATTCGAACAGGCGCTCCGTACGAGCCGGCCGTTCACATACGCGTATGCTCCCACCCGTATCCCGGTTCAGTTCGACGCCGTTTCCTGGACACCCGCCAAAGACGGCCAGGGTGGGTTCATCGATACTTTCCTTGCCGACCCCTCGTTTGGGCGCCTTTATCTCGGATTATCGAAGCTCGATCCCGATACCGCCGCCGCTCTTCTCGCAGCAGTCCCGGTCCAGAAGCTGAAGGTCTTTGCGCATGTGCTCGATTTCTTCGGCGGAATGTTCGAACTGCGCAACGGAAAGGCCGTGGTGCCCGGCGGAGCGCGTGCAGAGGCCGCGTGGGCCGATCTGGCCGGCGCGCCGCCCGATCAGGGGACTGCCTTTTTCGAGCGCATCCTCGCGCGTGACGACGGCTGGCTTGCGAGCTACTTCGACGCGCTCGCACACTTGAATGGCCCCGCCAAGGACTATCTCACCGATCCTGTGAGATTGAAGCGGTTCTATTCCGCGTTGCGCGGGCGTATCACCAGCCCCGGACCCGCGCGCCCCGTGTTCCGCTCAAACACGGATCTGATGCTGCTGACCACCCGCCTGCGGATCGAGTCCGGCGGCCGTCCCCACATCCCGGGCGGAATCGAAATCTGGAAGAATCTCTTTACCAATCATCCGAATGGCAAGTACGACGGCAAGCTCACCAAGGCCGCGGCGGGCTGGAAGGAGCCCGACGACGTCGTCGAGGCGCTGTTTGCGCTGTCCCGCAAGGCGGTAGACAACGAACCTCTCAAGATCTTCATGGCGCTGAGCGACCTGAATCGCTGGCGAACGGAGCCGCTCGCGCCCGCTACTGCCGACCGGCTCGCGCGTGAATTTCGTGCTTATGGCGCGCAGTATCCGCTGTTCGCGGAATCACCTTCGCTGAAAGACGCCACCCTGATCGCATACCTTGACGCCGCCCGAGCCATCGATAAGATCGGCGACGACGCAGCGCGGGCGGATGCCGGCGGCATCATGCAGGGGCTCTCCGGTCTATGGCAGGTGTTCGTACGCCAGCGCGCCATTCCGGACTCTGAAGCCGATGCGGCCCTGGCGCGGATCGTAACTCCGTTCGCTACCGCGCGGAATTTTCGAGAACTGTTCGACGCCGGACGAGCTGGCATTCGCACTCTGCTCGCCGCATCGGGTTCGACAGGTGCGAAGCCGCAGGAACGCCTGATGGATCTGCTGGCGGGCGACGCCGGCACGGCCGATTCCGACGTGCACACGCTGGTCGTCCAGGACATGATCCGAATCTTCGAGGCGCAGCGCCTTGTTTCGCTGGACACCCTGCTCGATCTGGGCGACAACCTCGAGAGCGTCAGCCGCGGCGAGAAGCTGAACGTGGCCCTTGCTTCACGCCTGGCTGCACGCATCCAGGAAATCCAGTTGCCGCGCAGTGGCCTTACCAGCGCGGAAAAGAGCGGATTCGCCGTCGGCTACTGGACGGAGCGTCACATCGACGCGCAACGCCGCTTGAACCTGAGAGGCGCAATTCAGCGCGCAGCGGACAATCCCGAGAAACTGGCTAACCTCCGCGGGGAACTGACACCCTTTCTCCGGGACACGCTGGTCGGCCTGAACTATGTCCATTACGCTCCGCCGGGTGCGCAACTCCTGCTCACGAACCCGATCTTCGTGCGCAGCCACGATTTCCTCGGAATATCGGGCACCCGGCAAACGTGGAAGTTCACGGAAGTGCTCGGGTCCGGCTGGCCCGCGAGTGGAGGCGGGCGCCTGATGGGATCTCTGGCCGGGCT
>DATMXS010000040.1:0-12298 GCA_035561355.1 Bryobacteraceae bacterium | reverse complement strand
AGCGCGGGCTACAAGACCGATCTTGCGGGTTTCCTGGTCATCTTCGGCCTGGTGCTGGCACGTGTGGCAACCGCCGTGACCCTGTGCCCGTTTCTCGGCGGCAAATCAGTGTCGCCTCCCGTTAAGACCGGCTTCTCGTTTCTCTTCACAGCCGTTCTGCTGCCCGGCATCTCCGTCCAGCCTCCCGAGATCAGCGCTACTACGTTCGTCGCGCTCCTGGTGAAGGAGGCGATGATCGGCCTTACCGTCGGGTTTCTCGCACAACTCATCTTCTACTCCATTCAGATGGCCGGCACGATCATCGACACGGAGCGCGGTATGGATCAGCCGGGCCTGTTCGCGCCGCAGCTCGGGAGCAACGTCTCGGCGCTCGGGCAACTGAAGCTTCAAGCGGCGCTGGTGGTGTTCCTGACGATGAACGGGCACCTTATCTTCCTGCGCGCGCTGTCGCGAAGCTTCGAACAATTGCCGCTGCTCGCGTTCCCCCAGTTCCCCTCGGGTTCCATGGCAATGGCCGAGCAGGTGGCGCGGGTCAGCGCGCAAATCTTCGTCGTCGCGCTGCAACTTGCGGCGCCGGTTGTGCTGGCCCTGTTCCTGGTGGACGTGTGCTTCGGCGTTTTGGGAAAAGTGGCCCCGAGCATGAACGTGTACTCGGAGAGCCAGCCTGTGAAGGCAGTCGCCGGCCTGGCGGTCCTGCTGCTGGCAGTAGGGTTTATCTTCGGGCGCTTCGAAGGAGTGCTGAGCCGGTTCTTCTGGGACGTCTACCGTGTGCTGGACGGCATGGCGTGAGCCCGGCGCAACCGGCGCGCGCGCCGGCTCGATAAGTAGCGGGGGCCTCCGCCCCGGCGAGAGCAGAAGACATGTCCGGCCAAAAGACCGAGCAGCCCACCCCAAAACGGATCAAGGACGCGCGCAAAGAAGGGCAAGTCTTTCGCAGCTCGGACATCACGCAGGCGCTTCTCTTCCTCACAGCCGTGGGCGTGCTTTCAATGGCCGGACCCGCCTACATCGAGAAGACCAAGGACATGATGCGGTCCGTGTTTCAACCGGATTGGCTTACGGGGCGACTCAGCGGCGACGAAATTCTGCGCAGGGCAGGCGCGACGTGGGGGCGGCAGTTCATTCTGATGGCGCCGTTGCTGGGCGCTTTGTTCATGGTTGCGGGCGCTGTGACGTTCTTCCAGGTAAAGGCGCTCTTCGCGCCCACGGTGCTGAAGCCGAAGTTTGACCGGCTGAACCCGATCAAAGGGTTTCAGAACATCTTCTTCAAGGGCCGAACGTACCTCGAGGCCGCCAAGACACTGATCAAGTTCGCAGCGGTCCTAGCGCTCTGCTTCTTCACGATACGCGGAGACCTGCGCCAGATCATCCTCACGGGCCGCGCCGATTTGGAGGTTTCCGCCACCCTCGCCATGAACCTCATGTTCGGCCTGCTGTTCAAGGTTGCCGGCGTCTTCCTGGTGCTTGGCGGCGCGGATTACATGCTCCAGAAGAAGCTCTACATCAAGGGGCTCATGATGAGCCGCTATGACGTCATGAAGGAATACAAGGAAGAGGAAGGCGACCCGCATATGAAGCACGCGCGCAAGCAGTTGCACGAAGAACTGCTCGCGCACGGGATGACGCAGGCCGTGCCGCAAGCCACCGCTGTGGTGGTGAACCCGACGCACCTCGCGGTCGCGATCCGGTATGACGAGAAGACAATGAACGCCCCCGCTGTGACGGCGAAGGGCCAGTTTACAATGGCCGACCGCATCCGGGAGATGGCGCGCGAGCACCATATTCCGATTGTCCGGAACGTGCCGCTGGCGCATGCGCTGTTCAACGTCGAACTGGATCAGGATATCCCGGAGGACATGTACGAGGCTGTCGCCGAAGTCCTCAACTGGGTCTACCAGCTTACGCAGCACGAGGAGGCATAACGATGCCGATGAAAGTGCAATACTCGCTGCCCGGGCTTGTGCCGCGGCCCATCGCGCCCGCACCCGCAGAGATGCAGCCGGGCGAATCGTTTCAGAGCCGGCTGGAGACGCTCCGCTCAGCGAGCGCGCCCGACTGGCGGGAAGTCCTGCAACTGGGCTTGCGGCCGGCTGGCGCGCAGCATATTGGTCCGCCGCCTCGGCCTGTCGATCTCGAACTGCGAGACGGCATCGAGCAACGCGGCTACTGGCGGCGCATGCTCGAAGCTCGCGTGCGGGCCTTTGAGAACTCGGGAGGCAGCGCCGCGACGTCACGAGAGGAAGCCGGAGCGGTTCACAAAATGCTCTCCCTCCTGATGGCAATGCAGCAGGCTGCGGACTCGGTGGTGGCGCGACATCTTTCGGAGACGCAACGATGACGCCTACGCGCTTCGGCTGGTCCGCGGAGGATGTGTACCTTGTTGCGTCTCGCGCACACTCGCTGTTTGACCAGGGCCTCACTCATCAGGCCGCTGCCCTGTTCGAAGGGTTGGTCGCGGTGGACCCGGCCAACCTGTATTGCCGCCACGCGCTCGCGGCTGTATATCTCTCGCTGGGCGTTCCGAGACTTGCAGTGGATCAATTGAGCGCCGCGCTTGCGCACAGTCCCTACGACGCGGAAACGCTGGCACGCCGGTGTGAGGCGCTGGTGGCCGTAGGCGAAATGGCTCGTGCGGAAGCGGACCTCGCGGCACTGCGCCGGAGCGGAGGCGCGGGGCAGATTGCACGGCTGGAGGCACGGCTCGCGGTCGCCCGGCGCGGCAATCACACGCCGCAACTTCCGAATCACCAGTCCGATAACTGAGTCAGGTTGGCGATGCCAACAAGTGATTCAGAGGAGGAGAACAAATTATGCCAGCAGCAGTTCCTGCTGTGTTGGGAGCGTTCGGTGGTTCCGGCGCGCTGGGCGGGATCGTCGGTAGTGTGGTTTCGAGCGTCGCCGGCAGCGCGCTCAGCAGTGTGATGGGCGCGGGCGGTCCCGGCGGCGGCCTCGCCGGGATCATAGGCTCGTTTACGAACGCCTTCGGCGGCCTGTTGGGGCAGACCGCGGGGCAACACATGATGCCCACGTCCCAGTACCCGCAGCCATTCTCGCCGTTTGGCATGCAGCCCCAGATTTTCAACGATCCGTTTTCGATCCTGCGGAACGTCGCCGGCAGCATGCAAGGCCTCCAACAGGGCCTGCAGGGCATCCTGAATGACTTCTTCGGGGGCCGCGGAGGTCAAGTGGGCGGCGGCGGGTCATTCCCGAGCATCGGCGGAGGCCAGAGCGCCGGCGCTGGTATCGGGAACATGAATGCGCTGAAGGCGGAGGCCAAGCAAATGGCCGAGAGCGGCGATCTTCAAGGCATGCTCGACGTGCAGGAGAAAATGGCGAAGCTCCAGAACGCGTTCAGCCTCGCATCGCAAATGATTTCGATTGAGGCCTCGATGGTGAGCAAGGCCATCGCAGGAATGAAAGTTTCGTAGGAGGGAACAACTATGGCCAACACGAATCCGGCTCCAGGCACGCTCAGGAAAGTCATCGAGGGACAGGCTGGGCTGAATGAATATTTCGGTCTTCCTGGCGAGCAGATCGATGCAATTGCAGCACTCGGGTCCCGGCTCTACGAGCAGGGCAAGTCCCGCGATGCAGCGACCCTCTTCGAAGGCTTGATCGCGCTCGATCCCAAGAACCATTACGGCTACGCGGGGCTCGGCGCCATCGCTCTCCGTGAGGAAAAACTGGACGAAGCAATCAACTATTTGCGGCGCGCCGTGGAGGTAAATCCAAAGGACCCGACCGTGCTCGCAAACCTCGGCGAAGCGCTGCTGCGGCAGGCCAAGTTCAACGAGGCTGCGACGCAATTCGAGCAGGCGATGAAGCTCGATCCGCAGGAGCGCGACCCCGGCGCGAACCGCGCGAGAGCCATCCTTCAGGGAATGAGCGTCCTCGTGCACGAGGTGCAGCGCGTCGGCGTCGCGTAGCGGCGGCCGCACCGTCCTGGCGTCCGCGTCTAGTCCCTTATCGGGCTGGCGCGGGCGCATTTGTCTTGGGATTCAGGGAATGCCATGTGGATCACTGCCTTGTCGAGCGCGACTCTGCCGCACGCGGTTCCGCCGCTCTTTAGCGGCATCCTAGCCGACATGCTTCTACACGCTGTTCCTGATGACAGTGCTCCGTCCGGCAGTGCGCTTTGGGAGTACCTGTTCCGGCGCATGCGCGACTTCGCACCGCTGTTCCCGCCGTCTTCGCCTGTGCAGTTCCAGTTCCCGGCATGCTGCTGCTTCTCTCCAGCCGCGAACATTGAGGCGCGCACTTTCAACGATCCCGTGGCACGGCTGGCGGAATCGTCGGGCGGGATCGGCCATGCAAACAGGCAGCTGTCGGGACTTCTTGAAGGCCTTCAGGGTGCCCCCCCGCCGCACGCGCTCTCTGCCGCGCTCGAGCCCACACCCGCCGCGGCGGACGTCACGGCGATTTCGGCCGGCATCGACGTCCTCGTCGCCGAAGTGCTGACGCTGTTGGGATCGCACAACATCAAAGACGTCATTCGGGTTCATGGCCTTCTGGGCCAGGTCCATCGAATGCTGGCCGTGCTCGCGCGCGCGATCGAACTGCGCGGCACTGCGATGGCGCGCCGGGCGGCAATGCAGGCGCTCTAGCGGAGGTCCGAAGCCGGAGGCTTACGCGTGATCCAGAAAGTCCAAGCGAGGTTCGCCGAGATCCGGCGCGATATCGCAGCCGGCAACCTCACCGCCGTGCTGACGCAATTCAGTGACCTGTTGCTGGTGAGTTGCATCGCCGTGATGGTGGGCATGATGATTGTGCCGCTGCCCACATGGCTGCTGGACATCTTCCTCACCGTGAACATCACCATCGCGGTCACGGTGCTGATGGTTTCCATCTATATTGGAAACGCCACACAGATCGCGTCCTATCCCACCCTGCTGCTGATCACCACTCTTTACCGGCTTGCGCTCGACATCTCCGCGACCCGACTTATCCTCCTGCAAGCCGACGCCGGCGAGGTCATCCGCGCCTTCGGCATGTTCGTTGTCGGGGGCAATTTCGTCGTCGGCGCCGTCATCTTCCTGATCATCACACTCGTTCAGTTCATCGTCATCACCAAGGGGGCGGAGCGCGTGGCCGAAGTGTCGGCCCGGTTCACCCTCGATGCGATGCCCGGCAAGCAGATGAGCATCGACGCGGACATGCGGGCAGGCATCATCGATTTCCACGAGGCGCGCCGCCGCCGGGATGGGCTCTCGCGCGAAACGTCGTTCTACGGCGCGATGGACGGCGCCATGAAGTTCGTCAAGGGCGACGCGATCGCGGGCATCGTGATCACCGTCATCAACATCCTGGGCGGACTTGTGATCGGGGTCGCGATGCGCGGCATGGAGGTGATGACGGCGGTTCAGACTTACTCCGTGCTGACCATCGGCAACGGCCTGGTATCCCAAATCCCTGCGCTGCTCATTTCGATTTCCGCGGGCATGGTGGTGACGCGCGTAGCGTCCGAGAAGCCTGACACGAACCTGGGTCGAGACGTCGCGACACAGATTCTCGCGCAACCGAAGGCGATCGCGGTAGCCGCAGCAATTCTCTTTGTAATGGCCCTCGTTCCTGGCTTGCCGAAGATTCCGTTCTTTTTCATGGCAGGGTTGACTGGCGTCACGGCGTACGGACTGTTCAATGCCACGAAGATCAATACTGCGCGTGAAAAGGAGAAGGCAGCGATTGCGGAAGCTGAGCCAGCGCCGGATCTCTCGATCACCATTCCGTTGATGGTGGAGGTCAGCGAAGACCTGACCCCGTTCATTGACCGCGCGACGCCGGAGGGCAAAGCATTCTTCCGGCTCATCACCGACGTGCGAAACAGTCTCTACATGCAGCTCGGAGTCGTTTTTCCGGCGATGGAGGTGAAGGGCGTTGGGCCGATGGGCTCCGGAATGTACCGGATCTGGGTGAATGAGGTGCCTGTCATCACCGGGCAGGTCCGGCTCGATGCTGCGCTCGCCGGCTCCACTGCGGCGAACCTCACTATCTTCGGTATCACGGCGGAGGATACGCGGAATCCAGCGGATGACAAACCCGCTGCCTGGATCCCGAAGGATCAGGCGCAGCGGGTCCGCACCAGCGGCGTTCAGGTGTGGGACACGCACGAAGTCCTTGTGATGCACCTTACGCATTTTCTGCGCAAGCACGCACGCGAGTTTCTGTCTCTTCATGAGGTGCAGTGGATGGTGAACCGCCTGAAGGCGTACTATCCCGCGCTAGTTGACGAGGTGGTACCCAAGCCGATCCCGCTCCAGCAACTCACGGACATTCTCCAACGCCTGGTGGAGGAGGAAGTTTCGATTCGGGATCTCAAGGCCATCCTCCAGGCACTCAGCGAGCGCGGGCGCAATGAACATGATCCGGTCGCGCTAACCGAGCACGTCCGATTCGCGCTGCGGCAGAAGATCTGCTTCCAGATCGCGCTCGGCCGCCAGATGCTGTTCGTCCATCAACTCGATCCCGAGATTGAGGAAATGTTCCGCACTTCCATCCGGCAGACCGTCTCAGGTCCGACGCTGGCAATGGATCCCGCGTCGATCCAGCAGGTGCTCGACGCCGTCCGCGCACAGGTCGGCAATCTTCCGCCCACCGCGCAACGGCCCGTCATTCTCACTGACTCCGACATCCGCCGGTTCGTGTTCCGCGTCCTCAGCTTCGAACTCTCCGAGTTGGCCGTAATCAGTTACGACCAACTCACGCCGCAGTTGACCGTGCAGCCGCTTGGAGTGATCGGGCTCACACGGCCTCCAGAACCGGAGCCGCTCAAGAAGTTGGAATCAGCGAGCGGATGAGGCAGTCAGATCGAGCGTGATATGCGACCACCTCTGGCGAATGCGGAACCCGAGGCCTTCGAGGACAGCGTGCTCCGCGCTGCCCGCTCTAATATGAGACGCCGTGAATGGGGCAGGGAAGCCGCGTTCCGGAAGTTCCCGGATGAGTTGCGCGAGCGCGCGGCCCTCTTTGGGCGCGTGCCCGAGCAGCATCATGGTCGTGAAGCCCGTAAAGCGGGTGGCTGCGAGCCATGCCGTAAGCCGCCTACCGCTATAGGCCCCGAGCGTTTCGAGCATCGATTCCGCGCCTTGCAGGAAGAACGGTTTCGCCGTCCACGGACGTGCCGTTCCGTCGTGGGGAACCGCGTCGATCAGATCGGCGATCGGAACCGGGCGGACGTCGAGCGCGTCAGCGCAGGAAGCTACGCCCAGATCGCCGGCTGCGACCTCGACGAGTTCGCACGCCGCCCGATACCCGAGTCTCCCGAACGTCCGCATCGGCGAATCAGTGCTTGTGTCTGCGGACGTTTGGAAATATCCCTCGCGGCGCACGCGTCCGAGGTACTTGTGAACAAGCTCCCACGCTACGCGCGTCCTGCGGAAGGGTTCGGCGACGCCCCAGTAGAACGAGTAGGCTTCCATGGCGGCGGAATCCACGCTGTTCAGGAGCACGCCAGCCGGTTCGCCGCCCACGTATGCCACGTACGAGTACGGATATGTGAGGCACCAGAACCGGCTCAGCATCAGGAACTTCACAAGGTCAAGTTGGAAGGCGAACGTCCGGCCGGCCGAGGACGCGTTCATGACCGCAATCGCGTCATTCACGCAGTTGAGGGTGAGCGGCCTGAGTTCGGCGCGAGTCGTCACGGGTTCGAGGCGGACGGCCTCTTCCGGAGTAGATGCCGCAGGCCGCCGAAGAGTACAGCGAATGTGAAACCGAATAAGGGAGGGAGGTCACATGTCTACACAGAACGACGATGCCGGCCGCGGCGTCTCGCGTGCGCGCGAAGCTATAAGCGGCCAGGCTGCCGCCGCAGCGCAGGCCAAGGACGCCCCCTGGCGCGTGTACCCGTCCATCGACAAGGCCCTCGAATCCGAGGAGCCCGCCGTCATGGCTAGAATCGAGAAGACTTGCCGCGAACTCGACAGGATCGCGCGCACCGGTCACGGCCGCGAGTCAGAGCGGGCCAAAGCCGCGCTAACTGCTTACGGGCGCGCACTCGACCTGTTCCGAAGGCTTGTCGAATTGCGGGACAAAGCGATCTCGGAATCCGCAGGCTCGCCCGGTCGTCAGGAATCCTAGCAACGGCATCCAACGTGCCGCCGATAATTCAAACGAGAGGGGAATCCAATGGAAGTTACCGGGCCGCAGGCAACGCCGTCGCCGGAATACAGCATCGATGACATCTTGAAGAACACGAAGCCCAAGGGCGGCGGGTTCAAGAAAGTACTCGGGACCATCGCTTCCGGCGCCGCGAACATCTTCTTTCCGGGCCTCGGAGGGATCATCGGAGGCGGCCTTTCGAACAAGGTGCTTGGCGCCGCCATGCCGACGCTGGGAGGCGAAACAACGCAGTTCCTCCAACTTCAGCGGCAGATGCTGCAGGAACAACGCACTTTCGAATTGATGTCCACGGTCCTCAAGTGCCGCCACGACTCCTCGATGGCGGCCGTCAGGAATATGAAGTAGCAGGGAGGCGCACATGCCATGGAACATCAGTCCGTCCACCGAAGAGGTTCATTTCCTGATGGAATCCGGTTTTCTTTATCGTGACCTCGGGAAATTCGATGAAGCGCGCGATGTCTTCAACGGTGTGCGCGCAATGCTGCCCTCCAGCGAAGTTCCGGAAGTGGCGCTTGGTACCGTGACCTTTCAGCGCGGCGATTTTGATGGAGCCGCTCGCCACTACAATCGCGCCGTGCATCTGAATCCGCGCAGCGCCTTTGCTCACGCCCACCTGGGGGAGCTCTCCATTTTCAAGAAAGACAAGGACTCGGCACGCGAGCACCTGAAGACCGCCGTGGAACTGGATCCTCGGGGCGAGTTCGGCAAGATGGCTCGAGGCCTCCTGGAGTTCGTAGACGTGGTTAGATTTGAATAGTAGGAGATCCGCGAGGGCGGCCACTGCGCCGCCTCAAACGGAGCTGCCGGAACTATGGAGATCAAGCGAGTCGGTCCAGGCAACACGCAGCCGCAAGGCCCGTCGGATGCCGGTGAAGCCGCGGGCAAGCGTTTTCAGCCTGCGGCGCACGAGCAGGAGGCTGCGCACGCCGCGGAGCTTCCGGCAGCCGGAGTTCCGGAGGGGCTCACCCGCGCCGATCTCGCCGACGAGAAGAAACTGAATGCGGCGGTCCGCCACTGCGTTGATCAGCTCGTCCGGACCGCGTCAGAGAAGGTGGACGGCGGGCTTGGGGAAGATGAACGCGCGCACTTGGGCGAAGTGCTTCAGAATGATCCCGGCTTCCGGGCGCAGGTGCTCCGCTATTTGGATCAGGTGCTGAAGTAACGTGGAACTGTTCATCTCAGCGAGATCGCAGAACGACGGTACGGAGCAGCAGGTACGGCTCCCGGCGGACGGCCCGGTCGTGCTCGGGCGTGGCCCGGACAGCCCCGTACTGCTCGCCGGAACTGGCATCTCGCGGGACCATGTGCGCCTGCACACAGAGGGCGAAGTGGTTCACGTTACGGATCTCAGCGCCAACGGAACCTGGATTAATGGCCGGCGGCTAACTCGGGGCCAGAGCTACGCGCTCAGAACCGGCGACTCCGTTCAGGTGCCCGGCTATGATCTCGAGATCGGAATCCTTAACTTGCAACCCGCTTTCGCCGGAGCGGGCGCTACGGACCAAGTCGCCGGCGAGTCCGGGCCGGCATCCCCGGCCGGGAAACTCGCGTTCCTCGCGCCGGTGAAACGGTTCGCCGGTTCCTTTACCAGGCTGGAGAGACTGCTCGTCATCACTTCGATCTGCTCGATCGCGCTCGTAGCCGCATATTTTTCTTACTGATCAGATCACGCCGCGTCTTCAAGAAATAGCCGGTTGATGGTATCCACCAGATGCTCCACCGTGAACGGCTTGTCCAACCAGGCAACCGGCACGCCCGGCAGTTCCATTGTCTTCTCAGCTTTCGGATACCCCGAAATGAAGACGACCCGTGCCACGCGCTTCGTTCGCACCAACTCCGCCGCTAGCTGGGGGCCGCTCATGTCAGGCATCACCGCGTCGGCCACCAGCAGGTCCACCCGGTGATGCTCGCCAATCCTGAGGGCTTCGGCAGCGGTGCCGGCGGTGAAGACGCTGTGACCGCGGCTGGTGAGCATCGCGGCCAGCATCTTTCGGACAGCCGGCTCGTCGTCGACCACAAGCACCTTTAGGCCGCCCGCGACCTGCCCTGCGTGCCCGGTGTCCTTCTTAAACACCCCTACGGGGGCCTGGGGTAGGTAGATCGAGAACTGGGAGCCCTCACCCGGCCGGCTTTCGACGACGATCGACCCCCCAAACCGCCGCACGATGCCATAAACGGTAGCGAGCCCGAATCCCGCTCCTTTGGCCGCGCTCTTGGTGGTGAAGAACGGCTCGAACAGGCGCGCGCGGACCGCATCGTTCATTCCGATGCCCGTATCAGAAACCGTCAGGGTAGTGTATCTCCCGGGAGGCGTCTTCCGTTCCGATCTCCCGTCGGGCGGAATTTCCTTTGTCCCCGTGCGGATGGTCAGCACGCCCCCGCCTACCATAGCGTCGCGGGCGTTTACTGCGAGATTCAGAATGACCTGCTCGATTTGCTTGCGGTCGGCACGAATCAGCGCCAGGGGTGAATGCGGCTCAACCACCAGGCGGATGCTCTCCCCCAGAAGCGGTTGGATGACGCTTGCGAGGTCCGAAACGATCAAGTTAAGGTCGAGGAGTTCCGTCTCAAAGGGCTGCTGGCGACTGCACGCCAGTAACTGGCTGGTGATTGCGGCTGCCCGTTCGGCTGCGCTCAGGATCTCGCGTATGCTGGTTTGGCTCTCGGGGCCTTCGACTTGATGCTGCAGGACATGAGCGTATCCCAGAATCACCGTCAAGAGGTTGTTGAAGTCGTGCGCCATCCCACCGGCTACGCGCCCGATCGCGTCCAACTTTTCGAACTGCCGAAGTTCGCGCTCCATGCGCTTCACACGCGTCAGGTCGGTCACGGTTGTAACCGCGAGGGCGTTGCCACCGTTAGCATTGAAGCGGTTCGCGGTCAGATATACGCTGATCGTGGTTCCATCCCGCCGGGTGGCCTCCCACTCCCCTTCACTCGAGGTCCAGCGCTTGAAGAACGCGTCATGGATGATCCGTGCGCGGCGGAGGTCCTTGGGCTGGAGCAGGAAGGTGAAAGGCTTGCCGAGGAGTTCGTCATCCTTATATCCGAATATGCGGCAGTATGCCGGATTCACCTCCATGAACACACCTTCCTGATCCGTGATGCAGATCCCGAGGTTTGCGTTGGCGAACACTGCGTCGCGCAGGCTCTCGCCTCGTTGCCGCTCGCGCTCCACACGCTGCAACTCGATCAGCGCTAACCGCAGTTCCAGTTCGTTTACCACCATGCCAGCCAAGTCCTGGAGCAGTTCCAGTTCGTCCGCCGTGGGTTCGCGAGGCGTCCGATCCAGCACGGAAAGTGTGCCAAGGTTGTAACCGTCTCGGGATTTCAGAGGGGCTCCGGCGTAAAAGCGCAGAGATTCCGATCCGGTGACGAGCGGATTTTGTGCAAATCGTGGGTCGGCAGTGGCGTCCTTGACCACCAGGGGATCATCCTGCAGGATCGTGTGGCTACAAAATGCCACTGCGCGGGGCGTCTCCTGTATATCCAGCCCGACACACGATTTGAACCACTGGCGGTCTTCCGCGACCAGAGAAATCAGCGATATAGGGACGTGAAGGAGTTTCGCCGCTAGACGGGTAATCCGGTCGAAGCCCGGATCCGGGGGTGTATCCAGGATGGCGTAGCGGCGGAGGGCTTCGAGCCGCAGTGCTTCATCCTGAGGCAGCGGGATTTCCACGCCTACAGCCTCCTGGACTAAGCATAAATATGTTTTAATGCGGCGCTTCGATTTTAATGTAACGTAGCACCCAAAATTAATGTTCGCAACGGCCCCGCACCCCAGGGGAAATCCTAGTAGTGCCGAGCGCGCTCCTTTTGGGCCGCCTTTCTTAGGCGAGCCCCGGGTCCGCGCCAATGGTGCCGTGTAGGGACGCGGCGTACCCGGAGGCACTCACGAAAGCCAACTGCTCCCGCGCCTCGCGCAGCCTCGATTCAGGGTTGAATCCACACGGTGTGGCGTTGCCATCCGCCGCAAGAAATGACTCCAGGCTTTCGACGTGCCGCCGCCAGAGAGCGACATCCCGAGCTTGCTTTGCCCGCAGCCGCTCCTTGTACCACGCGCTGGCGAACAAGGAGTCACGGGTGAACATGGAGCGGAGCCGCGGGTCGGAAATCCCCATGCCCTCGAAGGCGCCGTGGGCCATGATGTGCAAAAGCGCCTTCACTGGAGGACACG
>DATMXS010000039.1:0-9126 GCA_035561355.1 Bryobacteraceae bacterium | reverse complement strand
TCAAGCGCCGACGCCTATTCGAAATCGATTGAAGGTAATCGGTCGAGCCTTCGTCGCATGATCGGCGCCGTGGATGAAAGACTACCCGCAAGTGCTCTGTCCCTGGATGCGACGACCGCGACCACTGGTGTGGTCGGTCGCGGCAGAGGTTACAGGATCCCGTGCGTTTGCCCGTCTTTGAAGCCGTCGAGGCCGAGGGACGCCTGCTCGAACCCGACCGGCCGCCCGTTGCCCGGGTGGTCGCGTTACCGGTACCGATTGGACCCCTGAGAAGGTCCGCCAGTTCTACGCAACCCGAATGGGGCTGCCAGACCGTGCCGAAATTGAGTTCTTCAACGGACCTCACACCATCAATGGACGAGGCACCTTCGAGTTTTCGAAGCGTCACGTCATCGTGCAAGCTGTGGCCAGGAAAAAGCAAAGTCGGTCTTTTTGTCTGTTTACGGCGCCATCTTCTCCCCAACCCATCGTGGATGCGTCCGCGACGGATCCGTGTCCGCGAGTGCCCTTGCCACGTCTGCCGGCCGTTTCGGCATGAGCGCCGGGACCCATGGACGCCTAATGATTGTGCAATATCAGTTACCAGCAGCGTACTCGCGCTATGGGAGCCTTGCTCTGTCACGACGCGGCTTGACGAGGGCTCCAACAGTACGGCATCTGACTAAGCCGAAACACCGCGATCGGAGAACAAAGTGATTGACACGAATTGGGGGGCGAGCGAGAATCGGTATTGCAATATCAGACCGAGTTCTCCGAGATTGCTGAAGTGGCATCACCCGATCGGCGTTTTCGGTAGAGCAAACAGCCAATATGAGCAAATCCGTTCAGGAACTCCATCGACCAGCGCAAGTCCGTGGGCCGTTCGGTCCGCATGTTCCCCAACGGGTTGGCTTTGCCTCGACGGTGGAATACCGGCAGGCGCTTCTGCGCGCTCTGACCGTTGAATGCCAGTCTGGCAAGGGGATGCAGAAATGGACAGACGACAATTCGTCAGCAACTCGGCAATAGCCATGAGTTCGTTGAGTTCGGCCGCAGCCGTAGATCACACGTCAGAGACGGCACGAGAGAGCCGCAGCGCGCAGGCGCCAAGCCAAGTGGGACGGCCCGTTCGAGCCGTGAGCATTGCCTTCAAGCCCGGACCGCCGTTGGAGGAGATCGCGGCTTTGGTAGACAAAGAGGGTGCGCGCGGCACCGACATCATCGCCTTGCCGGAGACCTTCCGCGGGCAGACTGAAAGCAGCCAGGAGACGCTGGATGGTCCGACGATTACAGCGCTCGCTCCTCTGGCGCAAAAGCATCGGACGTACATTCTTTGCCCGATCGATCGGAAAGACGGCGATCGGCGGTTCAACTCCGCGGTCCTGTTGGATCGCCGGGGTCGGATCGCCGGCGTGTACGATAAGCTGTACCCTTTTTGGGTTGAAGAGTTCAACAAACGCCCGCCTGTTCAGCCGGGCCAGTCAGTCGCGGTCTTCTCGACCGATTTTGGCCGTCTGGGCGTTGCGATCTGCTTCGACGTGAATTGGGCTCCCCTCTGGCAGCGGCTGTCGGACTTTGGCGCAGAACTGGTCATCTGGCCGAGCGCGTATTCGGCCGGCAGGACCCTCCAGGCGCGGGCAATCGACTTCAGCTACTACGTCATGAGCGCAACATGGGTGCCCGATTGCCTTGTCTATGACATAGACGGTGAGCAACTTTTATACGAAAAGGGCAACCCCGGAAGCTGCAACGTCAGCCGCTTTACGTTCGATCTGGATCGATGCATTTTCCACCAGGACCTGAACCTCCCGAGCAGGCTCGGAAAGTTGCTCGAGGAGCATGGTAACGAGGTGGTTCGCGATAAATCGCTGCCGATGGAAGGTTGCTTTGTGCTCAAGGCGAAGGTCCCCGGAGTCAGCGCGCGCGGGCTGGCCAGGCAGTATGGCATGCAGGAGCGCAGGCCATATCTGAACCGCAGCCGCAGCGAGGTAGACAAAGCGCGCGGTTGGCAGTTCTCCTGACGCGGTAGCCGAACTGTTTTGCGAGCGAGCCGAAGAGATCGGCTCGCAGTTAAGGGGTATTTGTGCCTAAACGATACATAACTGCTGTCGGGCTCCTAGTCGCACTAACTTGCACGGCCTGCCTGCAGGGCGCAACAGGGCGCATAATACTTACGGACAAAGAGTATTTCGAAGCGCCTGGATTTTTCTTCCTGATGTACCACAACAACTACGCGGGTATGCAGGGAGGGCTCCAGATGGCTCAGAACGGGGAACGGCTACTCGATTCGGGGCAATTGGTGATTACGGGCCGGGACTCTTCTACCCGGATTTCCGCCCGGGTCTTGCGCCGTGTGGTCGACCGGGAGAAATCGACGGTGGCGGTCGTGGGGGAAGTGGCGGGTTTGAATGTCGGTTATCAGATAATCTGCCGCACTGACGGCCAGCGCATGTTCGTCAAGCTGAAATTCGACCAGCCGCTGGACTGGAGCAAAGTCCGGCAGGCCGCGTTCCGCATGTTCCTGTATCCTCCGGCGTACTTCCTGAAATCGTTTCAGGGCGACTCCATATCGGGCGTGTTTCCGAGGCAGTATCCGGGGCAACGGTCGCTTCTGAATGCCTCGGCCATTTTGCGGGTTGCGCAGGAGGACCCATTACGCACCATCACTCTCGAGCGGCGCGGTGGCGTGCTTCAACTCGCAGATGAGCGCGGCGGTCACCCGACGGCGTGGTTTTCGGTGACCGCGCCTATCGAGCCCGGTTCGGCCGATACAGAGGTGGACATCGAAATCCGGCCTTCGATCAACCCGAACTGGCGGCGCCCTCCGGTGATTGGCATTTCGCAAGTGGGATATCACCCGAGGCAGCCAAAGCGGGCGGTGATGGAACTGGATCCCCGCGATGACGCGGGCGCAAAAGCAAGCCTGTTCAAGTTGGCCGTGGATGGCGACAGAAAACTGATCAAGACCGAACCACCAAAACCATGGGGGAAGTTCCTCTATCACCAATACGCCATTTTCGATTTCAGTAATGTTCTCACCCCAGGGATGTACGTTCTGGAATACCGGGGGCAAAAGGCCGGCCCTTTCCGTATCGACCCGAATGTCTACGAGCAAGCCTGGCAGCCGACGCTGGAAGTCTTCCTCCCCGTACAGATGTGCCACGTGGCGGTCCGCGAGCGCAATCGCTTTTGGCATGGCGCCTGCCATTTGGATGATGCGCTTCAGGCGCCGGCCCACAAGATGCACTTCGATGGATACCAGCAGGGCGAGCGCGAGACGGCCTTCGCCGACTATCAGCACATCCCCGGACTGGACTGGGGCGGGTGGCACGACGCCGGGGACGCCGATCTGCCGGCCGGAAGCATCACGAGCACCACACTGGCGCTGGCCTTGGCACAGGAGGAGTTCAAGCCGGGGCTGGACCGCACTACCGTTCGCCGGGCCACTCGAGAAGTGCTCATCCACGTTCCCGACGGCGAGGACGATCTTCTTCAGCAGGTCGAGTACGGCGTGGAGGGTTTGCTGGGATCGTTCCGGGCGGCGGGGCACATCTTCCCCGGGATTATCGAAAGCACGTCTGCGCAATATGACGTCACCGGCGATCCGGTGAACATCACAGACAGCCGTATATACGACAGCAGACTGAAGCCTGACCAAGTGACCGCTGATCGCTCGGGCAACCGCGACGACCGGTGGGCGTTCACCAACCGGAACACCGGCCTGCAATACCGCGTGGCCCTGACACTCGCGGTGGCGAGCCGCGTGCTGCGCGCTACAAAACCGGCTCTCGCGGACGAGTGCCTGGCCGCGGCCGGGAAGATCTGGGAGTACGAGCAGACCCATGCGCCCTCGTATGCGCCGAGCGCGTACGTCGGACGCGGCGGAAGCTTCCCGGGCGACGAGATCGCTGCGACGGCCGAACTTTGGCTTACGACAGACGATCCGCGTTATCAGAAGCGATTCTATGCTCTGATGCCGCAGATGCGCTCCGCGCCGGCCGAGCAGGTCGGCCGTGGTCCGGGCTGGGTGCTCGTACGGCTGCTGCCTAAGGTTTCCGATCCGGAATACCGCAGTTTTGTGCTGGACATGTCGAAAAAGTGGAAGATGGCGGCGGACGCGCTGGAAGCCACCAACCCCTACAACGTGCGCTTTCCGTCTTCGGTCTCCAAGTCCGACTCGCAGCCGAACACGAGAAGCGGCGCCACGATGGGACTCGCATGGGACCTGCAGAGTGACGCAATGCGCGACTACTTCTATCACAAGCATCTTCCGGAGATCTTCGACGCGAACACAGTTCTGGATCTGGTGAACTTCGTACTTGGCTGCCACCCGGCCAATAACAAAAGTCTCGTCTCCGGAGTGGGAGCAAATTCGCCGCTGATGGCCTACGGCTTCAACCGTGACGATTACTCTTACATTCCCGGAGGGGTGATCCCGGGCGCGTCCTTCATGCGTCCCGAGTTTATGGAGCTAAAGGACTTTCCATACCATTTCAATCAGACGGAGTACGTAATACACGGCGCCGGCTCTTATCTTTTCGATGTACTTGCGGCCCAGTGGATACTCGGGCGGCAGCCCGAGGGAACGGCTAAGGAAGGCGCAGGGACGAGGACAAAATGAATCTTCAAGGAAAGGTCTGCCTGATCACGGGAGGAAGCTGTGGAATCGGAGCGGCTACTGCACGGGAGTTCGCCCGGCGCGGAGCCGACATCGCGATCTGCGGCCTCCCAGCGGACGAGGCGCTCGCTCTGAGCGTGAAACGGGAGGTGGAGGCACTGGACTGCAGGGCTTTGACGCTCACGGGGAACGTGGCGGATCCGGCCCAAGCGGCAGATTGTGTGCGCCGGACGATCGAGACGTTCGGAAAGTTGGACGTACTCGTGCATTGTGCGGGCGGTCCGGGACAGGGCAGCTTGCTCGAAGTAGATCCTGAGACCTGGTATGCGGCCTTCGACATTCATGTGCATGCTGTCTTTCATCTCGCACGGGCTGCGGCTCCCTGGATTGCAGAGCAGGGCGGAGGCGCGATTCTGTTGATTTCTTCCGCGGCCGGAGCCCGCGGCTGCGCCGGCGCAATTGCCTACGGAGTCGCGAAGGGCGCGATTCCGCAATTTACGCGCGCGTTGGCGCGTGAGCTGGCGGACTCCAATATCCGAGTGAATTGCGTTTCGCCCGGCATCATTCGCACGAGATTCCAGAATTACCTCACTCCGGAGCAAATCGAGAACAATACCCGGAATCGTATACCGCTGCACAGGGAAGGATGCCCGGACGACGTGGCGGGAATGCTTGCCGCCCTGGCTGAGAATGACTTCGTCACGGGTGCGGATGTTCCCGTGGATGGCGGCATGGCCATGCGTATGGTCTGATATCAGAACGTGCGCCGGTTGCCGTTTCGGCGCGCCGAACCGAGGGAGCAAAGAGCACTCATGAATCGCCGAATCTTTCTAACCAGCAGTCTGGTGTCAGCCGCCGCACTTGGCCGCGCTGCCGGCCAGCACAGGAACCACTCTCTCCCCAAGACCGACAGTCATTATCGGCAGGTGGAGTCCTACATCGAGGAAGTACCGGTGCCGGAATACCAGTGGGCGCCGGAATCCGCCTACGAATCCTTCCGCGACATCAAGTACGGCGTGCGGTTGCATTGGGGGCCTTACTCGATCAAGGGTGACCCGAACGAGTCCTGGCCGTTCCTGAAGATGTCCTTCGCCGAGCGGCAGCGCTATCAGGAACTGTACAAGACGTGGAATCCCCGGGGCTTCGATGCCGGCGAATGGATGGATCTTTTCGCGGCGGGCGGGATGAAGATGTTTGCCTTCACGTCGAAACACCACGACGGCTTTTCGATGTTCCACACGCGCACGCGGGTGCGCCAGAGGACAAACTGGACCGCTGCCGGCGGTCCACGCATTGAGCCCTGCGATCTCTCCTACAGCATCGCTGAAACGCCGTTCCGCCGCGACATCGTAAAGGAACTGTGCGACGCGGCACGCAAGCGAAACATAAAGATCGATCTCTACTTCTCACACCCGGATTGGTACGACGCCGACTTCAGGCCGTATATCTATCATCCTTTGCAGGTGCCTTCTTCGGGAATCCTGACCAGGGATTTCGAGACCGCCAAGAGACGGCTCGGCGATCTGATGGTAACCGTTCCCGACCCGACGCCCGAGGAGGTCGACCGCATGGTGGCGCGGCATCGCGCGCAACTTACCGAACTGCTGACCCGGTACGGCAAGATCGATATGGTTTGTCTCGACATGTGGTTTGGGCCGAAAATATGGCCGCGCATACGCGAGACCGTTCTTCACCTCCGGAAACTGCGACCCGACGTGATGCTCCGGGCTCGCGGCATCGGGAACTACGGCGATTACTACACTCCCGAGGGTTTCGTGCCCGGCAGGAAGGGGAATACGGATACACCCTGGTTCGTCATTTATCCGCTGGGCTCGTCCTTCTCTTATGAGCCAGTTTCCGAAAACTACAAGGGAGCCGCCTGGATCGTGCGCAATCTCGTGGACTCGGTTGCGAAGGGCGGCAACTTTATGGTGGGAATCGGCCCGGATGGAGACGGCCGCTTCCATTCGACGGCCGTAAGCCAGTTGAAGGAAGTGGGTGAGTGGCTGAAGGTGAACGGGGGCGGCATCTACTCGACCCGCTCTCGCGAGGAAGGCGGTTGGTCCGAAGGTGAGGACGTGCGGTTTACACGTACCAAGGACAAGCGGGCAACGTACGCTTTCTGCCTGAAATGGCCTGGCGAGAAACTGGTTCTCCGCACCGTCCGGCCGGTCAAGGATTCTGTGATCCAGATGCTGGGGACGGGCGAACCGCTGAAATGGAGTTCGTCGGGGGATGGCATCGAGGTGCAGATTCCGCCCGGGTTGCAGGACGAAAAGCGGCGCCCGTGCAGGTTCGCGTGGGGGTTTCGAATCCAGGAACAACCCGGCGGCGGAGCTCAAGCCTGATTTGGTGAGCGAATGAAGCCCCGTCAAGAGCAAATCATTTCCACCCCAGAAGCGGCCAGCGGGGTGGTGACCACCTTGTCAATGCGGCGATGGTGGATGATCGGCCTGGTTTTCCTTGCGACCGTCATCAACTATCTGGATCGTCAGACGCTTTCGGTGGCGGCCCCCGTGATCACGGAAGAGTTCCACATGAGCAATGTGGACTATTCACGTGTGGTGTTCGCGTTCATGCTTGCGTACACGATTATGAACGGTGTTTCCGGTCGAATGGTGGATCGACTTGGCACCAAGCTCGGCTATGCCATCTGTATAGGGTGGTGGAGCGTGGCGGCCATGCTGCACTCACTCGCTCGAGGCCCATTCAGTCTGGGTGTGTTCCGCTTCTTATTAGGTATGGGAGAGGCCGGAAACTGGCCAGCCGGTGTAAAAGTGGTCGCTGAATGGTTCCCACCCAAAGAGCGGGCTCTTGCCTCCGGGATCTTCAACAGCGGCTCCGCAATTGGGGCCGTCGTTGCGCCGCCACTCGTCGCATGGATTATCGCCCGGTCAGGCTGGCGGCCGGCGTTCCTGCTGGTTGGTGGTGTCGGCCTGGTTTGGCTCCTTGCTTGGATGTGCGTCTACCGTACGCCGGCAAACGCGCAGGCAGAGGCTACGAAGCAGCAATTGTCAACATGGGTGCTTCTGCGTACGAGGTGGGTGTGGCTCTTCACAGTGTCCAAAATCTTTAGTGACCCAGCCTGGTATTTCTACATCTTCTGGTTTCCGCAGTATTTGAAAAGCGAACGCGGCTTTGACATCGTGGCTATAGGCAAATTTGCCTGGATTCCGTTCGTTACGGCAGATGCTGGCAATCTGATTGGCGGAGCATTTGCCGCCGCTCTGATCACCCGCGGGGTCGCCGTGACGAGAGCACGCAAGGTATCGGTAATGTTTTTTGCGCTGCTCATGACGGCGGCGATTCCGGCCGTGCTTGCATCCAACGTGTTCGTCTCGATTGCACTGATTTCAACCGCAACACTGGGATACACGGGAGCACTCTCAAATCTGCTGGCCATGCCGGCTGACAGATTCCCAAGCAATGCAGTCGGTTCGGTTTGGGGCATTGCAAGCATGGGGGCAGGTTTCGGAGGAATGGTGTTCAGCCTGTTGACCGGCTGGGTTGTGGACAACTATTCCTATGTCCCCGTGTTTATCGGATTCGGAATTCTGCCGCTGATTTCGGCAGCGATCATCTGGTGCCTTCCTGCCGCTCCGCGGCACGCGCCGGAGGCGTGAGACGTTGGGGTGTCTTAATGCGCAACCCGTGAGCCCGACGCAATCGAACGCTAGTACAACAGAAAGCTAGTCAAGGAGATGCCCTAGATGACGAAGAATCGTGTGGCCGCGGTGTTCGTTCTCGCCATAGGTATCGCGTACGCCCAGAGTTCGGAAGGGCCGCAACCAGTGGCCGTGAATCCAGGTGGTCCGGACAAGGCGCCCTCGGATGCCCTCGTGTTGTTCAATGGGCGGGACACCTCCGGCTGGACCACGCTCGACGGGAAGCCGTCGAAATGCACGGTCGCCGACGGTGTGATGACCTGCCGCACCGGCGCGCTCGATATGCAGAGTGCCGAGAAGTTCCGCGATGCGCAAATCCATGTCGAGTTCAACGTCCCGTACCAGCCCCAAGAGAGAGGCCAGGGGCGCGGCAACAGCGGGATTCTGCTCCTGAACCGGTACGAGATCCAGATTCTGGACTCGTACCAGAATGAGACCTACGCCAACGGCTCGTGCGGCGCCCTTTATGGACAATCGGCGCCGCAGGTGAACGCTTGCCGGCGGCCCGGCGAATGGCAGAGCTACGACATCATTTTCCATGCTCCACGTTGCGCGGCGGACGGTAGCATGGAGACGCCCGGCAGCATCACACTGCTGCACAACGGTGTGCTTATCCAGGACCACGTACGGGTGCGGGCGCGCAGGTGCGTGGCGGACGAGGGCCCCTTGGTGCTCCAGGACCACGGCCGTGTCGTGGGCCGGAAGATCGCGACGGCCAAGGGTGTCGAAGGGGGCGCCGCCGATACGCCGATGCAATTCCGCAACATCTGGATGCGCCGACTGCCCCAGTAGCGCACCATTTTCTCCAGGAGGAATGCTCAACCATGGAAAACCGACGATCGTTCCTGACCAGGGCAGCCCTGG
>DATMXS010000038.1:0-5173 GCA_035561355.1 Bryobacteraceae bacterium | reverse complement strand
GCAGCAGATGCTGCTGCGGACCCTGGCGCAACTGGACGCCACACAGGCGGCGCTGGCGGTCAAGAAGTGCGAACTCGAGCGCGTACGGCACTGGCTCCAACAGATGCTGCGCCACCGCTACGGGCAGAAGCGCGAGCGGGTCGACGAGAACCAGTTGTTCCTGTTCGCCGCCGAGATCGCCAGCAAAGGCGAAGAGCCACCGCCCGAGCCGAGGCTGCGGACATCGCTTTGGCACTGTTTGATTTTCAGCCGGACCTTAGCGCGTCATTCTGCGTGGTAACGCGGGACCGGATCCGGATCCGGCCACTCGGCCCTACCTCCGGCCGCTGACGCCGCGTCCTACTTCATCACCTAGTCCGCCCGCGACGCGCCTGATGGCGCCTGCGCGCCCCAGTGTCCGGACGTTCTGGGACATCCCGGCGTATTCGTCGGCCCACTTGTTCTGTTCTTGACGTTGCCACTCGGTTACCGGGAGCGGTCACCGGCGGCATATCCCAACTTGGGGAACTGTCCAGATCCAGGCTACAAATCCCCGAAAGTCCCAATCCCACGCCTACACCCGCCGCATTCCCCTATCTGCTGTACGATCATCTTGTCTGGGAGCCGACGTTCGGCCTCTTGGACTCAACCTCGGGGGGAGGTTCGCTATGAAGCTACTCGCAGTCGTTGTGTGTTCCGCAATGTTGGGGGCTTACGGCAGCCGGGCGGCCCAGCTTGAAGACGCCACCGCGGAGATCAAGCCTCTTATGGAGAAGGTGAACGCAGCCTGGATGACTCTCGATCCATCCAAAGCGGCCCCGTACTACGCGAAGGATGCCGGCCTCGCGTTCTTCGACATCGCGCCGCTTAAATACGCGGGATGGCGGGAGTACCAGGAGGGCTCCGAGAAAGTATTCTCGGATTGGAAGTCCATCAAACTGACCATGGGTCCCGACTTCAAGGCGTACAAGAACGGCAACTTCGCCTGGGCCACCTACACCATGGCGTTTGAAATAGAGCCGAAAAGTGGGGACACCATGAAAGCAACCGCGAGGGGTACCGACGTGTTCGAGAAACGGGGCGGTCAGTGGATCATCGTCCACGAGCACGTCTCGGCGCCGATGCCATGAGAAACGGCCACACCTGGTGAAAGCCGACAGAAGCGGGGACCCAACTCCGAGACGTTATAACGCGTGCGATCGCGTCAAGCCTCGCGGTACAGGCGGGGCCGAACGACCGCTTCCGGCGCTACAAGGCGAGGAAGCACCCCGCTCCGCGCCCTGGCCGGCTCGGTAGACTGGTCCTGGTGATCCTCGACGTCGCAATGATGGCTGTCCTGCTGGCGGTTGGGGTTGTGACATTCCGCCGATTCGAGCAGCGAACGCCGCTGTGGCGCCGCGTGGTGAAAGTCTTCGTCGCGCTCGCCGTGACGGCGGCCGTTTCTTATCTGTTCGGAAGAACCGGCGTGATCATCTGGTTCGGCATCGCCGCTTTGCCCGTGATCTTCATCCATGCCATCTGGCTGCCGCGCCACGGCATAAACGGCTGGACCGGCGAGCCACGGGACAAGTACTACGCGCTGCGGGGCTGGCCGCCTCCAGATCGGTGACCGAGACGCACAACTGCGTCTGCGGTATCACTTTCTTCTCGAGAAATGGTAGGGCGTAATCAGCAGCGATGGCGCCAGACGCCGGTGCGCCGTTGTCCCGACGACGGCAGCGCCCAAGGCGAAGCAGAACTCCACGTGAACCTCAGTCACACCGCTTCCACATTTCCTAGCCTTTCATTCTAAAGCGCCACTTACCTTCCAGGCGCCTAAACGCTTGACACCGCCCGCTACGCTCGAATCGGAGGACCAAGCCAATGGCAGCTTCTGCAGTTCATCACTTTTCATCACCGTCATCGCCTCCCGAACAGGCGATGAACGAAATCCAAACGCCGGCGATTCATCAGATTCCGTCAAATGCCGCCGCATCGTTGGATGAACCCGACCAGCTACGAGACACGGACTACGAGCCACGGGCCGCTCGCGAAGCGAGCCTCAAGTCGAAAGTCGCCGCGGCCCTCGCCCAAGGCATGTCAGTGTCGGCCGCCGCCCGCGACGCCGGCATTCACCGCACCACAATTCATCACTGGCAGCGCACCTCGAAGGAGTTCTGCGCCGCCGTCGAACAGGCGCGCCGGGAGTTCACCGAATCCCTCCACGATGACATGCTCGACCTCGCGCACGCCGCCGTCCGCACTCTTCAGGACTTACTCTCGAACCCGGACACGCCTCCGGCCGTCCGTCTCAAAGCCGCGTTAGCCGTTCTCCACCGGCCGCAGTTCCCCAAGCGAGACTGGAACCTCCCCGCCCGCCTCGAAACGCCGCGTCAGCAGGAAGTTGTCGACGGCATGGCCGAACTCGAAGCCGATTACCACATCGTCTGCATGACCGACGCGATCAGGAAACACGACGAACGCGACCCAACCCTGCCGCGACCAACCGTGCCGCGACCGTCAGGGAGCGGAGGCGCGAGATCCTACGAACCGGGAGACTCGGTCTACGAGCCGCGCGAAGCACACCCGGCCCGCAACGCCCCATGCCCCTGCGGTTCCGGCCAAAAGTACAAGCGCTGCTGCGGCAAAAACGCACCTCCGGTCATCACCCCCCCTCGCCAGTTCACCGCATGACCGCAACCACCACAAGCCAAAGGCCACAAGCCGCGAGCGAAGCGAGCCACCCCTTTCATTCCCCTTCGCGGTCTGTTACTATCGCCGCATCCGAGGATCACATGAGCAAATCCGATCGTCGTAATTTCCTTATGAAAACAGCCGCGGTGACGGCCGCCGGAGTGGCGCCCGCCGGGGTGGCGAAAGCGCAGGCCGCGGGCCCGGAGAAGCAGGTGGTCTGGGCGGGCGGTAAGAAACCGGCCAAGACGCCGCTGTTCAGTTCGGCCGTCACTTACGGGAATCTCGTCTTCATCTCCGGCATCGGAGCGCATTTCGAGGGTGACATCAAGGCTCACACGCAGCACGTCCTCGAGCAGGTCGAAGCTCGGCTGAAGGAAGCCGGCTCCTCGATGCAGAAAGTCCTCAAGGTCAATGTCTACCTGAATGACCTCAAGGATTACGCGGGCATGAACGAGGTTTTCCTGGGCAAGTTCGGGCCGGAACCTCCGGTCCGGACAACCATCGCGGCGGCGGGCGGCATTCCGGGCAATTCGCTCGTCGAGATCGACTGTATCGCGTACAAATAGCGCCCGGCACGGATCGTTCGGTTCGAGGGAGGTCGTTATGCCAGGACGGAGAGCGTTCTTGCAGCGGATCGCCTCGGCCCCCTTCATCGGGGCCCTGTTGCCCGGCGCCGCTGTCGCGCGAAAAACGAAAGGCCGCGATTTATTCGCGGAGTTGGGCGTTCGGACCTTCATCAACGCAGCCGGCACGTACACCGCGCTCACTGCTTCATTGATGCCCCCTGAGGTCGCGGACGCCTGGCAGTACGGCACACAGCATTACGTCGCGTTGACCGAGCTTCAGGACAAAGTAGGCGAGCGCATCGCGTCCATGCTCGGCGTGGAATCGGCGATGGTGACGTCGGGCGCCGCCGGCGCGCTTACCATCGGCACCGCAGCTTGCCTCACCGGCAGTGATCCCGCGGCGATCAAGAGCCTTCCCGACCTCACCGGGCTCAAGAGTGAGGTCATCATCCAGAAGAAGCACCGGTTCGGGTATGACCATGCCGTGCGGGCGACGGGCGTGAAGCTGATCGAAGCCGAGACCGCCGAGGATCTCGAGCGCGCCGTCAACCCGAAGACCGCCATGATGCTCTTCCTGAACGCGGCGGATCCTGTGGGCCAGATCAAATTGGCCGACTTCATCGCGCTCGGGAAGAAGCACGGCATCCCGACCTTCCTTGATGCCGCCGCGGACGTGCCTCCGGTCGGGAACCTCTCGAAATACAGCAAGATGGGCTTCGACCTGGTGACGTTCTCGGGAGGCAAGGGGCTGCGCGGCCCGCAGAGTTCCGGCCTGCTGTTGGGGCGAAAGGACCTCATCGCGGCGGCGCGCCTGAACACGTCGCCGTTCGGCGATACGATCGCGCGTGGCATGAAGGTCAACAAGGAAGAGATGCTGGGCATGCTGGTCGCCCTGGAACTCTACTTGAAGAAGGACCACGATGCCGAGTGGAAGGAATGGCAGCGCCGGGTCCGCGTGATCGCCGATGCTGTACGCGGGTTGCCATCCGTCCAGACGGAGACCTTCGTTCCCGAAATCGCGAACCAGGCGCCCCACCTGAAGATCTGGTGGGACCAGTCCACGATTCCGCTCGCGCCGCCCGAAGCGATGAAGCAGCTTCGGGAAGGCCGGCCGTCGATCGAAGCGTGCCCGCTGACGAACCCGAAGCAGTTGGTGTTCGGCGTGTGGATGATGCAGCCCGGCGACGCCGAAGTAGTCGCAAAACAGGTGCGGGCGGTATTAAAAACGGCGCAAAAGGCGTGACCGCGGGCGGGCGCGGTGAGCATCTTGCGCCCGCCCGGATGCTAGACTCGCCAGTGGAAGCCACTCTTGGCCGGTGCTGGGCCCGGACTTCAAATCCGGCGTGCGGCCCTCGTGTCGCAGGTGGGTTCGACTCCCACTGGCTTCCGCCAACTGTTTCTTGTGACAACTCGCGCCGAAGGGTTCAAAGGTATTGCGGAACGCGGCAGTGCTGTTAGGGGCGCGAAGTTCACCGCGCCCGTAGCGAGTCGAAGAGCGGCGGCAACGTCTCGATCCGTTTCCACCCCTCGCCCTGAGCGACTCGCTCAACTGTGATCGCGTCAAAGTAGGTGTCCAGCACGGCCGCGCGCTCTTGTGCCAGCGGCGGGACGCAGTAGTCTTCCTCTTCCCAGACGGCAAGCCCGTCATCCTGCAAACGCGCATCCCGCAGTGAACTGGTCAACGACTGGCCGAATGGACGCAAGCCGAGGAAGGCATCGCGTCCGAGACGTTCCGCGAGTTCGACGAGCCGATCCGCTCTTGGCCGCGCGCGGACCAGGTAGTAGGCCATCTGGTTCCAGCCTACCGCGGAGATAGATTCGCCTTTTATTCGCCTTACGAGCTACACTGTGATCGTGTCGCTAAAGCTCTACCTCATCACCTACGACCTGCTCCTGCCGGAGCGTTACGAGTCGCTGGCCATCCGGCTCGGCTCGCTCGGGGCAAGGCAATTACT
>DATMXS010000037.1:0-16095 GCA_035561355.1 Bryobacteraceae bacterium | reverse complement strand
GTAGTCGCCTGCGAGCAGCCACGTCGCACGCCCGTTCACATTCGACTGCGCGAGGTCGGACTGGAAGTTGACCAGCAGGTTTTGCCCGCTCGTTTTCGCGGTCGCCACCAGACTGCCCACTGGTTTTGAGCTGACCTCCAGGGCGTCGGTACGCAAGGCGGCATCCAGGTTTGAAAACAGAATACGCGGCTTCCCGGGGCGGTTGTCGATTGCAGCGACGCCGTTCGCATGCAGTTCAACGCCTCCCGCCAGGTTCGGCTGCTGTTGCTGAATCTGTTTTATCTTCTCAAGCCGCAGCCCCGTACTTTTCAACTCGAAGCGCAGCTTTCCGACCCCGTACTGCTTCGGGACGTGTCCGTAATTTGCGGCCAATTCGATGCGCGCGTTTCCGGGAGCGGAAACGTTGATCTGCGCGTCCAACTCGGTCCCGGCGTAGTTCACTTTGGCCCGCGCGCTGTATCCCAAGGCTTTGTCAATCTCGAGGTTGGCGGTCGCGCGCGGATGGCCTACGGTGCCGGACACTTCCGCGTCCGCATTTACCGCGCCTGAAAGATCTTTCTGGGGCTTGCCGGCCGCAGCCAGGATGTCGCTCAGGGTCGCGTTTCGGAGGGATGCCTTCGCCGCGACCGGCTGAGCGGGCTCGGGCCGCCAGTTCCGCAGCCCAACGCTCGCATCCACTCGCGCCGAGAGCTTGTCCCGCTGGAGGACGGCGTTGCGGACTTCCGCACGGTTCCCGGCGGCGTTCAGGTCGGCCGAGAATCGATCGAATGGCTGATCGTTGATCGCGAACCTGGCCATCGAAACCCGTCCGGCAATCGCCGGGTCCGTCAGCCGGCCCCTAACCGTACCGTCGAACAAAGCTTCACCGTTTGCCAACTTAACCGGCAACTGTTTAGGCGGGTTCGCCGAAACCACGGCCACAGCCGGCAGAAAATCGTTGAGGTTGCGCGAGACTAGCCGGACCCGAAGTTGCTGATTTATGGAACCGGCAAGGTCGAGCCGTGTCGCTGGAAGCTGAAGGAACGAGTTGCCGAGGTTGAGAACATCGCGGGGCCCGTCATACGTTACGTCCAGTCTACCCGAGAGCGGGATTCCATCCGTGCCCGGCGCGATCCCGAGTTTGGCGTTCGCCACGAGCTCACGCGCGACGGACCCGCCCTTCAAACGGCCGCTGACTGCGACCGGACCCGACACCGTTCCATCCCAGGCCAGTTCGCGCTGCGCATAATCCTTTGCGAGTTGCCTTAATTGAAACCCGCTCAATGCTCCCTGCACCTGAAACGCGTCCATGTTTCGAACGTTTGCCTCACCGGCAAAAGCTCCGCCCAGAGCGTTCAGCCGCAAGCCGGCGAGCCGAATCCGATCCGGCGTTGCCGTGACGTCCATGCGTGCGCGGATACCGGTTAGGCGCCGCGGCCCCGCTGTCACTGCTACATCGGAGGCCGCAACTTTCCCCGTAACCGCGTATTGACCTCGTCCGGCGAGGCGAGCGTCGCCACCGAGTTTCACCACGCCCTCCGGGCGCGATGAGACCGCCATGATCCGGCCCGCCTCGCCCAAAGAGAGGTGGGCATCGAAGTGGATGGCGCCGGTCATATTCTCCACGCTTTCAATGACGCCGGAGGCGTTTAGACGCGAGCGCCCCAGATCGACCTGGGCGGCGGCGATGTCGAGCTGGTCATTCGCAAACGATGCCGCGGCGGAGAGCGCGAGCGGAGGCGCACGGCGCAGAGCGGGCATCGGATCTTCAGCGAACGCACGAGCGATTTCGTCGAGCACCAGCTGTCCGTTTACCCGCACGGAGGCGCGAGGGTTCTTGAGATCAGTGAGTGCACCCGCAACTTCCAGGCGCGACCGCGCGGTCTGGAACGCACCGCGTGTGATCTCGATGCGGCCCTTCTCGATCTCCAAACCGACGTCTGTGTTCACGGGAAGAGCAGCGTTCTTACCTGACTGCACATACACCGGTGTCATCGCGATCATGCCGGCATAGCGAGGCCCCTGGATGTCGTAATCCAGTCGTGCCCGGAGCTTCTCTCCTCGCACGTTGAGCGGGATGCGGCGGTGTGCGAACTGAAGCTCGCCGTTTCGAATCGTGAACTGCCGGATCGCGAGATCCAGGACAGTCTCCAGCGGGTCGCGCTCGCTTTTCTGTTTCACCTTGGGCGTGGGCAGGTTCGTGGTGCCGTCCACCGCCACCCGAACGTAGCCCTGGGGCCGCTCCACCGTGAGGGAGTGGATATCCACTTGCCGCTTGAACACTGAGACGACTTTGAGAACCACCTCGATCGACTCTGCCCGGAACAGCGCCGGCTCGGCGGGACCTTCGGTGCCGTGCAACACGAAGTTGCGCACCACCGCCCGCAGGTTCTTCCAGTCGAACTCAAAAGCTCCGATCTCCGTCTTGCCACCTGTGCTCTTCTCCACTTCCATGACGACTCTGTCCCGCACGATGTCGCGGAACCAGGCGGTCTGGATGACCATGAGCCCGGCTACAATCAACACGATTGCCAGCCCGGCCAGGGCCCCGAGCACAATCAGCGGAATCTTCACGCGGCGGCTCACCGGAACACCTCCTCACGAAACTGTACGCGCGTGCGGCTGCGCGCCTGCTTCAGCCACTCGTCGAGTTGCCGATCGACTTGCGGCGGAACGGCTCCCGACTCGCCGTCCGTGCGCGGCGCAGTACCCGAGCGTTCCGATGCGCGCTCTTCCGACCGGGCTTCCAAGTGCTCGCGCAGTACCTCGCCCGGCCTGGGCGCTTTCGCTCTGAAGCGATAATCCGTAAAGCGCAGCGCCGCAAGCTGCCACAGCAAGTGTGCCTTTAACTGTTCCTCAGTTACGCCGTATTCCCCGAGAGCGGCGCGGTATGCGCCCGCTCCCGCGAACTCTGTCCGCTTGAACTCCGCCAGCATCTTCTCGGCCTCTGAGTTCTCGGGCTCGGGGTAGGCGGCTGCTTTCATGTCCTGGCGGATCAACTGCTGGTCGACGAGCCGTTCCGCCGCTTTGCGCCGCGCCGCGGAATCGAACTCGAGGGGCTCATGATTCAGGAGAGCCGTCACACGGATCTCGTCGAGCACCTCGGTTTCGGTAATTGCATCGGTGCCCACTACGATTGCAATGCGATCGAGTAGCAGGCCGTCTCCGGGCGGGCCTTTCAATGCTTGCGGGGCCTGCGCCGCCAGGCCGGCGGTAATCGCGAACACGCCAAAGACGGATCTGAATGAGGTGCGCATCAGAACGTCTGTCCTATCGAGAAAAAGAACTGGAACCGGCTCACACGCGTCATCTGGCGAGGCGCGGTGCCCTCGATCACCTCTCGGGTGGTGCCTTTGTAACCGAAGAACCGCGGCGGGTTGATGCTGTACGCGAGATCGAGACGAATCGGGCCGATCGGTGTGCGATAGCGTACCCCGAATCCCGCCGCATGCACCATGTAGTCGAAATCCCGGCTGTCGCGCTGGCTTACGCGAAAGGAAATGCGCCCGGGGCGCGAGTACACGTTTCCCATGTCGTGAAACAGCACCCCGCTGATGTTGTCGCCGATGAACGGAAACCTGAGTTCCGTCTGGTGGAAGAGCAGCGTATTGCCGCCGATCGGAAAGCCCGTTTCGGGATCGCGCGGGCCGGCCTGATTGTCCGGAAAGCCGCGGTGCGACGAGCTGCCGCCTCCGAAAAACTTTTCGGGAAGTGGAATCGCTTGCACCGCATCGAGGTTGCCATTCCGGAACGGTCCCAACCACCCGAACTGCAGATTTCGCGCGAGTACCCAATCCCCGCGGCCCAACGGATGGTACGTCGAGTTGCGCGCCAGCAGCCGGACAAAGTTGCGGCGCGACACAAGCCACTTTGAGGCGAGGCCGGCGTCCACGGTAGTGTAGATGCCCTTGTTCGTCATCGCGGGATCATCTCGCCGGTCATTGATGAAACTGGTGGAGAGCATTCCGATTCGTACCGGCTGCGACGCGAGCGGCACCAGCAGTGGGGAAATCTTCAACGTGCTCTCGTCGATGCTCGAGCGACGGAACGAGTACCGGTACAGCATCGTAGTCGCCTTGGACCACATCTGGGAGAGCTGCCCGGACAATTCCCAGCGCTTCGCCGAAAAGGTTCGAACGTCCTTGGAGTCGTCGAACAGCCCAGTGATCGTGATATTGCGCCCCTCCACGTTGCGGTAACGCGGAGCCGTATACGTGAGCAGGCCGCGCTTCTGCAGCGTGGATACGCGTGTGGCGAAAGTGAGGCTGTGTCCCAGGCCCCATAGGTTCATGCGGCTCACCTCGAAGTTTGCCCTCGGGCTGAACCCGGTCGCACCGGCCGGCGAATCGTAGCTGTTGTCGTTCCCCCCGATGCGCGCAACCTCTGCACCCAGGCCCCCGGCCAGGTGATACCGGTCCCCTTCGCTGAACTGGTAGATCACATTCTTGCGATCCTGCGAGCCCTCGGGGTTCTGCACGGCGACGTCCACTTTCTCGAAGATCCCGAGTTCGTAGAGGTCCCTTTGAGCAGCGAACATGTCGCTCGGGGAAAGGGGTGCTCCGGGCGAGAGGCGCATCGCGGGCTGGATCAGCCGCAGGCTCGTGATGTCCGTTCCCGCTATGAGAACGTTGCGCACCTGGCGCTTCTCGCCCGGGCTGGCGCGGTAACTCACCTCCACAGTGTTCGGCTCGGTTCCGGGCCGCATCTCCCAATCGAAGTCGGCGCCGGGATAGCCCGCTTCCTGGTACTGGCGGAGGATAAAGTCCCGATCGAGCGCAATGTTGACCTCACTGAAGGGCTGTCCTTCTGAACAGGAGAGCATTTTGCGAACTTCGGGCCGGTTCACCTGCCCGAGCCGCGAGGTATCCAACCGCGAAACCCGGTATTGCGGGCCTTCCTCAATCGTCACGACCGCGGCGATCTCGTCCGGCTTTCCGTTGTAGTTGTCGATCGTGCGCGTTGCTACTTCAACGTCGCGGAAGCCGTTCGATTGGTAGAGCGCCTTGATTGCATCCTCGTCGCGCTTCACGGCCGATTCGCTGTACCGCCCGTGCCGCAGCCGCAGGAATCCCGCGGGTTGGAGCATCATCCGTTCCCGGATGGTCTCCGTATCGAAGAACTTGTTTCCCTGGATATCGATTCGCTCGAGCTTTCGCCGGCGCCCGAGGTCGATGTCATAGGTGACCCGCATCTCGTCCGGTCCGGCCTTCTCCTCGCGGAAGTCCACCATCACGTCGAAGTAGCCCTGGGTCTGGAAATAATCCCGCAGATTGCGGGCTCCTTCGACCAGGAGGTCGCGATCGACGGCGCCCTCCACGTAAGCCGGTACATAGCGTTTCAGCTTGCCCTCGGAGAGTTCCGCGCCTTCGGTGCGAATCTCCACCTTCGGCCCGCTCACGACACGCAGCCTGGGCTTCAACCGCCGGGTTGCCGGGTCGTAATCGAGGCCCTCGATCACGACCTCCGCCAACAGGCGCTCTTTGTCGGCGAACTTCTTCTGGATCCGGGTGAGCCCCTGCTGCGTGCGTTCCTCCGTGACGCTGCGCCAGCCGAACCAGCCGTGCCACTTCGTCGCGCTGATGATGTCGTCCGGTTCTATGCCAGGCGACCCGGTGATGACGGGCCGTTCGAATTTGGCGCGTTTTCCGCGCTCCACCAGGAAGCGCACATTCGCTATCTGATATTCGGGGTCGCGCGATACACTGGCCTCCACCCGGGCCTCGTAGAGCCCGTTACGGCGGAGCAGCGACCGGACTCGCTCAGTCGCCTGGTCGAGTTCTTCGTCGAAAAGCGGGCGCCCAAGTTGCAGCCGGGCGGCTTCGGCGGTCTGCCCGCGAGCCGGATTCTCGCTCAGGCCCTCGGCATCCACTCGTCCGACAAACCATTCATCCTCGGTTCGGAACACCAGCGCCACTCCGCGGCCTTCCCGAGTACCCATCGCACGCACGTCCCTGTAGCGGCCCGTGCCGAACAGGTTCTTGATGGAGGCGCGCAGGGCGGAAACGCGGAAAGCAGATCCCTCTTTCAGGGAGATGAGCCCGGCAAGCTCCTCGGTGCTGAACGGCTGGTCAGGCGGGTCGAATCGGACAGACGTGACAGGCTCGCCTTCGAACTGACGTGCGTTCACATCCTGACCCCAGCCAAAGGGCACGCCCGCCCCAAGAGCCAGTGCAATGAATGCAAAGCCCCACCTGAGCCCCATTTAAAGGTTCAGGCGCGCAATTTTATCGCCGAAACGGCAACCTACTCAGCGGCATAGGAATTGTGAGAGAAGCAGTGGGCAAAAGAGCGGGAAGAACTTCGGGTAAAGGAAAGAAGTACACTGTGCGAGATGCGTTACAGCCTCGCTCTGCTCTCGCTGCTGTTTGCTGCGGGGGCCTTCCCCCAGGAACGGTCCGAGATTCTCACGCCAAAGCCCGGTCCCACCCCGCGAATCAATGGGCCGAAGGTGTACGGCGCCCGGCCGGGTCACCCATTCCTCTACCGCGTTCCGGCCACCGGTGTCCGGCCCATGACGTTCTCCGCAAAAGGACTGCCGAACTCCCTTAAGCTCGATTCGGCCACAGGCATCATCAGTGGCAGGACACCATCGAAGGCAGGTGAGTACTCCGTCACGCTACGCGCGAAGAATGCCCGCGGCGCGTCCGAACGGCCGTTCAGGATCGTCGCGGGAAGCCAGCTCGCCCTCACCCCTCCGATGGGTTGGAACGACTGGTACACGCATTACGAGCGCATCACCGATAAAGATATGCGCGCCGCTGCGGATGTCATGATCTCCTCCGGGATGGCCGACGCGGGCTACCAATACGTCAACATCGACGACTGCTGGATGGTGAAGCCCGGTTCGACGGATCCCGAACTTGGCGGCGAGCCCCGCGATGCGTCCGGCGCCATGCGCCCAAACAAGCGCTTTCCAGACATGAAGGGCCTCACTGACTACATTCACGCCAAGGGGCTGAAGGCGGGCCTGTACACTTCTCCGGGGCCGCTCACGTGCGCCCGCTTCGCAGGTTCGTGGCAGCACGAGGAAATCGACGCCAAGACCTTCGCCGGGTGGGGCTTTGATTTCCTGAAGTACGATTGGTGTTCCTATACGAAGGTTGCGGGCGGCAAGTCGCTGGCCGACTACAAGAAGCCGTACGAGTTGATGGGGGGCCTGGTCGCGAAGCAAGATCGCGATATCGTGTTCAACCTGTGCCAGTACGGCATGGCGGACGTTTGGAAGTGGGGTGGAGAGGTCGGCGGGCATTGCTGGCGCACGACGGGCGACCTCGGGCTCGAGAAGGACACGCGTCTTCCGGGCTTCTATTCAATCGGCTTCAAGAACGCCGAAGCCTTTGAGTATGCCGGTCCCGGCCGCTGGAACGACCCCGATTACATCCTGATCGGCTGGGTGGGGAACGCGCACAGCATCACGGATCCGCCTAAACAAACCCGCCTGACAGCGAATGAGCAGTACAGTTACATGTCGATGTGGGCCCTGATGGCTGCGCCGTTGTTCTACTCGGGCGACATGAGCCGGCTCGACGAGTTCACAATCAATGTTCTCTGCAATCCCGAAGTAATCGACGTCGATCAGGATTCGTTGGGCAAGCAGGCCCGAATCATCCGGAAGTCGGACGACGAGTTCGTGCTTGCACGCCCACTCGAGGACGGCGGCGTGGCGTTGGGGGTGTTCAATCTCTCTGACAAGGCGCGCGAGATGACCGCCACATGGGCCGACCTGAACGTTACCGGCTCACGCAAGGTGCGCGATCTGTGGCGGCAGAAGGCTGCGGGAACGGCCGAAGGAAAGTACACTGCCACGGTCGCGCCGCACGGCGTGTCCTTCGTGAAACTCAGTAGATAGGCTTTTGGACGCGGGTCTCCGCAGGTTCAGAGCTGCTATGCCGGCAAAGCGGAAATTTCTGCTCGCTGACGGGAACGAACTACATAACGGTGAGCCGCCAACTTACTGACAGCACGCGCTTTGTCTTCGGTATGGAACGTGCATGTGCCAACCGAGGAGGATGCTATGCGCACATCAGTACTTGGGATGATGCTTGCGGGCGCGTTTGTCGTTGCCGGTCCGGCAATCGGCGACGACCACGCAAAGGCCACGCGGCACCAGAGCACGACGGCGACTGAGGCAGAGCGTCAGACGGCTGACATGAATCGCGGCGCTACCGCCCACGGCGAGAAGGGCGACGTCACCTACGGTCGCATCAAAGAGATGACAGCAGGCAAGAAGGTCGTGATCGATGTGGATAACCAGATCGATAAGAACTTTGACCTGACAGACAAAGACACCAAGGTGACAATGGCCGGCACACTAAAGGTCGGCGATCCGGTGAAGGTCACGGAAGTAGACCACGACGGTCAGAAGATGGTAACGATCGCCCGCAACGACAATCCGAACGTCAAGCACGGCGACCAGACGGCCGCTGACGTAAAAGGCCATCGGCGCGAAGGCGTCAGGACCGACGAAGCTGTCGGCGCGGCCGGTGAACACGACGTGACCTACGGCCGCATCAAGGAGATGAGCGCCGGACGGAAGGTCGTCATCGATACGGACAACAATATCGACAAGAACTACGATCTGACCGATAAGGACACGAAGGTAACATTGGCGGGTAAGTTGAAAGTCGGCGACCCGGTGAAAGTCACCGAATCAGACCACGCCGGCCAGAAGGTAGTCACGATCTCTCGCCACAACGATCCGAGCGTGAAGCACGGCGACAGGAGTGCCGCTGAGACACAGCGTGATGTGAGGACCGACGAGGCACGGGACGTAAAAGACGCGGGCAAGGCCGCAAAGAACGCTGGTAAGTCAGCAGGTAGGGCTACAAAGGAAGCCGGAAGAGACGTAAAAGACGCGGCAAAGGACATGAAGGACGACCACTAACCGCGTTTGACAACAGAAGTAGCGGCCAGGGCAACCCGGCTTGAAGTTGCGGGGCACTCTTGAGCGGGTGCCCCTTTTGTTTTATCTGAACTATTCCGAATGCCACGGATCGGTCCACCTAGACGCTGATTGCCGGCTTGCTCGCAAGATCGCGGCCCGAACCGAGTTAAGGTATGTGTTCTTGATCAGTCAGTGAATCGGGGCTGCCCCGGCTTTGGTGTAGAGCCCGAAGCTGGCCTGGAGAGGGGTGGTTTTCGTCGAGAACCCGCAACGGGCTGGTACATCGAGCAGAACGGATTCAATTCTTTGTTCGAATGGTCGGGGCGGGGCGATTTGAACGCCCGACCCCCTGCGCCCAAGGCGGTTTCCGGCCTCGCGCTGAAATCGGCTATTTTCAGATGCTTACCCTTCAGCAAGATGGCGCCAGACTGTTGAAATTTGTTGAGCCTTGTTGAACCTGGGGGCTCCTTGCAGCTACAAAATCGTCTACAGTTTCGGCCTGGAGGCTCCGCTTACCTGTGCGCTCTCTTCGGTCCGCCGCAAGATGATCTGAACTGATCGACGGCGGCGGCAGTATGTCCAGGGGAGGCCTGGATACCCGCCCTACGAACCGCTGTAGCCCTCGCCTGGTCCAAACCTCCTACGTGAAGAAATGCGCAGCTACGATCAATTCCCACGGTCGCGTCAGAAACTCATGCCAGGTCGTCTTCCGGCTCCTCTCCGACGAGGATGCGGGCCGGGCCCCTCCCGGCGCGCCCGTGGAAGCAGTCGAAGCCCTCGAGCGCGTCGGACTGTTCGGCGGGTTATTATGCCAGAGCGCTGTTGTTAAATTCAACGAACCCGAGATCGCAATCTTGCATCCACAGTGTATCGATCAGACGATCAAGTTCAGGTGCACTTGTGAACAACATGGATGACACGAAGACTTCCACTGAACAACTCTTCGCAGACTGGCTCCGGGAGCACGCGGCAACGCTGCCGCCCGAGAGAGGTATCCTGCGTGTTCGCCGAGCCGAACCTCGGTTCGCGACCCGCAACTACTTCGCCCGGTACAAAGTAGAGACCGCCACATTCGATGGAACTGGTCAAAACCCCTCGCGTGTTGACTGTATCGTCGTCGAGGTCTCGGCGACCGATCAGAAAGCGAAAGTCGCGGCCGCGACGGCGTGCGAAAACATACAAGATGTTTGACCCACGCTGCCTGATGCTCTTCAGACATCGAGCAACAGATCACGCCATGGGCGTGCTTCTCTTACTGTGTGAGGGCAAATGGTTAACACAAGATGCACTTGTTATGTACTGGTTCTTCTCGCGTTCATACTAGCTCTTGGAGGAGGGCCGATTTGGCGCGACGCTTGGGCCCAGGATGCGCCGGTGCCACGTTTTGAACTTTCCCCCAACCTTCCGTTCGATGTAGATGTGGTCGCCCTGCGAAAGCTTGATCGTGATACGCAGATTCCCGAAGCTCAGCGACTCTTTGATGTCTTTGCCTGGCAAGCGTTCATCGCGCTCAATTGGCCCGCCGGTCCGGACGGCACAGCGGATCGCAGCAAAACGTTGCGCGACAGCGTCACTCCCCGAGTGTGGATGGCGTGGCGACAGAATGAGACAGTGTTTCGACCCGATGGTGCGCGCCCCGAGCCGTGGAACGGTGCTCGCCAAGCTGTACCTACTGACCACTATATGTGGCGCTCCAGCAAGATGCTGGATGAATCGCGGTCGCCCCTAAACGAATTAACAGAGACAGTGCAGGCGTTTACAGGCCCGCTCATAGATCAGAACGGGGCGTTTGTCCGCTACGAATCATACATGAATGAGCCGCAATTCGACTACATCGTACAGAATGGACTCTACAGTCAAGAGGGGCAGCTTGCGTTCACTGCCAAAGGACAGCTGATCGAGTTCCCTGCGAACGTGATTGGGGCGACACCGCGTCACGGGAGCATGGGCATCAAATTAGCCTGGAAGGAACTTGGCGACAATGACATTCCTGCACGATATCTGACCCGCCCGGCGGTGGTTGTTAAGACGACGTTTGACGCCCAAGGAAAGATGGTGAAGACAAAGGTGCCGCGGCTTATGGGACTGGTTGGTATGCACGTGACGGCGCTCACGCAATCGTCACCCAACTGGATCTGGGCGACCTTCGAACATATCGACAACGTTGTAAGTAATGACCTCGCGTTTGGTGTGACACGTAGCGGAGCCCATGGGCGCGTGCGCCCGAGCTTCAACAATCCCGACACGCCGACGAAACGTGTCAACATCCTTCCGCCACGCAACGCCCTTCCCGATGCAAACAGCAGCTTCACCACCTGGGATGAGGCAAAGACGACCAATCCCACGCAGCTCACCCGACTTATTGCAATTCCGCCCGCAACCGCAGCGCTCAACGCCGACGTTCAGGCGGTGCTACGAAGCGAGGGTTCTGTGCTGCAATATTACGAGTTGATCGGTACCCAATGGCCGGTGCAGCCCGGCTTCCCTGCCTTCGGTGGTGGAAGTGGCAGCGCGCCTGAAAGCATTCTGTTCAAGGCTCCTGGACGCGTCGTACCCGTGTACCTTGTTAACACGACCATGGAATCGTACTTTCAGGTCGGCGACCAAGTCGCTGGACCACTCGAGGAGGATGACCGACTGCCGGCGGGTAAGTTCGCGGATGGAGCGGGGGAAGCGGTCACTCCGGATCGGACCCGGGTGTTCGGGACCGAAAGCTGCGTAGGGTGCCACTTCTCGGCCGGTGTCGTAATCGGATTCAAGACAGACGAGAACGGTCGTTTCCTGACGGACGCATCCGGCCGAAAACTTCCGATTTACGGCAAGAACGGGAGCTTTGGCCAAACTGGACACGCCGGATATGTGTGGCAGCTACAGTTGAAGGCGCGGTCTACCCAACCCGCGACCAGCGGGCACTGATACATGAACGAGAACGGACAATGGCCGACTGCACCTCTAGCGCGTTCCCTTTTGTGACCGTTCGGGGCTTTTCCCCGAACACGCGCGTGAACTGGCTGCCGCTAGGCACCGTACAAGCCGTACAGGCCAATGGTGGAGCGACCTTCACTCTTGCGATCCAAGGCGCGCCGAATCCGTTACGGCTTTCTTTCCTATCGCAAACGTGCGTGCGGGTGCAGTTCAGCCCCACCCCAGACGCCGACTATAACATCGAGCGCTCCATAGCAGTGGTGAATCGTGCCATCGGCGGCGGACCACTAAACGTAAGCGAGACGGCGGTCGACGTCACATTCGACACCGGTGCTATGCGTATCCGAATCGAAAAGTCGGCTTTCCGCCTAAGCGTCTTCCGCGGTCAGCAACTGGTGCACAGCGACGAGGCGGGCTTCGGGCTAGTCTACATCCCCGGCGAGTCGGTCACCGCGAATTTCAAAATCACTCCTGCTGGGGCACATTACACCGGAGTCGCCGAGAAGGCTGGTGGCCGGACTTTGAAGGACGGCTTCTCGCTGACAAATTTCAATTGGGACAACTTCGGGTACAACAATTCACCGTTGCCGCCAGGGAATCAGCAGGGGCCGCTGAATCCGGCGGCAGCACTGTACTGCTCCGTGCCGTTTCTGCTCGAGACCAATCCAGCACCGCACGGCGACTTCGCCGGCGCACCTTACGCATGCGGCTTGTTCTTCGACAACGTTGGACAGTCGTTCTTCAACATTGCTGCCGATGACTACGGCACGTCCATGAGCGGAAAATACTACTTTGGTGCACTCTACGGGGATTTGGACTATTACTTCATGCTCGGAGACCGCCCTAGGGATGTATTGAAACAGTACACCGCTTTGACCGGGCGAAGTCCCATGCCCCCAAAGTATGTCTTCGGTTTTCATCAGGGCGCTTACGGGTACCACAATCGGACCATCCTCGAGACTATTGCTAATGCCTACCGATCCGCGCGGTTCCCGATCGATTGCCTCCACATCGACGTTGACTTTCAGGACAATTACCGGACGTTCACTCATAGTGAGCTGAAGTTCCCGCAGGCGGCAGCGATGTTCGCAAGCCTGCGTCAAAAAGGCTTCAAGTGCAGCACAAATATCACTCCACTGCTGACCCAGAATCCGCTGAACGAACGCGCTCAGATTGACACTTATCAGCAACGCGCCGCCCTGCTGGCCGCTGGTGGACTTATCTTCGACACGCGAGCAGGCTATGGGCCGAACCCTGCACTGTTCGAGGGCACTGTGTCGTATGGGATGAACCGCAAAGTGAACCTGAACTACGCGGCTTACCCAGGTCTGCAGCCCAATAGCGAAGGCAACCTCCCTCTGACTGCCACCGGCAATTACCCGGACTTTGGACGTGCTGACGTTCGCGCGACGTGGGGTCAGCAGTATGCGCACCTCATCAATGATCTCGGCATAGAGATGATCTGGCAGGACATGACTTGTCCTGCACTCGCGCAGACGGCAGATACACCGTGCAAGACGTTTCCGTTGAACATTATGACCAATGACACGGTCGACTTCGTTCCACATAGTCTGATGCACAACGCCTATGCCGCGCTGTTGCTCCGCGCAACATGGGAAGGGCTGCGCCAACTGCGCCCCGCGCAGCGCAACTTTATCATCTCGCGGGGAGGATTTGCCGGCATGCAGCGATATGCTGGCCTTTGGACCGGCGACTCTGGATCGACCTGGGACTTCCTTCGCGTGACTCTGCCGGAGGTATTGAACATCGGCATTTCCGGTATACCCATTGCCGGAGCGGATGTGGGAGGATTCGCGAATCTAGAAGACATTCCGAACGGAACGGCACAGCCGGCATCTTATCGAGGTGGTCGCGTTGAAGGGGGCAAAACCAATTATGAGCTTCTGACCCGCTGGATGCAGCTTGGATCGTTCTTGCCATGGTTCCGTAACCATTACGACGGGTACAACAAGGAATTCCAGGAGCCAATCAAATACGGTGAGCCTGTTCCGACCAATACCCGCAAGTACGTCGAACTCCGCTACCGAATGCTGCAACTCTATTACGACTACATGTTCGAATGGACGCAGACCGGTATGCCAATTGTCCGCGCGCTTTTCCTAAACGACCCTGACGATGTGGAGGCCTACGCGCATCTCGATGACGAGTTCTTCGTCGGACGCGATCTTCTGGTTGCGCCCATTCTTGAACAATGGGAATCGGTAGGCCGTCCCGGACCTGCGATTAGGGACGTTTATGTTCCCTTAGGTGCAGACTGGTATGCATTCAAGGAGGACGGGACCGCGATCGAGCCGCCGGTACCAGGTGGGACCTTGATCACGGGTTGGCGTGCTGGCCTGGATCTCGTGCCGTTATACGTGCGGGCTGGCGGGATCATTCCATTGCGGCAGCTCGAACAGTACGTAGGCGAGCTCTCACAGAATCCGCTAACGCTGACCGTTTATCCAGGGCCGGATCGTGACTATCTTCTTTACCAGGATGACGGGCTGACGACGCAGGCGGAGCGCAATGGGACGTTCCGCACAACGAGAGTCTCGCAAACCACAGATGCCACGGGACGCGCGGTACGCGTGCGGCGCGAGCACGACCAGTACGACCCGCCGGAAACTTTCTACCGTATAGCGTTGCTTGGGATGCCCCGACCATCGTGCGTGCGGATCGACGGGACGCTGGTTATAGATCGCGGAAGCGCGGCCGCTTTGGATTCTGGCGCTACCGACGGGTTCTTCTGGGATGCATCTGCGCAGACTGTTTATGTGAAAATGATGGACAGCCGTGGCGATACGACTGTCAAGGTGTTTTTCTAGGCGGGCGTATGCAAAGACGATTCGAGAACCGGCCAGCGCAGATATCGTTCACCTCGGATTTCCATGAGCTCCTTCAAGGGGACCTTCGGCCAAGTGCGGGATTGACGTTGCGGTACGACCCCGACCGTCTCGTGCCGCCCGGGGATTACGTGTTCGGTGATTCCAGTTGGCCGATCACCGCACACCTTCGCTATTCCGATCAGGGCCCCTTAACGGAAATGCCGCTACGCGGCCCGGTAACTCCAGTTCCCGATCGCGACCCAATGGGGCAAGGGTCGATGTTGACGGCTTCTACCGCCGTGCCGGCGGAAGCCCGATTTGTCGAACTGTGGGTGAGCGGGCAAATGTCAGATGGACTGCACTGGGACAGCGACTACGGACGGAACTACTGGTTCCGCTTTCCGTACGCCGACATCCATATCGAATCCGCAATCGTTCTCCCGCGGGAGCGAGGCCAAGCTCAGTTTATATTAGACGTCAGAGGTGTGCCGGAAATCGAACGCGTGAGCGTACGTTTCTTCAACGCCGCCGCGAGTGTTCCCGTCCGACGTGAAGAGCAACTCCGCGAAGCCCAGCGCACCGCTGAGGGCCGCCGTCGATGGACCTTGGAGGATCAGGTGGCGCCGACGTCTCTTGTCAAGTTCAAGATGTACTACTGGATTGAAGGACGACGTTACAAAGACGACAACAGTGGGGCCTACTACACTGCGGATCGACCGGACCTGCGGGAAGAGGTGCCCGCTCTTCCCGATGCGCTAGTCGCGGCGGCGCGCGCTTGGTCTGAGAAGCTTAACCCGCAGTGAATTGACGAATGCCGAGAACGCCCGCGCGCACGGCAGTGGTGAGACTGGCAGCCTGGCAGTGGCGCGCAGAGTCCGGCGAAAAGTGACGGATTCGGCACATACTATCGAGCGGCGGAGGCAGCCATGAACGAGAAAAGGGTATGAGATGATCGCCGGGGTCGTCTTCCTCCTGCGCTTGCCGCTGCTGAGGTGGGCGGTTGTCATGGCAAGCCCCGAAACGCAACCCAGCCGAAGATGGCTAGTCCCCCTCCAATGACCATTGCGATGAGATTGGAGCCGTGATCGGACAAGCCACACACGTGGTCGAAGGCGATCATGCGCATGAGGTAATCGCTGAGGCCGGCGATGCCGGCCTTTTCGTCGTAGAGGCGGAAGTATTCCACCGGTGGGCCTTGCCGTCCCGGCAGTGCATTGGTTGTAAGCGTCCGCTCACCACCGCCTGGACACCCCATCCGTGTCCGCTCATTTTTGGCGTGAGGCACGGAGAACGTGCAGGCGAGGAGTCGGTTGGCGATCGTACTGGCGCGGGTGACAAGCGGCGGCGGTCGAAACTGGAACAGCGGCGGATCGCGCAGGAAACGCTCACGCCCGGCGCTTCGGTGGCACGCGTGGCACGAGCGCACGGAGTCAATTTCAACGCCAACCAGGTGTTTCATCGGCGCCGGCTGTACCAGCG
>DATMXS010000036.1:0-3251 GCA_035561355.1 Bryobacteraceae bacterium | reverse complement strand
GCTGAAGATTCTGGCGCGCAACGACGGCATCGTCGAATGGGTGCGGTCCACCGAGCCAGCGGAATTCAAGCTGAACTCGTTCCTTTCAAAGATCGGGCGGCGGCCGATTGAAAATCTGCAGCTTGCGGCCGAGCCGGCGCCTAATTTCGAGATGGTGTATCCGCTGGAGAGCAGCACGTTCGGCGGCTCGGTGGCGGCGTGGGTCGGGCAGTATAAGAGACCGGGGCCGGCGACGTTCACGGCGCGCGGCGTGCGCGAGGGAAAGCCGCTGGAAATTCGCGCAACTTCGGCGCTGCCCGCGTTGAGCGCCGAGCATCCGCAACTGCCGCGTACCTGGGCGCGGGCGCGGGTGGATGCGCTGCTCGAAAAGATCGAGCGCGAAGGCGAGGACCGCGCCACCATCGACGAGATCATACGGCTCGCGCGGAAGTACAAGTTCGTGACGCCGTACACGTCGTTTCTCGCCGCGCCGCGCGCGCTGCTGCGGCCGAGGCTGATCCGGCCGGGCGACCCGGTACTCAGGGTGCGGACCGATCCATCGGTGGTCTCGGTGACCGCGCTGTTTCCGTTCGGGCTGGTGAAAGAACTGCGCTACCTGAAGGAAGAGGACATCTGGCAGACGCGGTTCCTTGCGCCGGTGGACATGAACGACGGCACGTACCGCGTGAGGCTGTTGCTGCGCGACCGCGCGGGGCATGTTTACCGCGAATCGAAGACGTTCGTGATTGCGAGCAAGCCTCCGGTGGTGCGTGTGCGGCTGGACAAGGCGCGATTCCGGCGCGGTGAGGCGGTGCGAGTCCGCGCTAGCGCATCCGAGACCACGCGCACGCTGACCGCGCGCATGTATGGCATCGCTCCGGTGAGCCTGAGGTGGAATGGGCGCGAGGGAGCCAACACAGGCGATTTCGTTCTGCCGGCGCACTTGCCCGCCGGGCGGTACACGCTAACCGTTACGGCCGAGGACTTCGCGCACAACATCGGAACCCGGGAGGTGGCCCTTGAAGTGGTTCCGTAGTCTGGTCCAGATCGTGGGGCAGGTCTCCAGACCTGCTGCGGGCGTCCAGGCCCGCACGGAGCCGGACCTGGAGGTCCGGCGCAGAGTGTGCCCAGCATGGGCAGAATCTTATTGGATGAAAGGAGCCAATCGGAGCCGATGACGGCAACCGTAGCGAAACGCAAGGCGTAACTGCGCGGCAAAGGCCGCGAGGCGAAGCTGAAAGAAGCGCGTAGCAAACCCTCGACCGCAGGGACACGAACTGGCAGTGAGGCCGGATGCGGGCGGCAAGCTGGCTCTGCACAGCGAAGCCCAAAGGTCATCAAGACGCATCAGGTAGAGCCAGGCGGCACGAGGGGAAAGATTCCGCACCTTACCTGGGGAGATCTCCTCCGCGAGAGTGGAGGGGAAGTCAGCAGAGGCCGTAGTAGCTGAGAAGCCGCGTAACGGCGGTGGAGCGAAGGGCCGAAGAACCAAAGAACGGAGCTAGAGAAGGGACTGGAGAACGGCGCAAGAAGCAGTCCGAATCACGGGCGCAACAACTACGGTAGCCAACCCGTGAGCGCTGGGGGAACAAGCGGTGCAGCCGCTGCCAGCCCCCTGCGGCGGAGTGATGCCGGGATCTCTGCGAACCTTCCGACGGAGAGCGATGTACGAGAGTTTGATGGAAGCAATTGTGGCAGACGAGAACTGCCGGCTCGCCCTGGAAGCGGTCCAACGCAACCATGGGGCGGCGGGCATTGATCGGATGACCACGGAGCAACTGGAGCCGCACCTTCGAGCGCACTGGTGGATTCTCAAGGACAAACTTCTGAAGGGGACCTACGTCCCGAGTCCCGTGAAGCGGGTAGAAATACCAAAGCCGAGCGGAGGCACGCGGATGCTGGGTATCCCGACGGTACAGGACCGGTTTATTCAGCAGTTGCTGTTAGAAGTGCTGACGCCGATCTTCGACCCGCAATTCAGCGAGCACAGTTACGGGTTTCGGCCAGGGCGCAGTGCGAAGGACGCCGTGCGAACCGCGCAAGAGTACGCGCAGGAAGGGAGGGACTGGGTGGTGGATTTCGACATCACGAAGTTCTTCGACCACGTCAATCACGACATCCTGATGGGCCGGATCGCGGAAGCGATCCGGGACAAACGGGTGTTGCATTTGATTGGGAAATACCTGCGGCGGGGAGCGATGGCGGACGGGTTGGTGGAAGCCAGCGAGGAAGGTACGCCGCAAGGCGGGCCGCTGTCACCGCTGCTGGCCAACATCTACCTGGATGCGCTCGACAAGGAACTGGAACGGAGGGGGCACCGATTTTGCCGTTATGCGGATGACTGCAATATCTATGTAGGCAGTCAAGCGGCGGCCGAACGGACGCTGGCTTCGGTACAGGGCTGGATCGAAAAGCATCTGCGGTTGAAACTGAACGCCGCCAAAAGCGGGACGGGGAGGGTCTGGGAACGCAAGTTCCTGGGCTTTCGACTGGACCGCAAGAAGCGGATCGGGATAGCTCCGGAAAGCCTGGAGAGACTCAAGGGAAAGGTTCGCGAGATGTGGAACGGTTGCCGGAGTCGCACCAGCAAACAACTGCGCGACGACTGGAACCGGTACGTACGAGGCTGGTGGGAATACTTCCGGCTGGCCGAAGCGCGTACGCCCGTTCGCGACCTGGAGGCTTGGACACGCAGGCACATCCGGAAATGCTTCTGGTTGCGATGGCACGACCGCAGAGGCCGATTACGACGGCTCCGTTCGCTCGGGATCGCCGGTCGCGAACTGGGTATCGCGGGCAGTAGCCGCGGTGCCTGGGCGGTGGCCAAGGGGCCCGTGCTGCAAAGGGCGCTGAGCAAGTCGGTATTGCGGCGGCACGGCTTTCTGTTTCCGTCAGATCTTGCGGTCAGTTAACGCCGCTGGGTTCAACCGCCGTATGCGGAAAACCGCACGTACGGTGGTGTGGGAGGGTGACGGGGCGCAATCCCCCTCACCCGACCCGATCGTGGACGTCTGCCCCACAGGCGTTATTCAGCGAACTTTTCAGACAGGACACTAGCGAGGGAAACCGCTCTGAGGCCCGACCACCCTCGCGGTGAGTTAGCGGGGCATGCCGGGTTGGGTCTGGAGCGCGGCTTCGATGTGGGCCAGCACCAGCGCGGCCGAGCGCGCCAGGGAGTCCGTGCCGCTCGCCACCACGTCCGCATAGGCTCGCGTCGGAAGCACATAGCGCGCAGCCATCGGGCGCACCGTGGTTGCGTATTGAAGCAATAC
>DATMXS010000035.1:0-12332 GCA_035561355.1 Bryobacteraceae bacterium | reverse complement strand
GCCGCTCGTATATAATCCCCGTCATGCGTAGACGCACGTTCCTCGGCGCCGTAGTCTCCGTCCCTGCGCTTGAAGCCGTCCAGGCCCCCGAAGCGCGCAAGAACGGCAAGCTCGCGATTTCGGCTGTGGAAATGTGGCGACTCGAGGGCAGCCGCGAAGCCGTCGCCGGGATCAATCGCCAGTATCAGGCTAACCCAATTCACGTCTACGAGCAGCAACGCCCCGCTCCTTACGAAGAGAATCCGTCCGCGGCAAAGAAGACCGTCGTTCCCACCAGCGCGCTATACCTGAAAATCAAGACGGGCGCGGGCGTCGAAGGTCTCTACGGACCCATCGACAAGGAAGCGGCTATTGTGGTGGACCAGCAGCTTCGGCCCTTCCTCATTGGCAAGGATCCGCTTGCGGTCGAGGCGCTCTGGGATCAGATGTACCGATTGAACCGCCACTCGCGGGCGGGCCATTTCATGATGGCCATCAGCGCCGTGGACAACGCCCTCTGGGACTTACGCGGCCGTTACTTCGGGGCGCCGGTCTACAGGCTGCTCGGTGGTCCCACTCGCAGCGCTGTACAGGCGTACGGAAGCGCGCTCGGCTATTCCGTGGAACCCGCTCACATCCGCACACGAGCGCGCCAGTTGAAGGAAGCCGGGTACGCCCACCAGAAGTGGTTTCTGCCGTACGGCCCTTCGAGCGGCGCGAAGGGCTTGAACGACAATGTGGCACTCGCCGCGAATGCGCGGGAAGGAGCCGGCGACGATGTCGATCTGATGTTCGACGCCTTCATGGCATGGGATCTCAACTACGCCCTCTCGTGGGCCACACAGGCCGAGGAGTTCCGCCCGCGTTGGATCGAGGAGGCGTTCGCGCCCGACAAAATCTCGAGCTTCGCCGAACTGCGCCGCGCAACGAGCATCCCGGTCGCTTCGGGCGAGCACATCTACAACCGCTGGGAAGCGCACCACTATCTTGACGCCGGCGCGCTGAACGTCCTTCAGACCGACCCGGAGTGGTGCGGCGGCGTAACGGAACTGGTGAAGATCTGCGCGCTCGCGTCAATCTATGACGTGCAGGTTGTCCCGCACGGGCACAGTGTTCACGCCGCGCTGCACGTGGTTGCGAGCCAGTCGCCGATGACGTGCCCGCTGGTGGAGTACCTCATCCTGAAGATGGAATCCTACCATCATTTCGAGAAGGAACCGCCGGCAGTGGACAAGGGCCGCATCACGCTGCCCGACCGTCCCGGCTTTGGTATCACACTCGATCCGGCGAAGATCGAGAAACAGGCGATCGTGCGGTCGTCGATCAACTGATCCCCGCTACACCACGGGGTACAAACGTCTTCCCACAATGTTCACGTAGGTTGCTCCCTGCTTCGTTCTCATGCGCCGGAGTGTTTCATTCTCACGACGCCACGCGGAACGCGAGAAACAAGCCAAGCGCCAACACGACACCGCTCACAATCCTCCGGAACGCGGCCTCCGGAATGCGGCGCAACAGGCGCGCGCCGAGCAGGGTGCCCGCAAGCACACCGGCGGTCATGAGGAGTGCCGGGAGCCAAAGCCGTTCGAAGTGAGAATCGTTGCTGATGTAGAGCGGAATGCGGGCGGCGTCCACGATGAGGCCAACGGCGGTCGTGGTGGCGAGGAACGCGTCCCGCTTCAACTTGAAGCCGAGTAGTGCGGCAGAGCGGATGCCGCCCTGATTGCCCACGAGGCCGCCCAGCAGCCCGGATACAACCCCCGCGACCCACGCTCCCGTCCGGCCGAAGTGCCTTCCTTCCATGCGGCCCGCCATGCCGGCCACGCCGGTGGCGATGAGCAGTGCGGAGAGAAGGGCTGCCAACAGCGGGTTTGAAGCGTGGCCGTGTAGCATCGCTCCTGCGAACGCCCCGGCCGCGCTCACCAGCCCGAAGTGGATGAGCACCGTCCGATCCACGTGACCGCGCACCAGCCAGAAGCGCACGAGCGTACCCGCAAGGTGCGGCAAGGAGACCACGGCAACCGCCGCCTTCGTTCCCACCGCCAGCGCAAACACAGGCGTAAGAATAGCCCCTATGCCGAACCCCGCCACGGACGCGATGCCCCCCGCCAGAAACGCCACCACCGTTAAGAGCGCTTCAAACATGCGCGAGCGGCGGCGCCGGGAACGGGCCGCGCGCCTCCTCCAGCCGGATACCCACTTCGAGCAATCTCTCCTCCTCGTACGGCCGCCCCACCAGTTGTACACCCACCGCCAGGCCCTCGGGACTTAGTCCCATCGGCACCATCAGTGCAGGCAGACCGAGAAGATTTGCAGGCGTGAGCGGCATCATAGCTTCGAAGAGCCCAATCTCCTTCGTGGCGGTGGGCCACCGGCGTTCCCGATGCCGAAAAGCCGTTATGCCGCACGCGGGCCAGAGCATCACCGGGTATTGATCCATCTGCCGCAGCAGCGCCGCACGCATCGCGTCGCGCGCGGCGAAGTTCTCCACTACCTCCTGGCCGGTCGGCTCGGGGCGTTCGAGCGCCTGACGCATGAACTCCGTACCCGTCCAGTGCGCGTCCTGCTCGCGGCCGCGAATCATCGCGTAAATCGAACGCGCCGGCAGAACGGAGAAGAAGAACGCCCACACGTTCGGTGCTCGCTCAAGCCCCCGAGGGCGGAACGGAGCGACCGCAAAGCCGGCATCGCCGAGCAACCCAGCCGCTTTGCGCACGGCATCGCGAATCGGCCCCTGTACCGGCACATTGTAGAACTGCTCCCAGAAGCCGATCGTGATTCCCTCCACATGCCCCTCGCGGAGCGGCACGGGCGCGGAGAACGGATCCTGGGGATCGTAATGCGCCGTCGTCTCGAACAGCAGTTTCACATCGCCCACGGTACGCGCTAACGGCCCGCCTACACCGAGAAGGCCGCCTGGATGCGTGATGCTCGGGAAATGCCCGGCGCACGCGACGCGCCCCGGCGTCGGCTTCAGGCCTGCGATGCCGGAGAAGTGCGCGGGCTCGCGGATGGAGCCGCCGGCGTCGCTTCCCATCCCTCCCGGCGAGCAGAAGGACGAGATGGCTGCCGCCTCGCCGCCGCTCGATCCGCCGGGCGTGCGCTCCAGGTCCCACGCACTATTTGTACGGCCGGTGATGAAGTTGTCCGTTTCGTAGTTGTAGAGGAACTCGGGCGTGTTCGTCTTGCCGAGAAAGATCGCGCCGGCTGCGCGGAGGCGCGCGACGGGCGACGAATCCGCCGCTGCCCTGTGGCCTGAACGAAACTTGCTGCCGCACAGCGTGGGTTTGCCCGCAACGTCGAAGCTGTCCTTCACTGTGAGCGGAACGCCGTACAGCGGCCCGCGCGGCTCTTCCGTTTCGGCCTGCCGCGCTGCGGCGCGCGCCTCATCGGCCCACACCTCCACGAAGGCATTGAGCTTCGGGTTCACTTGCTCGATTTGCTTCAAGTGCGCGTCCACGAGTTCGAGCGGAGAAACGTCACGTGAGCGCACCGCCTCCGCCATGGCTACGAGGGACAGCTTGTTCGGCATCGTGCTAATAGAATGGCGCGTCGGGCCTGCCTGATACAATTCTTTTCGGATGCCCACGCTGACGTTTGAAGCCGCGCGCGCCTGCGTCGTCGAGAACGTCACGGCCTTGCGCGCGCTGCCGCAGGTGGAAACCGTCACGCTGGCCGATGCCGCTGGACGCGTGCTCGCGTCGCCGGTGTTCGCCGACCGCGATTGGCCCGCAACACCGCGCTCTGTCCGCGACGGATTCGCCGTGCGCTCGTCCGACACTCCTGGCCGCTTGCGATTGGCAGGCGAGATTCGGGCCGGAGAGCCGGCCTCGGCCGCGGTGGGCATCGGCGAATGCATCGAGATCATGACCGGCGCGACGATACCCGAAGGCGCAGACGCCGTGGTGATGGTCGAGCACACGCGCCGCGAAGGCGATTACATAGAGGCGCCCGCTGCGAAGCCGGGACAATTCATCAACCCGCGCGCATCCGAAGCTCGCAGGGGCGGCCTGTTGCTTGAGCCGGGTTCCAGAATCGGATTCGCCGAGATCGCTCTGATGGCAGCGGCGGGATGTTCCCACGTGAGCGTCTTCTTGCGCCCACGTGTCGCGATCCTCGCCACCGGAGACGAGATCGTTCAGGTCCACGAGACCCCGCTGGCGCACCAGATACGCAACTCGAACGCGCATTCGCTGGCGGCGCAGGTGAGACGTGCGGGCGGTGTACCTGCGATTCTGCCGGTTGCCCGCGACACTCGGGACGCCACACGCGCGCTCATCGAGCAGGGGCTCGCCGCAGATCTGTTACTGCTCTCGGGCGGCGTTTCCGCAGGCAAGTATGACGTTGTGGAAGACGTGCTGGCCTCTCTCGGCGCCGGCTTCTATTTCGATCGCGCGTTGATTCAGCCAGGCCAACCGGTCGTCTTCGGCCGTGTCAACCGGGCGTTCTTCTTCGGACTGCCGGGCAACCCTGCATCCACGATGGTGACCTTCGAGATCTTCGCGCGCGCCGCCGTGGAATTGCTCGGCGGGCAGCGCGAGTCGCTCCTGCCGCTCACGCTCGCGCCCCTCGCGACACCCTTCCGCCACAAGCCCGGGCTCACACGGTTTCTCCCCGCGAGACTTGATTCCGGCGAGACCGTGACGCATATCCCGTGGCAAGGTTCCGGCGATGTGCCGGCCATAGCGCGCGCGAACGTGTTCCTTGTTGCGGCCGCGGATCGCGAGAGTTGGGAACGCGGCGATCTGATTCAGGTTCTAATGAAGTGAATCGGCGGCTATGAGCGAACTCTCCCATTTCGATCGGTCCGGCTCCCCCCGTATGGTGGACGTCTCGGCAAAATCCGAGTCGGCCCGCACGGCTCGCGCCCACGCATTCGTGCGCATCCATCCTGAGGTCCTCGCGAAGCTGCCCGAAAATCCGAAGGGAAACCCGCTCGAAATCGCGCGCATCGCCGGCATCTCGGCCGCGAAGAAAACGGCGGACCTGATTCCTCTTTGTCATCCGATCATGCTGACTCACGCTGATGTCGAGACAAGCATCGAGACAGACGGCGTGCGAATCATCGCCACAGCGCGCACGGTCGGGCAGACCGGCGTGGAGATGGAGGCGCTCACCGCAGCTACGGTGGCAGCGTTGACCGTTTACGATATGACAAAGGCGCTCGACAAGAGCATCGAAATTCAGGATGTATACCTGCTCGAAAAATCGGGCGGAAAGAGCGGAGACTTCAGAAGGGCATGACATACGCAGCGGTGCTCACGATCAGCGATTCGGTGGTCAACGGGACCCGCACGGACGGTTCCGGACCTGCGGTACAGCAGCGGCTGGAGCAATTCGGCTGGACGGTTGCGGCTCTGGAGGCGGTCCCCGACGAAGTGGACAGCATCGCCGAACGGCTCGCTTTCCTCGCTGATGGGAAGCAGGTCTCGGCGATCTTCACGACCGGAGGCACAGGGGTTGCATCTCGCGACGTCACGCCGGAGGCCACGCGCTCGGTGATCGAGAAGGAAATCCCGGGGCTCGGCGAACTCATGCGTTCGGCCGGCCGGGCCAGGACACCGCTGGCGGTTCTTTCTCGCGCAACTGCGGGCACGCGCGCCCAAGTGCTGATTGTGAACCTGCCGGGTTCGCCGCAGGGCGCGCTAGAGTCGCTCGAAGCTATCATTGATGTAGTGCCGCATATTTTGGATCTACTTCGCGGCAATACAGAACATGCCCGGGAAACGAAACGCAACACCTCATAACCGCGTCATGATGCCGATGGGCATCCTGCGCTCTTTTGCCATACTGCTGCTCGCCGCCGCACTCGTCGCGGCCCAGGAGGAGCCCACGTTTCGCACGGGCGTGAACGTGGTAGTAGTGCCTACCGTCGTGACTGATTCGGACGGCAGCATCATACACGGGCTGCAGCCTTCGGATTTCCGCCTGACGGATAACGACAAACTCCAGAAGATTAGTGTGAGCACGGAGTATACGCCGATCTCACTGGTGATCGCCATTCAAGCGAACCGCACCTCTGAGAGCGCGCTGGAGCGCATTAAGAAGATCGGCCCGACCCTTCAAACGCTCGTTACCGGCGAGCAGGGCGAGGTCGCGATCCTGGCGTATGACCACCGCGTCCAGGTGCTCCAGGAGTTCACGTCGGATACGGTCAAACTCGAAACTGCCCTCGGCCAGCTCAAGGCCGGAAGCTCGAGCGCCGTGATGAACGACGCCGTCGTGACCGCCTCTCGAATGTTAAGCAAGCGCCCGCCGGATCGCAGACGCATCCTGCTGCTGATCGGGGAGACGCGCGACGTCGCGAGCGCGGCGAAACCGAAGCAGGCCCTCACGGACCTTCAGTTCAGCAACGTGCTCGTCTACTCGGTCAACATGAATCGGTTCGTGAACGCGCTGAGCGCGAAGCCCGAGGCGCCCCGGCCGGACCCCTTCCCTCCCGGCGCACGGGCCTCTGCGCCGCACTCGCCGAATCTGCCGGCATACAGCTCACAGACATACGGCGGCGCGACAAACTCCGCCAACTTCATCCCGATGCTGGTCGAGATCTTCAAGGCGACCAAATCAATTTTCGTGGACAACCCCATCGAGGTTTATACGAAATGGACCGGCGGTAAGGAACACGCGTTCGTCACCCAGCGCGATCTGGACTCCGCGATTTCCGCTATTGGCACGGAACTGCACTCGCAATACGTGATTACGTATGCGCCCAGCAATCGCGACGAAGGCGGTTTCCACGATATCGAGGTTGCCATTATGAACCGGCCAGGCCTGAAGGTGAGAGCGAGGCCCGGGTATTGGGTGGCAGCGCAGCCCAATCCGTAAGCAAAGCAGTTGAGCAGGAGCTTGGAGCGAGGAGCAAGGAGGGGAAGGATTGCATCGGCTCGTCTTCCTTGCTTTAGCTCCACCCCAGGCTCCTCCTTGCTCCGTGGCTCCTTGCTCCGTGCTCCTTGCTCCTGCTTCCTAACGCCTTATACTGAATCGAATGTTCGTCGAGCAGCTCAGGACGGCGCTCATAGCCGCGTGGCTCGCCGTAGCCGCTATACTCGCGCCGGTACTGATTGCTCCGTTTGTACTCCCCGCGGATACCATTTTCGCAGCCGTTCCGGTCTGCGAAGCCCGTGCCGCGGGCCACGAATGCTCATTCTGCGGGATGACCACTGCCTTCGTCATGATCGGTCACGGCCTTCTCGACGACGCGTACGAGGCGAATCACGCCAGCCTGCCGCTTTTCTCGGTGCTGGTGTGGAATGAACTGGTCGCCCTCTGGTTTGTCGCGACTGTCTCCACACGCCTTCTGCCGCGGCAGCCGATCCGCATCGTTATCCGGACCCGGGAGGAAGCCGCCCCGGAGACTGCCTGTGCCGGTGCGATACCGGCTCCGGCGAACAAGGAGGAGTCATGCAGATCCTAAGCCTCGTATGGGGTATTCTCGCGTTCCTCGGTATGATCGTCGGCTTCATCCCCTGCCTGGGCGCGCTCAACTGGCTTAACATCCCATTCGCCGCGATAGGCGTGATTCTAAGCCTTGTTGCTGTTGCGGGAGCGCGGAACGGGAGCAAAGGTGCGGCAATCGCCGGCCTGGTCGCGAACGTGATCGCGGTCGTCATCGGGGTCGTACGGTTGACCCTCGGCGGCGGGATACTGTAAGCATGCATATCGCGGCGCGGTTTACGGTCGCGGCTGTTCTGGCGGCTGTGGCCGCGTACGGCGACGAAAAGGGACCTCCCACCGCCTCCGGATCGAATGAGAAGATCGGCATTACGGCTACCCTGTTAGCTGAGAAAGCCGCCATCGCCGCGGAACTCGGCTCCGACCTCGGCGGAAACTTCACCGTGGTGCGCGTCCAAGTGACTCCCAAAGACGGTCCGCTCGCCCTTTCGCGGGACGACTTCACGCTCAGAAGCTACAAGGACGGGCAGAAGTCCGGCGCTTTCCACCCCAGCCAGATCGCAGGCCGCGGCGCTCTGGTCGTCTCGAGCGGGGGAGGGACCGCCATCATGAGGGGCAATACCGGTCCTGTTTGGGGCGGCGGCCCCGGAGGGCCCGGCGGCCGGCCTCGTCAGTTGCCCGGACAAGGCGGAACCGCCGGAATGGGCTCGACCAGCAGCGAGGCGAAAGCCACGATGGACGAGGGCGGAAAGGCCAAAGAAGACCCTGTCCTGGCGGTGCTCAAGGCCAAAGTTCTGGAGGAGAAGGAAATCACGGCGCCCGCCTCCGGCCTTCTTTATTTCTCACTCGAAGGCAAGCATAAGCCGAAGCAGCTTTCCCTCATGTACTCCGGCCCTGCAGGCAGACTCATCCTGGAGTTTCGATAGCGATGCACATTAGCGAACTCGACACGCCGGCGCTCCTGGTGGACGTCGATGTGATGGAGCGCAATCTCGTCCGCGCGGCCGAATACGCTCGGGAGCACAATCTGAGGCTCCGGCCGCACACCAAGACTCATAAGATCCCTGCGCTGGGCCGCCGCCAGTTGGAACTCGGCGCAGCCGGCCTCACCGTGGCAAAGGTGGGTGAGGCCGAAGTGATGGCGGCGAGCGGCACGCCCGACCTGCTCGTGGCCTATCCCATCGTCGGCGCGCGCAAGCTCCAGCGGCTGATGGCGCTGGCAGCGCGCGTGCACATCACCGTCGCCGTCGATAACATCTGCACCGCGCTTCAGGTGTCGCAGCTCGCGCAACTGGCCGGGCAGCGGGTCGGCATATTGGCCGAGGTTGATGTCGGCCTGGGCCGGGTCGGCGTTACACCCGATCAAGCCGCCGGCCTCGCTGTCGAACTGGCGCGCCTGCCGGGACTCGAGTTCGAGGGCATTGCGTTCTACCCCGGCCACATTAAGAAAATGGACGAGGCGGGCGAGGCCGAACTGGCGCGCGTCAATCAGGTGCTGGCTGGAGTGCTGGACAGCGTACGCCGCGCCGGCCTGGAGCCGCGCGTCGTGAGCGGCGGTTCAACGCCCGCCCTCTACTCCTCACACCTCGTGGCGGGCATGAACGAGATCCGGCCCGGCACATATATCTTCAATGACAAGAACACCGTAGTCGCCAGTGCGTGCGAGTGGCAGGATTGCGCGGCATCGGTCCTCTGCACTGTCGTATCGACTGCAGTGAAAGACCAGATAGTGGTGGACGGCGGATCGAAAACGTTCTCCTCAGACCGGCTCGGCGGCGGCGATGGCATCGGCTTCGGCCGCATCGTTGAAGCCCCGGGGGCGGTGTTCACAAAAATGAACGAGGAGCACGGCTATATCGACGTCCGCAACGCGGAGCGTCGCTTTAACATCGGCGAAACCGTCAGGATCATCCCGAATCACGTCTGCGCAGCCGTCAACCTCCACGAGCAGATCTATGGCATCCGTGGAGAAGAGGTTGTAGAAACCTGGAAAGTGGAAGGCAGGGGCAAGCTTCAGTAAAGAGCACGGCCGGATCTCGCGATCCGGCCGGCTCGCAGCTCAGTGACCGGCGTGCTCGTCTTTTTTCGCCCCGCCCTTCGCGGAATCCATTTTGAGCGACGCGATCGTCAGGTTGTCCCCTTCTACCGTCCCCGTCACCACAACGTTGTGGCCGACGTGCGGCTTCGCTTTATCGGCGTTCACGATTTGATAGAACTTCTGGCTCGCGGAATCGTAGAACACCGGCTTCACTCCGTTTTTCACGCAGCTCTTGGCGCAATCCTGCGCCTTCGCATCCGTGTGCCGGCACTTGTCGCAGGTGATGAGCCCACTCATTGACTCGGCGGCGACTGCGCTGATAGCAAAAGCCGCCAGCATCAGCACACTCAAGACGAATCTCTTCACGTTGCTTAGCCTCCTCTTGCGCTTTTGAGCGCTCAGATATCCGAATGGACCCACTATAGAGGCGCGCCGCTCATTCGTGCAAGTAGCCCGTTCCCGATGCCGATCGGCGATTACCTAACAACGCAGCCTGACCCCAAGTGGAGGTTCTACTCCGAGGCTGTTCCGCACGACAAGACGAACCGGTCGTCCGGAAGTCCAGCGCCGAAGCCCAAACCCGCTTAGGACTCCTTCTTTTCAACCTGCAGATTGTTTGTTACGGAGAACACGCCGGAGACGCCTCGGGCCTGAATGCCCGCGATGTTCTTATCGGCTTCATTGGCCACTACACCTTCGAGCGTGACGTTCCCGTTCTTCACGATGATGTGGATGGGAGGCACGGCGGCGAGTCCGTAGCGCTGCAACGTGGAGTGCCCGTAGATCGCACGGTATGTTGCGAGGCGGATGCGGTCGTCCCCCGGCGATGGCGGAAGCACCTCGATCTGGTTGTCAACCTTTTCGACGCCCTCGATATCCTTCACTACCCGCTCGGCGGAATCTTTCAGCGTCGGCCGTGTCACCTGTCCGTACAACGTCACAGTCGCGCCGTCTACCTTGTATGCCAGATTGTCGAACACGTCGTAATACGGCAGCATCACCAATTCGTGCCGCACCTCGCGTTCGATGCGGGCTCTTCCCCTCTCCGATATACCGCGCTCTTGGGCTGACGCCTGCACCGGCGCCGTCAGCGCGGCAGCTATAGCAATACCCAGCGCGAACTGCCCGAGTCTCTGCATATAACCCCTCCTAACAATAGGTTACGCACAAACCGGCCCGGCCGTTTCAGGTTCGTTCACGGCTATAATCGGAGAGTGAACTTCCGCTTTCTCCTCCCATTCGCCGCGGTTCTGGCGCTGTCCGGCTGCAACTCCGGCAGCAAAGTCCAGAACGAGGCTGCAGTTCGGCAAGGCGTTATCGACTATCTTTCGAAACGCTCGGACCTTGCTCTTTCACAACTCGACGTTAACGTTTCCGCCGTATCCTTCCGTGAGAACGAGGCGGACGCCACGGTCAGCATTGCCCCGAAAGGTGGCGCAACCCAGGGCATGCAGATCAAGTACACGCTGGAGCGCCAGGGAAATCGCTGGGTCGTAAAAGGACGCGGCAAGGGTCAGGAAGCGCACGGTGGCGGAATGCCGGGGGGCATGGGGCAGGGGCAGATGCCTCCAAACCATCCTCCGACCGGAGCAGCGCCGCAAGCGGGCCAATCAATGCCTCCGAACCATCCACCCATGGGCGGCGAGCCGAAGAAGTAGCCGCGCGCACCTTGCGAGAATGACTCCGGCCTCGTGCCGGGGCGCCGATTCAGAGCGAACACATCGTATGAAGACCGATCGTTCCGAAGCTCTTTTCGAGCGCGCACAGCGCTCCATCCCCGGCGGGGTAAACTCGCCCGTCCGCGCGTTCCGCAGTGTCGGCGGCCAACCGCGGTTTATTGCGCGCGGCGAGGGTTCGCGAATTCAGGATGCCGACGGTAACGAGTACGTTGATTACGTCGGTTCGTGGGGACCGCTCCTGTTGGGACACCGGCACCCTGCCATCATCGAAGCCGTTCGCGAGGCGCTCGAAGGCGGCACCAGCTTCGGCGCGCCAACGGAACACGAGATCGAGATCGCAGAACTGATTCTCGAAGCGGTGCCGTCCATCGAAATGGTGCGCCTGGTCAACTCGGGCACCGAGGCCACAATGAGCGCGCTTCGAGTCGCGCGCGCCTTCACCAATCGCGACCTGATCGTGAAGTTCGAAGGCTGCTACCACGGGCATGTGGACTCGCTGCTCGTGAAGGCCGGCTCCGGCGTAGCAACGCTCGGCATCGCCGATACGGTTGGCGTGCCGAAGTGCTTCACGGATACAACCATTGCGCTGCGCTACAACTCCGCCGAGGATGTCGCGCAATGCTTTGAGTGGTACGGCGACAAGATCGCTGCCGTTATCTTTGAGCCTGTCGCCGGCAACATGGGTTGCGTGCCCCCGGAGCTGGCGTTTCTCGATGCGCTCCGCGCTGAAACCGAACGCCACGGCGCCCTGCTGATCTGTGACGAGGTGATGACAGGCTTCCGCGTGGCGTACGGAGGCGCACAGCAGCGCTACGGCATACGGCCGGATCTCACCACTCTCGGCAAGGTGATCGGCGGCGGGCTCCCCGTCGGCGCGTACGGCGGACGCAGGGACATCATGAGCACCGTCTCGCCCGCAGGCCCCGTGTATCAGGCTGGAACGCTTTCAGGAAACCCACTTGCCGTAGCGGCAGGACTCGCGATGCTGCGGCACCTTAAGGCGCATCCGGAGGTCTATACCCAGCTCGAAGACCGGACCGCGCTGCTTGCGGCGGCCGCGCCCGAAGGCATCACTGTGAACCGCGTCGGGTCCATGCTGACGTTCTTCTTTACGGACGAACCCGTCACCGACTACGCGTCCGCCCAGGAATCCGATCGCGCACGGTTCGGCGAGTTTTTCCGCTTCATGCTGGAGCGCGGCTTCTACTTTCCGCCGTCACAGTTCGAATCGGCATTCGTCTCGG
>DATMXS010000034.1:0-2967 GCA_035561355.1 Bryobacteraceae bacterium | reverse complement strand
GGGCACGGCGCAACTGCGGCGCGGATACCTTTACGGCAGCGATAAACCCGGTATCGGCGTCGACATCAACGAGCAGATCGCGGCGAAATATCCGCTCGGGGATATTCGGAACGCCGGCGCTTATGGAACGGACCGCGCCGTGGACGGCTCCGTAGTGAAGCCCTGAAAACCTGGGTGCGGCGGCGTTCCGGAACTGGTAGGCTGACATTCTATGCACTCTGTCAGCCTGCTGGCCGTGTTCTGCGCATGCCCCCTATTCGCCTTTGCCCAAGTGAACGCCACCGCCGATTCCAACCCGTTCTTCAAGGAGTGGAACACGCCATTCGGCGTGCCTCCGTTCAACGAGATCAAAGACGAGCACTTCCTGCCCGCTCTGAAGAAAGGCATCGACGAGCAGCGGCGCGAGGTGCAGGCGATCGCCGCAAACGCGAGGCCGGCAACGTTCGCGAACACGATTGTAGCCCTGGACGGCGCGGGCGAACTGCTCGACAAAGTGCAAAGCGTCTTCTCAAACCTGACCGGCGCCGAGACGAATGACCGGCTTCAGGATGTAGCCAGGGAAACCGCCCCGCTGCTTTCGGCGCTGCGGGACGACATCCTTCTCGATCAGCGGCTTTTCGCGCGCGTGAAATCGGTGTGGGAGCAGCGAGACAAGCTGAAACTCAGTGCCGAGCAACGCAAACTGCTGGATGAGACCTACAAGGGTTTCGTGCGCGGCGGCGCCAACCTGAGTGACGAGCAGAAAAAGAGATTCCGCGAGATCAATGGGGAACTCTCGGTACTGAGCGTTCGTTTTAGCAACAACCTGCTCAAGGAGACCAACGCTTACAAGCTCGTCATCGACAACAAGGCCGACCTGGCGGGTTTACCCGACACCACGATCTCAGCGGCGGCCGAGGCGGCCAAGGCGGCCGGACAGGCGGGGAAGTGGGTGTTCACGCTCCAGGCGCCGAGCATCTGGCCGTTCCTCTCCTACGCCGAGAATCGCGAACTGCGGCGCCAGATCCTCACGGCATACGTGCAGCGCGGTGACAACGGGAATCAGTACGACAACAAGCAGGCTCTGGAGCGGATTGCGGCCCTGCGCGCGGAACGGGCGAAGCTGCTCGGTTTTCCGACATACGCGCACTTCGCCCTGGAAGAGCGCATGGCGAAGGACCCCGCGAAGGTGTACGGCCTGCTCAAGCAGCTTTGGGAACCCGCACTGAAAGTTGCGCACCAGGAAGCAGCCGCGCTGCAGCGGATGATCGACGAGCAGGGCGGGAAGCACAAACTCGAGCCCTGGGACTGGAGATACTACGCCGAGCGGATCAAGAAGGCAAAGTACGAACTCGACGAGAACCAGCTTCGCCAGTACTTCACGCTCGACAATGCACGGCAGGGCGCTTTCCACGTGGCCAATAAACTCTATGGCCTGACGTTCGTCGAACGCACGGACCTTCCGAAATATCACCCCGAGGTTCGCGCATTCGAGGTCAAGGACGCCGGCGGTTCGCACCTTGGCTTATTTCTCGTCGACTACCACCCGAGGCCCGGCAAGCGCGGCGGCGCCTGGTCCAGCCGTTACCGCGGCCAGCACTTCAAGGATGGCAAGGACGTGCGTCCCATCGTCGTGAACGTCTGTAACTTCACGCGGCCCGCTGCCGGCCAACCTGCTCTTCTGCGGCAGGAGGAAGTCGAAACCCTGTTTCACGAGTTCGGCCACGCCCTGCACTCACTGCTCTCGCGCATACACTACCAGAGCCTCTCTTCCGTGCCGCGCGATTTCGTGGAACTGCCCTCGCAGATCATGGAGAACTGGGCATTCGAGCCCGAGGTGCTCAAGGTCTACGCCAAGCACTACCAGACGGGCGCCATCATCCCCGACGATCTCGTGAAGAAGGTCGAGAACTCGGCCAGGTTCAACCAGGGATTCGCCACGGTTGAATACCTGGCTGCATCCCTGCTCGACATGGACTGGCACACCATCTCCGCCGGCCAGGCGCCAGAAGCCGTCGCATTCGAGAAGGCCTCTCTCGAAAAGATGCGGATGATGCCGGAGATCGTGGCCCGCTATCGGAGTCCGTACTTCCAGCACATCTTCTCGAGCGGGTACGCGGCGGGCTATTACAGCTACATCTGGAGCGAAGTGCTGGACAGCGACGCGTTCCAGGCATTCAAGGAGAAGGGCCTGTTCGACAAGGCGACCGCCACCGCGTTCCGGAAGAAGATCCTGGAACGAGGCGGAACCGGCGACGCCATGGAAATGTACAAGAGCTTCCGCGGCCGCGAGCCTTCGGTGGAGCCGCTGCTCGAAAAACGCGGGCTGAAAATCTGAGCGATGTAGGACCGCTCAGATTGTCCAGGGTGCGCGCATAGGACGCGACAACATGCGGTTCGCCTCCTCGTCTCCGAGGATGCGCTCACTCTCCGGGTCCCACTTCAGGTCGCGGCCAACACGCAGGCTGATGTTGCCGAGGTGGGCGATTGTGATCGAGCGGTGCGCCGTCTCCACGGGCGCGATCGGTTCCTTGCGCGAGAGCACGCAGTCGATGAAGTTCTTGTAGTGGTTGGCGCTCTCGTAGAGGTGTATCTCGTTCGGGCCGATTTGCGAGTCGAGCAGCGATTTCGGCTCCGCATCGATCCACCCGCGGTTCACTGCCACCCATCCTTCCGAGCCTTCGAACTTCACGCCGCCGAACACCTTGTTCGACACGATCAGCTTCACGCCGTTCTTATAAATGCACTCGAAGTAAAAGTTCGTGGCGGTGTTCCAGAGCTTGTCTTTCGCGAAATCGCCGCGGGCGTTGCGGATCTCGATGGGCCCGGTCTTCTCAGTGTCCATTCCCCACTGCGCGATATCGGGGTGATGCCCGCCCCAGTCCGTCACCTGGCCGCCGGAGTAATCGAGAATCCACCGGAAATTCACGTGGCAGCGGGCCGGGCAGTACGGCGCGTCCGGTGCGGGCCCGAGCCACATTTTATAGT
>DATMXS010000033.1:0-2444 GCA_035561355.1 Bryobacteraceae bacterium | reverse complement strand
ACGGTGCAGAAGCGCTACAAGGCGGAAGAGCAAAAGCTCGATCTGACGCAGGAGTCGCGCGAATTCCTCGACCAGGTCATCCGCGACCTGCACCAGTCCGGGTATCCGAATGCAAAGATGTTTGGCACCGGCATCCTCGCTGCGACTCCGGAGAATGATCTTAGGAACGCGGTCGGACTGGTGAAGTTTGCGTATGACGAGCTCCAGTTTGAAGGCGATGTCGATGGCGATGGCACGGTAGACAGCGTGGATTACAAGCTCGTGCCGGATCCGGATTCCGGCAATTGTCCTTGCCGGGTCGAGCGGAGCCAGGTTCCCAAAGCGGACGCGACCGTGCCAACCGCGCAACTTGTTTCTCCGAATAGCGAGCTACGGGACGTCGTGAACAGCGGTGGCGCGAACGGCTCGGCGACGGACGTCGCCGGCTACACCATTGGAGGGTACACAGGTACCTCGCCTAACAACACGGTGTACGCGGCTTACAAAACCGCCAATGTATTCACGGCCTACGATGCTGCGGGAGGTGCCGTGCCACCAGCCGATTTCAGCACAACGGCGGGCCGCGACGCACTGAAGACGATTCGCACCATCAAGGTCAATATCAATGTTCTTGGGAGCCAGGCTGACCTGCAGAGTGGCATGCGCCCAGCGATCACATTGGCTGGCAGCGCGCGCATTCCCAGAAATTAGGAGAAGAACATGGCGAACCAAATAGAGGTCCGAAATAGCCAGCGGGGCGTGGCATTGCTGATGTGCATGTTTGCGCTGCTGCTGATCACGGCCATTGCGATGGCGCTCATGTTCATGACAGATACCGAGACGTCGATCAACAGCAATTACCGCGACACTCAGCGCGCGTACTTCGCCGCTTCGGCAGGCTTGCAGGAAGCGCGAGTCCGGTTGATGGAGGGGGCGGCTCCGACGGTGACACCGGCCGGTATGCCGGCTGCCGGGAATGCGACGGGCGTGTACTACATCCTGAATTCGAACGGAACGGATGCGGTCGAGCCTTGGACTCTCTCCAGCAAGTACTTCGATGACCAGCTCTGTCACGAGAAATTCTCTGGCCTCGGCACGATAAGCGGCGATCCCGCGGTCTCGTTGCCAAGCTTGCCGTGCACGACAACTCAGGGAGCGGCGGGCTGGTACAAGACAGAGGCAAGCACGTTCGATCCGTTGACCGGAACAAGCAATGCGATCGATTACAATTGGGTTCGTATCACTCTGAAGGGGAATGAGTCCGCCTCGCCGCACTACGTGGAAACGCCTGTTAGTGGGGTCAACAACAACATGCCCGTGTGCTGGGATGGCAAAAGGCAGGTTCTGCTGCCTGCGGGTATGGCCAATTGTGAAGACCGGGGCCTCGGCAAGTTCTACCAGAGCGTCTGGCGGCTAACGTCGCTGGCGGTGACGCCGCTCGGATCGCGGCGAATGCTCCAGATGGAAGTGGCACAGAATCCGCCGCTCATGACGAACGCCGCTGTGGATTCCGAAGATCACGTCACACTGAACGGAAAACTGGACATCAACGGCTTTGATTATTGCTCATGCGATACGAGTAAGTGTGTCACGAACTCTACAACCAAGATCACCACGTGCCCGGGTCGTGCCGGCAAGGTCTGCGACAACACAAAATGGGCGATCTACTCTCACGGCACTGTCGACAAGCCCAATAATTCGGAAACCCTCATTGCGGGCAGGACGCCGCCGGTTGCGCAAGAGCAGGAATGGGATTACGACATTCCGGGCATGATCGAGAGATTCAAGGACGGCGCAGTGAATGTGGCGAACGCTCCATATAACTGGACTTGCAATCCAGCTTGCGGAACTCATTCTTCCCAAGTGTTTGGCATACCGCCGAGGTTTCCGCCCAATCCAGTCGATGCTCCTTTGTCAGACCCTAGTCTCGGTGCAGTATCGTCCCAGATCACCTATATACCAGGGGATGCGACACTGACATCGAGCGCGAAAGGAAACGGGATCTTGATAGTTGACGGGGATCTCGATATCCACGGCGGCATGCAATTCTACGGATTGATCATCGTGAAGGGCGTCATCAAGTTTACGGGCGGCGGCTCTGACAAGACGAACATCTACGGTGCGGTCCTGGCCGGGCAGAAATCGCTCGTGGACAATACTCTCGGCGGCAGCGCCGTCATCAACTTCAACGCATGCGCACTGAACCAAAACGAGACACCACAGCCACCGATAATGCTGAACCTGCACGAATTGACGTTCTAGGAGAGAGATATGCTTCGCCGATGTCCTATGCTGCTGTTCGCGACTGTCGCCCTTGTGTGCCTTTTCAGCATCGTCTCGACCGGGCAATCTCAACCTTCGCTGGGTGAGGTGGCGAAGCAGAAGTCCTCGACGAAGAAGGCGCGGCGCATCATCACCGACGACGATATGCCGCAGCGCACGCCGGAGCCCGCAGCCAGCTCTGC
>DATMXS010000032.1:0-4724 GCA_035561355.1 Bryobacteraceae bacterium | reverse complement strand
TGGCGGCCCTCGCCGCTTCGGCTCTCGCGCAGAGCGATACGCGCATTGTCCAGCTCCCCGAAACGGACGAGACCCGAAAGGAAATCGACGGCATTTTCGAGACGCTCGCGAAGATCACCGGACTCGAACCGAAGCGCGCTGTGGAGTTCTCCCGTATCGAGCGAGCCGGCCTGAAGCCGTTTCTGGAAGAGCGCGTGAAGGAAGTGGTTAAGCCTGAGGAACTGCGCGCGGAGGAGGCTGCGCTCAAGAAGTTCGGTTTCGTGCCTCAGAATTTCGACCTGAAGAAGACCACTATCGATCTGCTCTCCGAGCAGGCCGCTGCGTTCTACGACTTCCGCAAGCACAAGCTGTTTCTGATCGGCGGAGGCGAGGAGTTGATGCAGCACACGGTGTTGGTTCACGAGCTCGCGCATGCGCTTGCAGACCAGCACTTCGACTTGGAAAAGTATATCGAGAGCGGTCGCAAGAGCGACGATGGAGCGCTGGCCCGAATGGCTGTGATGGAGGGGCAGGCGACGTGGCTGATGTCGGAATACCTGGCACATCAGACGGGAAACTCGCTGGAGGATTCGCCCGTGCTCGTGAAGATGATGAGCACCACCGCCGCGATGGACACTGACCGGTACCCGGTGTTCGCCAGCGTGCCGCTTTATTTGAAGGAGAGCCTGATTTTCCCGTACACGAAAGGCATGCTGTTTCAGCATGAGCTCTTCCTTAAGAAGCGTGAGACGGCGTTTTCGGAGCCTTTCCGCAAGCCGCCGGCGAGCACGCAGCAGATCCTGCATCCGGAAAAGTATCTCGAGGGTGTGAAGCCGGTACGCCCGAAGCTGCCGGATTTTGCGCAGGCGGGGGAGTACAAGGATCTGACGGACGGCGAGATCGGTGAGTTTGACCACGCCATCCTGCTCCGGCAGTACGGCGGAGATGAGCTTGCGAAGGAGTTGGCGCCCGAATGGCGCGGCGGCTTCTTCAAGCTGCTCGAGCGGAAGAAGGATAGTCGGCAGGTACTGGTCTATGCGTCGCAGTGGTCCGGCGCGGAGGCAGCCGGGCGCTACTTCGCAGCTTACAGGAAGGTGCTGCAAGGCAAGTGGAAGCGCATGATGGTGAAGGTCGCCACCGCGACGGAGTTGAGCGGCACGGGCGACGACGGCGCCTTCACTGTGACGCTGGACGGCGTGAGGGTGACGTCGGTGGAAGGGAAGTAGGCTGGTCCCAAGCGTAAAGTGCTGCCGCAAAAGATGCTGGTTGTTTAACCCGATTAATGCGCTGAGCGGCTCTGCGCCGGTTTGCGGTGAAACGCTTTTTGCCTCGCATTGCGTCATTAGAATGAGCCCGTTCAGCAGCCGTTGCGCAGGGGGCGTGCGGTAGACTAAAAATTTCGGAGGGAACCACTTGACTCGTCGAGGCTTCGTGTACGCTCTCGCTGCGGGAGCAACGGCAACAGCCGCAGGCGCCGCTCAACAAAAACTGCAGGGCCAGACGTCCAGGCCGTCGCCGGAATTTGTCATCACGCAGGTCAACGGTCAGCGCGGGTTGCTCAGCCAGTACAAGGGGAAGGTGATCGCGCTGGAGTTTCTGCACACCACGTGCCCGCATTGCCAAACCGCGTCCGGGTTGATGCAAAAGATGTACAAGGAGTACGGGCCGAAGGGATTCCAGCCAATCGGTATCGCGTTCAACGATATGGCCGCGCTGCTGGTGCCGGATTACGTCAAGCAACTCGGCCTGACGTTCCCGGTAGGCGTGGCGCCGCGGGATGACGTGAAAGCGTACCTGGTTGAGACGTTCCAGTACGTGCCGATCATGGTTTTCATCGATAAGAACTTCACCATCCGCGGCCAGTACGTGGGTGATCACGAGTTCTTCAAGAACGAAGAAGCGAACATGCGCGCCACGATCGAGATGCTGCTGAAGGAGCAGGCGAAGAATGCGCGCCCTGCGGGAAAAGGCGGCTCAAGCAAGAAGAGGTAGCGTGGGACGGCCCCGCCGGACTACAATAGGCACTGACGTGCGCCCGTAGCTCAGCTGGATAGAGCGTCTGCCTCCGGAGCAGAAGGTCAGGTGTTCGAATCACCTCGGGCGTACCACTCCCTCTTTATTGGCTCTACCCGAAACGGGGCAGACCCCCTCTACCCAGCTAAGAACACACCCAACAACGGGGCGAGCCGCGTTCGGCCGTAGCCTTATCTGATGATTGGCAAGCCTACAGCTGCCCCATCACCATGGCAATCACGTCGAGCAGTTGATTGACGGAATACGGCTTCTCGAGAAAGCCGGCCACTTGTTTTCCCGCGAAACGGCGTGTTGCCTCGGCCTCGCCATACCCGCTGGACATGATCACGGGGACGTCGCCGCGAATCGCCTTGATGCGATCCAAAGCCTCCTCCCTCCCATCGCAGGCATTGCCAGATCGAGAACCACCAGCGTGATGTCCTGACAATGTTCCTGAAATATTCTGACTGACTGGGCGCCATCATTCGCCGACAGAACACGCCAGCTGCTGCGCTCGAGCACGGCCTTGGCCAGGTTCCGCACTGTCTCCTCGTCATCTACGAAAAGAACCGTGCCTCCGGCAGCCTGTTGATCAAATCCATTCGTGAAAACGGAGGGTCCGCCGCAAGGTTCTGAATAGCAAAAACGCATTTCTCCCGGATGGAGCGGACGATCTGGTAACCCGAGTCCACTTCGATGAAGAACCGCTTCAAACGTTCCGGAGAGACCACGGACACGGCGCTGCTGCCGTAGACACCCGCCCGGGCTTTCTGAATGCACCTCTCGCTCACATCGGTACCGAAGATATGCACCGGGAACTCCGCTCCGGCCTCGGAGAGATACTCCATCAGGCACATCGCGATGGAGTAGACCTCTTCTCCGGTCGAGCATGCCGGCACCCAGATGCGGATTGGCTCGCCAGGCTGCCTGTCTCGCAAGATGGCGGCGAATGCGTGCTCTCTAAGCGCTTCGAAGATCGGCGGGTCGCGGAAGAACTCGGTGACGTTGATGAGAAGGTCCTCGGACAGCGCACGCATCTCCGAGGGCCCGGCCCGCTAGCGTACTTCACCGATAGCCAGCGGGCGTTTGCCACGAGTATCGCTTAGCCGCTATTCTGGCGGCGAACCCTATGCGGAATCGTATGCTGGTCATTGTCGCCTTAGCGCTCTCCGCGGCCGTCTGCTTCGCCGAGCCGCCCGCCTCCGGAGACCTGCTGGCGCACAACGTCTACTTCAGCCTGAAGGACAACTCGGAACCGGCGCAGGCCAAACTCGTCGCGGCCTGCGAGCGCTACCTCAAAGGCCACGAGGGCGAGGTCTTCTTCGTCGCGGGCACCCGGTCCGCCGCCTCCAACCGCGACGTCAACGATCGTGACTTCGACGTCTCCCTCCACATCTTCTTCAAGACCAGAGGCGATCACGATCGCTACCAGGACCACCCTCGCCACAAGCAGTTCATCAAAGAGAATCAGGCCAACTGGGCCAAAGTGCGGGTCTTCGACAGCGAGGTCAAGTAGGGCAGGAGCGAGGAGCTAAGGAGCAACAAGCAAGGAGGACACGCGACGCGCCGGGAAGGAAAAATCTCGCTGCGCCTCCTTGCAGGTACGGGTTCACCTGGGCCGTGTAGAATTTCTGAAACGTTTCCGTATGCTCGGACCCGATCGGTCCATAGCCGATCTGCTTCCGGACGACCATCCCTGTCCGTGCTCCGGTAGGCGCGCGAGTTGGTGAACTTGGCCACGGTGTGATTCAGGAACTCCGAACGGTTGTCGCGAATCCGGAACGGGAACTGGTGCAACATCGCTTCCAGCACCGGCTTCAGATGACGCTCCGAGATCGTTCCGTGCAGCCCACGCCCTGCCACTGAGTCACCGTGTCCACCGCGTTGATTCCAGGTTCTCCATCCGGAATGTCATTTCATCCGCAGCATCGGATATCGCCTCCGTTTTTTAGGCCCATCCCGCATTGGAATCAACCCAAGCTCAGGCTCACCTCGCGTTGGAAGCGAACCGCCCGTTCAGGCTCATTACGCGTTGGACAATTCTGGCACTTGCGGTACCACCGCCCCCGTTGCTATAAAGGTTGAGGCACTCCGAAACGGGCGCGTAGCTCAACTGGCAGAGCAACTGACTCTTAATCAGTAGGTTGAAGGTTCGATTCCTTCCGCGCTCACCATCAAGTCAAGCCATACATATACCAGCGAACGGCGGCAAGCCGCCGCCGACTGAATTTGGTCATACAGTTCCTTCCAGATACGCTCGATAGACGCCGCGGACTCGGGTGTACAATTCCGCCGTGCCCATTGACGACCCGATCAGCGCAGTCGAGACGATTGCGCAAACGAAGAGCGGTCTTCTTTGCCGGTCCAACGCTTCCTCCATGCCGTGCTGAATGCCATCCCGACCAAGCCGGCACCCCCAACTCCTCCCCCATCATCGGGGTGCCGCGAGATTGACCCCAGCCAGCCTTGCCACAGGACGTCCAATGTGCCAGCGTTACGCCGTAAAGAAGCGAGGTTCGATGGGGGCAGAGTCTACATCAGGAGGCGGCAGAGGATAACTCTTGATAGGCCTAGGTTACCCGCCGCAACTCGTAAAGTTACCCGCCGCGACTCGTAAATAGGTTAAAGGTTCGATTCCTTCCGCGCTCACCATCAAGTCAAGCCATACATATACCAGCGAACGGCGGCAAGCCGCCGCCGACTGAATTTGGTCATACAGTTCCTTCCAGATA
>DATMXS010000031.1:0-13347 GCA_035561355.1 Bryobacteraceae bacterium | reverse complement strand
TAGTCGTGGAGGCCACGGAGAAGATTGGTACGCGCCACAGAAAGGGCAGTCTGAGCGTCAACAATGTCGAGCGTGGTGGCGGCGCCGTACTTGTAGTTGGCCTGAGTCATCTCGAGAACCCGTTCGGCCTGGTTGATGTTGGCTCGTGTGGCGCTGACGGTCTCACGCGCTGCGTTTAGTTCGTCGAGCCCCTGCTGGATCCCCAGCCGAACTTGCTGCTCCACCTTTTCGCGCTCCAGCCGCGCGGAGCGCTGGTTCGCGACTGCCTGCGTCACCAATCCGCTCCGGCGGAAACCATCAAACACCGGGAGGCTGAAGTTGACGCCCAGCGTCCAACGGGTAAAGTTCGAGTTGAACAGGTTTTTCGGCAAACGAGACATGATGCCGTACTCCGTGCTCAAATCCGCCCGGAAGCGGCCCTCGGCCTTTGCCAAATCGAGCATTGCCGCCGCCGAACGCTCCCCGATGCGTAGCCGGGCAAGTTCCGGACGGCTACGGAAAGCATCGACGGTCAACTTCTCAACATCCCACTCCTCCCAGGCCTGCTCCTGGAATGTGCCGGCAACCTTAGTCGGAGAGTTGGCCGGGCGCACGAGATAGAAGTTCAGAAGAGCGCGCGCCTGCCGAATCGCGTTCTCTGCCCGGACCATGTCGGGCTGGCCGTTAGCGACCTCCACTTCCGAACGCAGGACATCCACTTCCGTAGCAACACCGTTTTGGAAGCGCGTGCGCGCCATATCGGCGTGCGCCTTGCGTTGCTGCTGCGTCTCGGCTACGTTTTCGCGGTACCGCTCCGCCCACAGCAATGCGTAATACGCCTTGGCGACTTCGAGCGCGAGGTCCTGCTCCGCCCGGTCGATCTCCGCCAGCGAGCCCTCCGCCTCGACGGAGGCCAGCCGGAGCGCCGTTCCTATCTTGCCCGCCGTATAGAGCGGCTGCTTCACGGTCAGGTTATACAGAAAGATATTCGAGCCGACCGGGTCCAGCGCATCTCTCAGTTCTGGCGGAAAATTGTCGAGACTGGACGAGTTGAGGAAGGAGGGGTCGCGCATGCGCATGCCGCCTCCGTTGATGGTTATCTCAGGCAAAGCCTGCGCCCGGACCTCGGTGATCTTCCCCTTCAGCGCGTCAGCGGCCGCTTTCGCCTTCCCGACATCCGGGTGGCGGGACAGTGCGATCTTCACGGCCTCGGTCAGCGTGACGGTTTCGAGCTCCTGCGCGAACGCGCAGCCTGCCGCGAGGATGAGTGCGGGAATGAGGCTGGTGCGTTTCATATCGTTGTTTCCTCTAACTTTGAGCCGAATGGCGGTACTTTCATCCGGGTTAAACGATTCTATCCTGGTACAAACGAGCGGTCAACAATTCCGAGCTTTTCCGTTCCAAGCGTCATTTCCTTGAGCCGCACAACCACACGGTCGCGGAGATCGCCGGGGGGATGCGGTATACCGAACAACTGCGACATCCAGATCCCGTCGGAGGCCATGTGAATTACCATCGCGACAACCGGATCCAAGCCATCGTTCAGAATCTCCGCTTCCAGTTCATGCGAGTACGCATTTGTGCCCTCCAGAAGCAAGGGATTGGTCGCGATTGCTGCCACCAGTGCCGCGGTGATCCGATCGATCCTGCTGCGGACCTCACCCGGATGCTCCGGGAAGGTTGTGTTCAGCATGGCCCGCAGTGTGCGTCCGATCGGGCAGGGGTCTTTCGCCTTAAGCCGCGCCACCTCCGAAGCGAACAGGTAGTGCATGCGGCCGATCATGCCCCGGATGAGGTCTTCCTTGCTCGGGAAGTGGTACATCACCCCGCCCTTCGACATCTGCGTTTCCTGGGCGACGGCGTCCATTGTGAGACGCGCTACGCCGTCCCTTAACACAATCGTCTCGGCGGCGTCGAGAATACGGTCTTTAGAACTGCTCATTTCGGACTCGTTTATCGCTTAAGTGTACCGACCAGTCGGTATAGTCGTCAAGACGCGCCAGACCGTCCAGTCATTCACAAAGAACGGCCAGAGGCGGCAGATTGTTCCACACGATTCGGGTGTGCGCCTCTGAAATGGGTTACCGGACGCGTGTTGCCCGCCGGCCCCAGCCGCATTGGACAGCCGGGGTAAAATCAACACACACGCCATGCGGAAGGTCAGCACCTATATCGCACCCCCGGCCCTGGCCGTGGCGGCCTTTCTTCTGTTCAGCGGTGCCCAAGCCCCGAACACCGAGGAGCGTCTCTGGCGGCACCGCAACATCGGCAAAGCGTTCTTCGAGACGCCTACGACGCAGGCCCAGTCGGTCGGGGAACTGAAAAAAGCGGTCGACCTCGCGCCGAACTCCGCCCGTGACCGGGTCAACTACGGCATGGCGCTGCTGCGCACCGGCAACACGAAAGAATCGATCGTCGAGTTGGAGAAGGCGCAGAAGCTCGATCCGACGCTGCCACACTCCTGGTTCAATCTCGGTATCGCCTACAAGCGTGAGGCCCGCTACGAGGATGCCATTCAGCAGTTTCAGGGGATGCTGCGCCTGGTTCCCGATGAGCCGGTATCTCATTACAACCTCGGGCTGCTCTATAACCTGACTGGAAAGGAAGCCGAGGCGCTGAAGGAGTTTGAGATCGCTGCGAAGCTCGACGACAAACTGGTCGCCCCGCGATTCCAGATGTACAACGTCTACCGCCTTCTGGGGAAGGAAGACGAGGCCAAGAAGGCCCTTGCCGTCTTCCAGGACGCTAAACAGCGCCAGAAGGAAGCTGACGATTCCGAGGACATGGAGTGGTCATTCTGGGCCGAGTTGTACGATCCCATCGAAGCGCAGGCCGCGTCACCGGATACCTCCACGCCGATTCCCGTCGCTTTCCAGGCCAAGCCCCTGCCGGGCGCCGTCGATACGGCGAGCGCGAAGGCCGAGGTTCTCGATCTCGAAAGCGACAATAAACCGGACCTCATCGTATGGTCCAAGGCCGGAGTACTTACGTTCAGGGGCGCATCAGTTCCTGTCACGAATGCCGGGCTGGCGAACCTGACGGACGTGGTTTCGATCGCCGCCGGCGACTACGATAACGACGAACTCGCCGACCTCTGCGTCGTCACTACCACCGGCGCCTCGATCTTCCGCAACATCAAGGGCCGGTTCGAGAAGACTGCGATCAAGCTGCCCGCCGGGAAGTTCTATAAAGCGCTCTGGGTTGATTACGACCACGAATACGACCTGGACCTGTTCCTCTTTGGCGAGCGCTCCATGCTGCTTCGCAACGAAGGCAATGGCGTATTCGCCGAACAGAAGTTCCCCTTTGAGAACGGCACAGCGATCGACGCCGCAGCCTTCCGCGTCGTGCCCGATACCAAGGGCATGGACATTGCCGTAATCTATGCGGACCGCGACGCCGTGCTTTATCGCGACCAGATGCGCGGCGTATTCACCCCCGAGCCGCTTACTGCCGTCGGGCGCCAGGTGCGCAATCTCCGCGCAGCGGACATAAACAACGATAGCTGGATTGACCTGGTATTCGAGCCGCCCTCGGGCGGAACCGCGGGCGTGGTCGTCGCAATGAATAAGGAAGGCAAGTTCAAGGCCACGGCGATAGCCTCCAATGGTGCGGAACCGGGTCTGGCACTCGCGGATCTTGAAAACCGCGGTGCGCTCGACATTATTACCGGCAAGGCGCGTTACCGCACACAGGGAAAGGGACAGCTTGCCCCAATTCCAGTCTCGGGGCTGCCCGGCGGCGTCGCATTGGCCGCGGCGGACTTCGATGCAGACGGGCGCGTGGACGTCGCGCTGGCCGTGAACGGCGCGGTGCAGCTCGCTTCCAATCGGACGGCGATCAGGAACCACTGGATGAGCGTCGCGCTGACCGGCATCAAGAACCTGAAACTCAGCGCCGGCGCCGAGGTGGAGGTGAAGGCTGGCCGGCTCTATCAGAAATTGATGTATGAGGGCGTGCCGCTGCACTTTGGGCTTCGCGGACACGCGGCAGTGGACACGATTCGCATCTCATGGCCGAACGGGCTCATTCAGAACCAGCCGAATGAACCCGCGATGCGCCTTGCTGAGTTTAACGAAGCTCCACGCCTTTCGGGGTCCTGCCCGATGATCTTCACATGGAACGGCAAGAGGTTCGAGTATATCGGCGACGTGCTCGGGACGGCCCCGCTGGGCGCCAGCGCCGGCGACGGCACAACGTTCCCGGTGGATCACGACGAGTACATTCATTTGCCGGAGGGTTCCCTGGCGGTTCGCGAGGGCCAGTACGAGGTCCGGATTACGGAGGAGCTGCGCGAGGTTTCATATATCGATGAGGCCAAGCTGATCGCAGTGGATCACCCGTCCGGAGTTGAACTGTTCACGAACGATAAGTTCAAGTCTCCGCCCTTCCCCGAGTTCCGCCTGTTCGGCGTCTCACAGCGCATTTACCCGGTCGCCGCGCGCGACCACCGCGGCGCGGACGTGCTGCCGCAGGTGGTGCGGAAAGACCGCGTCTACCCAACCGCGTTCCGGCGCGACTTTATGGGCAAGGCCGAGCTCCACACGCTGGACCTCGATTTCGGCGACGCTGCACGCGGGAACCGCGCCGTACTCGTCCTGAGTGGCTGGGTGGATTGGGCAGACGGCAGCACGTTCATGAACGCCTCGCAGCAGCCCGGCGGAGGCCTCGTCTTCCCGTACCTCCAGGTGAGAGACGCGGCCGGCCATTGGCAGACTGTCATCGAAGATATGGGGATCCCTTCGGGTACGCCGAAGACGATTGTGGTCGACCTCACGGGCAAGTTTCTCTCCGCTTCCCGCGAAGTTCGCATCGTGACGAACCTGTGCCTCTACTGGGACCAGATCTTCCTGAGCGAAAGCATCACGGCGCCCGGGGTTCGCATCACTCCGGCCGGTGCGGCTGCCGCCGATATACGGTTGCGCGGCTTTTCGAGGCCCGTCGTGCATCCCACTCGCGAGCAGCCGGAAGCCTTCGAGTACCAGGAGTGGATGCCGGTTTCCATGTGGAATCCGACGCCGGGCCTCTACACGCGGTACGGCGATGTGCGCGAATTGATGGTAGCCGCGGACGACCGCTACGTCATCATGGGCTCGGGCGATGAGATTCGCCTCTCATTCGACGCCGAAGCGTACCCTGCTTTGCCAACGGGTTGGAAACGGGATTTCCTGCTGCTGGTGGATGGCTGGTCAAAGGACGGCGACCTCAACACGGCATACGCGCAGAGTGTCGAGCCTCTACCCTTCCATGGCATGAGTTCTTACCCGTACCCGGCAGGCGAGCGCTTTCCCGACACTCTCCAGCACCGGGAATGGCGCGAGAAGTACAACACCCGACCCGCGCTCAAGCTGATCAAGCCGCTCGTGCGCAGGGCGGACTGAGACCGAAGGAGGTCGCGCATCGCGTCAGGGAACTGTTGCTGCCGTGCCGCGGTCTTGCCGCCCCTCTTTGTGAACTGCGCGCCACACAACCGGCCGCCCGCACACCGCCTGTGACGCTGCAGGGCGAGTGGCCGCAATGTTCACGCGTTTCGACCGACTATTCCGAAGCTCTTTGTTCTCTCCGGAACGCGGCCCAGCGCCGCTTCTGGGCTGCGGCGATCCGCTTCCGGGCGGCCTCGCTCAATGGTCTCCTCTTTCGCGTAGGCGTTGCCGCCGCCGGAGCAGCAGCTCGCGGTGCGGTACGGCCGCCAAGCATGGATTGCACTTCGCGGATCTGCTCCTCAATACGCTCTCTCTGCACCTGTAAACCTTCGAGCGCGGCTTGGAGTAAGTGAGCATTAGGCATTGATGTTCTAGGCATGACATTAACAAAATAGCATAGTGGCACTTATTCGACGTTCCCCGGACGTTATGCGGGACTATCCAAGATCAATGTCACCGGGCCTTCATTAACCAATCGCACCCGCATCTCAGCCTGGAACACGCCGGTCTCCACCCCAGCGCCGCTTTTCCGGCACGCCTCCACGAAGTGCTCGTACAGCAGCCGCGCTGCGCCGGGCTCGGCGGCCGCATCGAAACTCGGCCTCTTCCCCTTGCGGCAATCTCCGTAGAGCGTGAACTGCGAGACTACCAGCAGTTTGCCGCCCGCTTCGAGCACACCCCGATTCATCTTGCCTGCATCGTCTGGAAAGATTCGCAGTCCAACGACTTTATCCGCAAGCCACTCCGCATCGCGGCGCGTATCCGTTTTGGATACGCCCAGCAGCACAACGAGCCCGGTCCCGATCTCGCCCGCGATGCGTTCCGCGACCGAGACGCTCGCCTCACTCACTCTCTGCACGACAGCGCGCATATCTCTATAGACTAGAGTGTAGTTCCATGATTGAGACGTACGCCTATGCCCGCGCCGGCCTTCTCGGCAACCCGAGTGACGGTTACTTTGGAAAGACAATCTCATTTTTAGTGCGCAACTTCCGCGCGCGTGTGCTCCTTTATCCGAGCGCCCGCCTCGAGATCAAGCCGTCCAAGGCCGACATGCCCGTCTTCGAGAGCCTCGACGATCTCTACCAGACCACGCGCTGGCGCGGGTACTATGGCGGCATCCGCATCATCCAGGCCTTGCTGGTGCGCTTCATGGATTACTGCCGGGAGCAGGGTTTCGAGCTTCCAAACCGCAACTTTACCGTCGAATACGAGACCACGATCCCGATGCGGCTCGGGCTCGGCGGATCGAGCGCAATCGTAACGGCGGCCCTGCGCGCCCTGTGCTCGTACTACGAAATCACTATTCCAAAGCCTATCTTTGCGAATCTCGTCCTTGAAACCGAGACCCGGGAACTCGGCGTTCCCGCCGGGTTGCAGGACCGCGTGGTCCAAACCTACGAAGGTCTGGTTTACATGGATTTCTCGCGCGACATCATGGAGCAGCACGGGCACGGCCGTTACGAGCCGCTCGATCCCGACCTGCTGCCCAACGTTTACGTCGCATACCGCACCGCGCTCAGCGAGGGTACGGAAGTGTTCCACAATAGCGTCCGCGAGCGCTGGCGTGCCGGTGATCCCGAGGTCATCTCCGCAATGCAGGAGTGGGCTTCTTACGCCGAACAGGGCCGCACCGCGCTCATTGCCCGGGATTACACCACGCTCGATCGCCTCATTGACGCGAACTTCGATCTGCGCGCGCGTATCTACCACATCGATAAGGGCAACCTTGAAATGATTCAGGCCGCGCGGTCCGTCGGCGCCACCTCGAACTTTGCCGGCTCAGGCGGCGCTGCCTCTGGTACCTACAAAGACGAGAGGATGTTCGCAGGGCTAGTCGAAGCGATGCGGCCGCTCGGCGTCGGCGTGATTAAGCCGGACGTCATCGGCAGACCGGTCTGGCGCAGGACTACCGTCGTGCAATCCGCAGAGTGAACTCGCCTTTCGCCGGCGCATTCTCGTTCGTGAGCAGGATCCGGTAGACCCGCTGGCCCCACACAGGGCTGAGCCGGCCGTCTTCCACCTTGATCGTCTCTACCTCGGCCCTAAGAGTTCCGGCGTCGAACTCGACTACTGCCCGGTCAGCGAGCGCGAGCCGGCCCGCCGCAACCTTCACCTCACACGGGGTCATCAGCGTCAGCGCGATGCGCGCTCCGCTCTTCGCCAGCGCGTAGCTGTCGCGCAGTTCGACATGGCCTGTGGTGCGGTCCAGCCGCAATGTGCGCCTCCAGGATTCGATGCCCGCTTCCTTCGGGTAGGCGCCTGCGATTTCGAGCGAAAACTCGGCCGCCCGGTTATCGGATTTGTGATAAACGCCGCGCGCGGCAAACTCCCGTCCGGCACTCTGCATCACACCGTTTATTGTCGGCAGGTTGTGATATGCCGATTGCATCGTCCATATCTCGTATCGCCTGGCGCTGAAGGTCTTGGCGGAGTACGTTTCCACTCCAACGTCGATGATCGCGGGCTCACCGTCCGAGTACACGATAAAATTGCCGACGTCGTTGTGGTTATGGCTCTCGGCATTGTGGCCGCCCTGCGCCGCCAGGTACAGCCCCGCGGGCTCGCCCGCCTTCATGCGCGCGGTCATCACCTGAATCCCCGGCATCCAGGCGTCCTGAACCAAAGGCTGTCTCGGCTCCGCCTCGGCGATCGCCGTATTGAACAATGCCGGAAGCTGCCGGCCGAGGTCGGACCGTTCCGGCCCCGACTTCGCCGCCCACGCCCCAAGCGCCTGCATATCCGCATCTCCGATGCGCGCGCCGTAACGGTACACCAGGTCACCGGCAATCCCGACCCGCGCCGAGGCGTCCGCGAAATTCACATACCAGTTGTCGTGAATTTGGACACGGTAGATATAGCGGCCAATCTCGCGCACCAGCGGCACGGAGTAGAAGTCGATCGCGCCAGCGCTCGCCGAGTACAATAACTCGAGATTCTCAAAGAGTGACGCTCCGGCGCGACCCCAATAACTGGGCCCTTCGTCACAGCCGCCATCCTCGTCATATCCATCGAGGAAGCGGTCCACGCTGCGGAGCACCTTGTGGACGAACGCCGCGCGCGTCGCCTGCGGCTCAAACAATAGCGCGCTGGTCAGCACGTTCGAGTTGATCCATGGATTCCAGTTGTTGACCGAGTTGTCGCTCGAGAACCCCATCCACCACCAGTCCTCGCGCGTGCGAAACGGTGCCAGGATGCGCCGCTCCATCTCAATCCCGATGCGCTCCGTAACCAGTGGGTGGACCTTCTCCAGTTGCGGACCGAGCAGGTACGATGTCCACGCAAGTTCCGCCCCTGTCTCAGCAGCGAACAAATCGATGACGGGCTCGGTCACGTCCGGGAGACCGCCGCCCCGCTTCTGCAGATTGAGGTGCGCCGGGTATCCCCAGAAGGTCTCCTCGCACGTGAGCCAGATGCCGTTCGCGATTTCATCGAGAAAGCGCGCCTGACCCTCGGTGCATTCGGCGAGGACGAGATCGCGGAGCCGGTTTCGCCGTTGCCGCCATACGGCTTCATAATGCGACCGGTTGCCGACGCGGGCGAACTCGAGAAACAGCGTTGCAGGAAGCGCTGGCCACGGCCCCGCCGCGAGGGCCGTCTCTCCCGCGGCAATCAGGGCGCCGCGCAGCTCAACCGGCAGCCCTTCCCAGCGGGCGCGTTCCGAAGCCGTCGCGAACGGCTTCCAGCGATCCCGGGCGATCAGGACACGCCCGACCTTCCCCGCCGGCCACGCCGTAGACAGAAGGTTCTTCCGGGAAACGCGCTGCGCGCCGGGGCGCCCGCGCGCTGTCGATTGGGCACTCGCGAGAGCCACGCCACTGCCTGCAACGAAGGTCCTTCGGGTCTGCGTCATGACCCTACAGTGTACCCGCCTTCAATCCACGATTTTGATATGCGCGCCCGACACGCTCGCGCCGTCGACGACCAGCCGTCCGACCGTGATCGGCAGCCGGAACCGCGCCGGCCCCGCGCTGCCTGGATTGAAGAAGAGAACGCCGTTGCGCTGCTCCGCCACGGGCTGGTGCGAGTGGCCGAAGATCACCGCCCCGAAACCGCGCTCCCGCGGATCGAACGCCAACATGCTCACATCGTGAAGCATGAACAGCTTGGCGCTTTCGATTCTAATGATGCGCGTCAACGGATGCTTCCGTGCCCATCCATCGAGATCGACATTTCCCCGGACCGCCTCAACGGGCGCGATCTCCGCCAGTTCGATCAACACTGCGGGATCACCGACGTCCCCAGCGTGGAGAATCATCGAGCAGCCCCTCAGTGCTTCCACCGCCTCCGGTCTCAGCAACCCGTGCGTATCTGAGATGACGCCGACCACTGTGGACATCCTTCCACTGTAACCGTCATGCAGATTGGATGGCTGCGTCCCAAAAATGCCCAGAATCGCGCTTCTGACGACTCGCGCATGATATAAACATAGGTTGGTTGAGGGGCGCGTCTGCCCCATCTTTCGGACGCCCTGTTCCCCTCCGGCGCACAGCTCCGGAAATCGAACGGCCGTTCTTGGCACTACGAAAGTCCGCCGGAGGCACCCAGACCGTGCGGTCAACACACTCGGGTTATTCCATACGGAGTTCAGGCTCATGCAATATAACTTCGGAGTGATCGGCTTAGGAGTGATGGGTCAGAATCTGGCCCTGAACATCGAGAGCAAAGGCTTTCACGTCGCCGGATTTGATCTCGACGAGACGAAGGCAAATGCGGCTGCCGCCAAGTGGTCCGGCAAGAATATGACCACGGTGAAGTCGCTCACCGAACTGGCGCATGTCCTGGAGCGGCCCCGGCGTATTCTCGTCATGGTGCCGGCAGGTAAGCCGGTTGACGCGGTGATTCAGGAACTGAAGCAGCACCTGGAAAAGGATGACGTCATCATCGATGGCGGGAACTCGTTTTTCATGGATACGGATCGGCGCGGCAAGGAACTGGAACCGCTCGGCATCAACTATATCGGTGCGGGCGTCAGCGGCGGAGAAGAAGGCGCGCTCAAAGGGCCGTCTATCATGCCTGGCGGCCAGAAGGCAGCCTACGATCATGTCGCCCCCATTCTGACGTCGATCGCCGCGAAGACCGATGACGGCCCCTGCGCCGCGTATATCGGCAAGGGCGGAGCGGGCCACTACGTCAAGATGGTCCACAACGGCATCGAGTACGGCATTATGGAGCTGCTCTCGGAAGCCTACGACATCATGAAGTCCACGCTCGGCCTGAGCGCTCCCGAGATGGCGAAGATTTTCGACGCGTGGAACAAGACCGAGTTGAGCAGCTACCTCGTCGAGATCACCGCGGCCGTGCTCGCGAGGATGGATCCCGACACCGGCAAGCCGCTCGTCGATGTCATCGTTGATAAGGCCGGGCAGAAGGGCACAGGAAAGTGGACCTCCCAGAATGCTATGGACCTCGGAGTTGCGATCCCGACGATCAACGCCGCGCTGGAGGGCCGAATTCTCTCAGGCGCGCGCGATGAGCGCATCGTCGCGTCGAAGATCCTCACCGGCCCGAAGCCCGCGTTCGAGGGCAACCGCGACGAGTTCATCGAGACCCTGCGCAAGGCGCTCCGCGTGGCCGTCATCACCTGCTACGCCCAGGGATTTGCTTTGATGCGCGAGGCCTCGAAGGAGTACGGCTATGATCTTCACCTGGCCGAAATCGCGCGCATCTGGAAGGGTGGCTGCATCATCCGGGCCAAGCTGCTCGAGCCGATCAAGCAGGCCTTCCTCGCAAACGGCTCACTCGTGAACATGATGATCGACGAGCGGTTCGCCCCCGTCGTGAACGAGCTTTCCGTGAGCCTTCGCACCGTGTGCACGAAGGCAGCCGAGTTCGGCGTACCCGCGCTCGGCCTCTACGCGTCCCTAGGCTACATCGACGCCTACCGTCGGGAGCGTATGCCCGCCAACCTTCTTCAGGGCCAGCGCGATTACTTCGGCGCGCACCGGTACGAGCGCACCGACCGGCCGAAGGGCGAGACGTTCCACACGGAATGGAGCGCCTGAGCGCCCGCACGGCTTCGCCGCAAGGGACATGAACAGCGATCCCTTCAGACACGAAAACTAGGACAGGGAGATTCAATGTCATACGGTTTCAATATCCGCCAGGATGCCGCGCTTGATTTCGTATCCCTCGGCGCGCTGGTGCACCGCCTCGATCCGGGCATCATTCCGTTCCGAAAGGCCACCGAGTGCAAGATTCACGTCAGCGGCGGCGAGTTTAACTGCGCCGCCAATCTCGCTGATTGCTTCGGGCTCAAGACCGGCGTCGCCACCGCAATGGTCGATTACCCCATCGGCGCGATGATCGCCGAGCGCGTCAGAGCCATGGGCGTCAAGCCGTTCTACAAACAGTTCAAACACAACGGCGTGAACGGACCCAACATGGCGACGGTGTACAGCGATCGCGGCTTCGGCGTGCGTGGTCCCGTCGTGTTCTATAACCGCTCAAACGAAGCCGGCGCCATGCTGAAGCCGGGCGATTTCAACTGGGGCGAGATCTTTGGCGGCGGCGTGCGCTGGTTCCACTCGGGAGGCATCTTCGCCGCGCTCTCTGAGACGACAGGCGAGACCATCATCGAAGGCATGAAGGCTGCCAAGGCCGCCGGCGCTATCACCTCGTTTGATCTGAACTACCGCGCCAAGCTCTGGAACATCTGGGGCGGCCAGGAGCGCGCCGTGTCCGTGGTGCGCCGCATCGTCGAGAACGTGGATATGATCGTCGGCAACGAGGAAGACCTGCAAATGGGTCTCGGCATTCCTGGCCCCGAGGTCACGAAGAAGTCGAAGCTCGATCCCTCGGTGTTCTTCGGCATGATCGACAGCGTCCTTGCAAAGTTTCCGAACGTCAAAGTCGTTGCGACGACGCTCCGTGAAGTCCATTCCACGGCGCACCATAGCTGGAGCGCAGTCGCATGGGTGAACGGCAAGACCTACACCGCCCCGACCGCCGAACTCCCGATTTATGATCGCGTCGGCGGCGGCGACGGCTTCGCCTCCGGTTTCATCTACGGCGTCCTCAGCGGCGAGACCCCGGAAGAGGCGATCAAGCTTGGCTGGGCGCATGGCGCGCTGCTGACCACGACTCCCGGCGACACCACCATGGTGACCCTGGACCAGGTCCGCTCCTTCGCCAAGGGCGGATCCGCCCGCATCCAGAGGTAACAGCTCTTTTCAATAATAGAGGCGCGGGGAAACGGATCGCCGTTTTCCCGCGCCTCGCGAACTGACACTCGCTTATGCCCGATCTCTCCTCGCAAGCCTCGAAAATCAAACTTCTCCTGATGGATGTGGACGGCGTCATGACCGACGGCAAGCTCTACAATGTGCCGGACGGCCGCGGCGGTGTCGCTGAGACCAAGGGCTTCGACACACAGGACGGCATCGCCCTGATGTGGCTCTCATGGAAGGGCATCCGGACCGGCGTTATCAGCGGCCGCGTTTCCCCCGCTACCGAAGAGCGCTGCCGCCAATGCAAGTTCACGTACATCTACCAGGGCCACATCGAGAAGATCCCCATCCTGGAGGAGATCATCGCCAAGGCGGGTGTCTCGGCCGCCGAGGTGGCCTATATCGGCGACGACCTCACAGATGTTGTGATCTTCCGCCGCGTGGGCCTTGCAATCGCCGTGGCAAACGCGCGCACCGAGGTGAAACGAGCAGCTCACCTGATCACCGAAGCCGAAGGCGGCAGGGGCGCAGTGCGTGAAGTCTGTGAAGTGCTGCTCAAGTCCCAGGGGCACTGGCAGGAACTGCTCAGAAAGTACGAGTGCGATGTCTGAGATTGGCCTTCTCGTTCGCGCCGCGACCGGCCCCGGCGTGCTCCATAAACTCACCGGCGTGATCGCACAACACGACGGCGACATCACGCTCGTGGAGATCATCGACACCAAACCTCCGGAAACTCGGGTCTACTTCGAGATCACGCTCCCTGGCGAAGCTCCCGG
>DATMXS010000030.1:0-6053 GCA_035561355.1 Bryobacteraceae bacterium | reverse complement strand
AACCCAACACCACCGCCCACGAGCTGCTGTTTGAACCCGCTTACTTCCGTGCGCGGCTCGGGCGTGATCGGGCGCGCGATTAGGGCCCGGTGATCTGCGGCTGTTCGCTTTCCGGCCGCGCCTGGAGTTGCTGGTACTTCTCCATTGCCGCCTTTGAGCGGTCGGCTTGACCTGCCTCACGGTAGGCGCGGGCTAGCTGGAAGTGGATGCGGCCGTCGGTGTCCGATGCCGCGCCGGCTTCGAGAAGCGGCAGGGCCTTCGCAAGCTGCCCGCTTCGCGCGTATGCCATGCCGAGCGCCGCTCGCGCTTGCGCGCCTCGGCGTGCGCCCTTCTCGAGATAAGCGACGGCCTTCTCCACCTCGCCCAACTCAAGCAGGGTATCCCCGAGCATGAAACTGAACAGTGGTGAGCCGGGGTCCTCCTTGAGTAGCTCGGTCAGCACTTCGCGCGCGCCGGCGTGGTCGCGCGCATCGTGCAGCGCCACCGCCAGTTCCGCCCGAAGCTGCCTGTCCCCGGGCGCCATTTTGATGGCTTCCCGTAGTTCCTTCGCAGCCTCCATCGGATTGTCGCGCCCTGCCGCAAGTTGCGCGTTCAGGCGGCGCGATTCGACTGACGGCGGCAGCGACGCGAGTTTCGAGAATGCCTGGCCCGCCAGCGCCTCCCATGCACGCGATTGCCAGTACAGGTGCTCAGGCGCAGGCGTTTGGGGAGCGCGGGTTGCGTCGAGGTAGCGACCGTCGCGGAACGCGCACTCCTGTTTCGCGATCGCGCAGTTCGCCTTCGGCAGCGCCGCCTCTTTGCGTTCGGAGGCTGCGGCCCAGTCCGGATGTCCGGTGGCGCGGTAGATGGCGGCCAGTGCCGCGTTCGCTCCCCGCAGGCCGGGCTTCCGTTCGAGCGCCTTCTTGTAAAGCGCGAACGCGGGTGCGTACTGCTTGCGGCTGAGCTGCGCTTCGGCTCCCAAGGCGAGTGTGTACGCGGAATCCGGCGCCGTCTTGCTCAGCCGTCCGAACGCCCGCTCGGACAGCGCTTCGCACGCCTTCCCCAGTCCGTACCAAACGCTGGGGTCGGAAGGCTCGATTTGCGCCAGTTGGCGGAATCGCAGCACCGCTGCTTCCAGGCGGCCCGCTGAGACCAGCGCGGCTGCGAGCATCCGTTGCGGTTCGGCCTCGCGTGGCGCCAGCGATACCGCCTTCTCGAGCGGGGGAATGGCGCGTGCGGTGTTGCCCATTTCCATGTAACAAACGCCGAGCGTGACCCACGCCGGGAACAGTTCCGGAGCGGCCTTCGCCGCCGTGGCGAGCGGTACGACGGCCTCGCTGCACCGTCCGGCCATCTGTTGCGCCAGGCCGAGATTCATCAACAGCCGCGGCTCGTTCGGCACGGCTTTCACGAGATCCTTATAGATTGGGATCGCATCGGCGTACCGGCCCGCAGCCATCAACTCGCGCGCCTGGCGGGACTTGAGTGCAAGCTCCTGGGATTGCGGCCATGCCGTCGTCGCGAAAGCAATCACCAGCAGAGTTCTAATCAATTTGGGGACTCCCAAAAGAGAGCTACGAGCCAGCAACTGGAAGCCTGCATGCGCGACGCGGCCGCCGCGCCTCCTTGCTCCCTGCTGCTAGCTCATAGCTCCTTCCTTCTCTAGCTTACTCGCGCGTGTCACAATGATTCGAGGGGAGAAACAGATTGCCTACTGAAGAGCACGCGCCCGCAACATACCGGGCTAATTTCGAGACCACTAAGGGCACTTTCGCCATCGAGGTCACGCGCGATTGGGCTCCGCTCGGCGCGGATCGCTTTTACACACTGATCAAGTCCGGCGCGTTTGATGGCGCGCGCTTCTTCCGTATCGTCCCGAATTTCGTGGTTCAATTCGGCATCCCGGGTGACCCGGAGGTTGCCCGCCAGTGGCGCTCGGCACGCATCCAGGACGATCCAGTGCTCCAGAGCAATACGAAGGGCATGGTGACGTTCGCGACGTCAGGGCCGAACACGCGGACAAGCCAAGTGTTCATCAGCCTCGGCAAGAACGATTTCCTCGACCGGCAGGGGTTTGCGCCTTTCGGCAAAGTCGTCGAGGGTATGGAGATCGTCGAAGGCTTCTACGGGGGCTATGGCGAATCGCCCGATCAGGGGCGTATTCAGAGCGAAGGAACCGCGTACCTCGAGAAGCAGTTTCCGAAGCTGGACCACATCGTGCGCGCCACAGTTGGAGCCTGAGCGGACCGTGGAAGTTGAACTCGATGCGCCTGAGGCGAGGGTCCTGGGCGCACTGATCGAAAAGGACCTCGCCACTCCCGAGTATTACCCGCTCACCCGGAACGCGTTGGTTGCTGCCTGCAACCAGAAGAACAATCGCGAACCCGTGGTGGCCTATGACGAGGAGACCGTCGAGAGCGCGATCGATGGTCTCCGCCAGAAGCACCTCTTAGCTGTTATCACGGGCGCGGGCCTACGGGTCCCCAAGTACCGGCACCTGATCGGCGAGCTTTACAACCTTGGACGGAGGGAACTCGCGTTACTGTGCGTGCTGATGCTTCGTGGGCCTCAAACGCTGGGCGAGCTACGGGACCGGACCGAGCGCATGCACTCTTTCGCCGACCTCGAGGAGGTTGAGGGGGTTCTTGGAAGACTGATCGAACGCACGCCGGAACCGATGGTAACCCGTCTGCCGCGCCAGCCGGGCACAAAAGAGCCACGTTTTGCGCACCTCCTCGGAGGGTCCGCCCCGATCGAAGCGGTTGCCGATCCGACGCCTCTAGCTCCACGGGCCGACCGTGTCGCCGCACTCGAAGCCGAAGTTACGCGCCTCCGCTCCGAGCTCGAAGAGTTGCAACGGGACTTCCGGGAATTCCGGCGCATGCTCGAGTAATTGGGAAATTCCTTCCGTTCTGTAATCCCGCCTTGCGATTCGACTGACGAAGAATCATGTACTTGCACAACGGCGGCTGGATTGCTCATTCGCCAGCGGCGGCCCCGTTTATCAACGCGGGTTGCCTGATAAGGAGGAGCAAGAAATGGCAAGTTACTCAGGCGGCATGGGGGAGCGCGATTACGCCGAATCGGCCTTGCGCTCAGCTGACCGCACTGTCCAACGCACGACGGGTTCAAGTATGCTTCACTGGGCGACCCTGGCATCCATCGGTGCCTCGATCGGATTGTTCCTGGCCGGCAAGAAGAATGCGGCCATTTTTGTGGGGCTCTGGCCGCCGACATTCCAGGCGCTCAAGAGCAATTGGCCCTCAACCGAGCGGTAATGTCGGCGTAGAATGGATTCAGGAGGGGCTATGTTGGCGATCCTGGGTTGGATTCTGTTTGGTCTGGTTGTCGGCATCATCGCCAAGTTGCTGATGCCTGGACGTGATCCCGGCGGGTTTATCGTCACGATCCTGATCGGTATCGCGGGTTCACTGCTTGGCGGTTTCGTCGGCCGGGCTCTCGGCTTTTACGGGCCTGGGCAATACGGCGGATGGATCATGTCGATCCTCGGCGCGGTGATCCTTTTGTTCCTCTACAGGCTCGTCGTGGGGCGCCGCGCTACAACACGAACCATTTAGCGGCATAGGCAGGGCGGGGACAGGATCTCCGCCCATAATCCTTGCATTGCGGGTGGATTCCGCGGGAACGGTCATTCGAGCCGTTGCACATCTGGATGATGAAGCCGGGGAACACTCCCGACTCCACCGTTGTCTAACAAGCGAAGGAGGGCCGCCGTCCCATGACGGAGGTACCTGAGGTCTGCCGGTGGGCTATACACCTGGCGAGTTGGCTCGTGCCAGCCGCGAAACGCAAGTCGTGGCGTGACCATCGCAAGTACGAAGTATGGACATGGTGGGCCTTCCTTTCCGAGCGTGGTGAACTGACGCGCCTACGCAGGCGCGAGATTTACCGTTACTGCCTGCATTCCTTTCCGGAAGCGCTCTGGGTGCGTTTTCAACGCGAGGATACAGCCGCGCGCGTCCGGAGCTTCTTGCGCGGTCCCGCTTTCGCGCTGGCGCTCCCCGTTCTGCTGGTGCTCGTTGTGGCCGCAGCGAGTGGCGGATTTCAGGCGCTGCGCAGCTTCTACAACCCACTGCCGTACGCAAATCCTCACGAGCTCGCGTTGGTGACGCAGGAGCGCGCCCTCGGCTCGCCGCACGCGGTCCAACCGCACGCTTTCGCCGTCTGGCAGGCCAAGGCCAAATCGCTGCAGGGAATTGCTGCCTTTGGCGTTCTATCGCAATCTGGGAGCAGTTCCCGTCCGCAGCGGCGCGTGGCGGGAGTGACCACGAACTTCTTCGAGATGATTGGCGTGCGGCCGCGCTTGGGGCGCCTGCTGCAACCCGGCGATGAACCCGGCGCTGCGGTCCTGACGCACTGGTTCTGGCGGGCGAAGATGGGTGCTGACCCGCAGATCGTAGGCAAGAAGATCGTCGTCGGCGAAGAGCAGCTCACGATCATTGGCGTCCTCCCGGCCGATTTCGGCCTGTTGCCCCGCTACGTGGAGGTTGTGGTGCCGATGGACTTGGACGGCAGGACGCGGCGGGTCTTTCGCCTGCCCTCAGGCCGCGACCTTCTGCTGAGCATTCCGAACGGTATTGATACAGCGAGGGGACGTCACCTTATCGGCGCCATCGCCAGGGTCCGGCCCGGGGTGTCATTCGATGCGGCCGGGCGCGAACTGGCCCAGATCGCGAAGGCGGATCTTGTGCGCTACTTCGCGCCGCCACGGCTCACGCCGCTAGAGGAAAGCCGGCTCGGTCCGCTCATCGCGTACCTGACCGGCCTGGCATTCGCCGTCTTGATCGGCCTCGGGATGGTGCAGGTTCGGAAGCCGTCGTTTGCAGCGATCCGACGAAGCCCGCCCCGGTCGCGGCTTTATTACTGGGGCTTCTTCGCGGCGAAAACGCTGCTTCTGCAATTCGCGCTGTTCCTGGCGTGGGTTGAGACGTCTCAGGCTTTTGTGGGAACCCTGGACCCCGGCTTCGTCCGGGATATCGTCGGGATCGTGCTCGTCTCGGCGGTGTTTCTGGTGCTCTGTGCGCTTGCTGTCTACTGGTCCGTGTACGACCAGCGCTGGCGGTGCCCGGAATGCCTGGAACGGCTGATGATGCCGGTGCGCATTGGATCCTGGGCAAGCCCGCTGCTCGAGCCGGTTACGATCGAGGTGTTCTGCGAAAAGGGCCACGGCGCTCTGGTAATGGGCCAAACGGCTTCCTCCGAAGCGGACCGCTGGACCAGACTGGATGCCTCCTGGCGCGAGCTGTTCAACAGGAAGTAGCCCTACTCGGGCGCCAGTTCCAGCACCTCGCTGATGATGCGGCGCTCGTCGCTCGTAAAGCGTGCCCGGTAATCGGAAGCGCCGATCCGGGCGAGCCGCTCCTCATTGTTCATCCTGCTTTGCCGCATGTACTCCTGCCGTACCGCACGCCTGCGGTCCTGGGGGAGTTGCTGGAATTTTCGGAACAGCTTCCGGGCGCTCTCCTGCTCCTCCGGCCGTAGCTCGCGGAAGCGCCTGTACTGCCGCCGCAGCCGCTCCCGTTCGCGCGGCGAGAGCTTCTCGTACTTCTCGAGACGCTGCTCGATGCGGGCGCGCCGTCCGGGCGGAAGGCGGTCGAGAACGCGCCCGCGTTCCTCCGGCGACATGCGCTCCAGCCGCTCCAAGACATCCGGATTGGCGTGGCGCTGCCTGGCCTGAAGCCGTTCCTGCGCGTACGAGCCTCCGGCGAGCAGGATCATCGCCAGCAATAGTCGCAGAGTCCTCATTTCACATCGCCTGCCCTTCGTCCGGCACATCGAACTGCCGCAGCATCTCCACGTCATCGAGCGCCCGCTCGATGTGCTCGGCGTCCATCACTTCCGCTTGGACCTGCTGTGGGATTACCTCCGCACTGCGCTGCCGGATAAGCGCTACGGCCAACAGAAGCACGCAAGCTAGTGCGACCGAGAGCACCGGCTTCCAGAGCGGGAGACGCCACCACCGCCGCGGACCGTCTTCAGCCGCGATGCGGGCCCACAGCTTGCGGTCGAAACTGTCCGAGACCGGCGGAGCGCTGAACTCGTCGAGCCTGTTC
>DATMXS010000029.1:0-27746 GCA_035561355.1 Bryobacteraceae bacterium | reverse complement strand
GCGTAGCGCCGCGCGGCCGTCCGTAATGCCTCCGGGCGGCCGCCATCCGAAGAATCTATTTCCGGGGATTGGACGGGGTGAACAAAGGGTTGTTATTGCTGCCGCTGCCACCGCCAAAGCCGCTTCCACCGCCAAACCCAGTTCCCCCGCTACGGCTTCCCGTGCCGGTTGACGACCCAGGCGCCCCAGGAATGCCGCCCTGCATGCCGCCCCTCTGCTGGCCCATCGGGCTGGTGCCGTCCTTGCGCGGGTCGTACAGGAACTCCCATTCTTTGTACTTACTCCGCTCGTTATAGAGCTTGATTCCCGCTTCTTCGGACTTGCTGGCGACGCCGGCGATCCCGCCACCGCCGAAGCTCATGCCGCCTTGGCGGCCGCCGCCAAACGTCGGTGCGGACTGGCGCTGGCCGTAGATGCCCTCGAGGACTTGCTTTGGTACCGGCGCCACGCTGGGTCCGCCGCCGAAACCCGCGGTCGGCCCTTGGTTGTAGCGGACCGTGCCCGGCGGCTCTGAACCCGGCGGCGGGGTCTGCGGCGCCGGGTCGACGTTCTGCATCGGACCAACCCCTCCGGGCCGCCACCCCGGCTGGCCAGGCAACAGCGGTCGTTGCTGCTGGCCGGGCTGCCCTCCAGGCTGACCTATGGGTTGTCCCATCTGGCCGCCCATAGGCTGACCCGGCTGACTGGCGGCCTGGCCCTGCTGCTGCCACGGGAACGGCGGAGCGTTGGTAGTGGCCCCGGGTGGTGGGCCCGGCTGCTGGTCGGCATTCTGAACCGCTTGCTCACCTTCCTGCGGCTGCTGCTGGGGTGGCTGATTCTCCACTACCTCACCCGGATTCGTCGCTGATATGGGTTGAGTCTCTTCTTCGGTGGGCACCGGCCGCGGCGGCGCATTGGGGTCTACCGCGGGCCTTAGGTCGCTCTGGCGCATACGGCCCAGAATGGAGGGCCGGACGGGCGGCTCCTCAGGGGCAGTCTGGCCCGATGCCATCTCCTCAACGCTGGTCCCGACCTTCGCTGCGCCCTGCGGCTTGTTCTCTACAAGCGAGTTTGTGAACACGCCGTTCGGCCCGACGTTGATGACACGCCATTCGTCTTTGCCGGTCATCGGGTCCTTGTAGCGCTTGCGCAAATACCGTTTGTTGTTGAATTTTTCCAACTCATCCAGGGTCTGCGGATACCGGTTGTTCTCGCGGACGAAGAGCTGGATACCGCGGCGGTATTCCTCACCTCGCGCGATCAGCAGCGCTTCGCGGTCGCGCTGCGATTCGAAGGCGACACGCGGCAGTTCGCGATAGAGTGCGATTGCGATGAGAGCGGCCAGCAGAAAGACGAGCGTCAGGGCAAAGCCGGACTGTTCCCGCCGTCGTGTGTTTCCGCTCCGCAGCAGCCGTCTCATCCCACCGGCTCCTGAAGCGGCAGCGTCTGCTGGCTGCTGGATTGCGTATCCTCCATCACCACCGAGTTAATACCGATCCGAACCACCTTGTATCGCCGGCGCACAACTTCACCTTCCGTCGCAACGATAATCTCCTCGCCATCCAGGAAGAACGCCCGCCTCTCGCCGGGCCGCGCCTGCGAATAGCCGTAGAACCGCAGCGGGATCGGAGGCGTCTGCGGCTTGACCGGCGCGGCCGGCGTAGCATTCACTGGGACCGGCGCGGGCGAGGCCGACGGAATGATCTTCGGCTCCGGCGTCTTCGGCATCGGGACAGCGCCGAACTGGAACAGGTTTCGTTCGCCGCCCTGTAGGTTTACGTGTTGCACCTTGGCGAGCAAGTCGAGTCGCAGTGTCGGATCGACCGAGGCCAGATCCATGCCTTTCGCCGCGCCGCTCATCTTGAATTGCATCCCAGTGCGTGCGGCGCCGCGGATGGGCGGACGCGCGCGCACTTCGGGCTCGGGCTGCGTAGGGAGTCCCGCTGCGGTCACGGGATCCTGCCTCGTGGGCGTCACCTGTGCACGATGGGCCCGGATAGCCGCATCGTCGTCGGGCGCGAACACGTTCGTGTACAGGAAGTACGCGAGCACGAGGAAGAGAACCCCGAGCAGGATGACTTTGTTGCGATTCTCAGTGCCGAGTTTCATTGACCCGCCCCCTCTTCCGCAGGCGCCCCTGCGGCAGCCGGCGCGGCGCTACTGCCATCTTCGCGCACGAACGCGTTCAGCTTCACATTGATGCTTAACGTCGTGCCGGTCTGCTGCGGCGCGGCGCTGAGGCTCTCGATGATGAGGAACCGCGGCGAACGGTCCAGCAGGTTCATGAAATGCATGAGGTCAGCATAGGTACCCTCGTAATCCGCGTTGATGATCGCACGCGTCAACGTGTCAGCCCCCTCCACCGGCTCAAAGGCGTAGGTGCTGCCCTTCGGCCGGATACCGGCCTTCTGTGCCACCTGGGCCAACTCGGAGACGAGCGTCGAGGAGAGCGTCCGCATGCTCATAATGTGTTCCTGAAGGAAGCGGTCGCCGTCGCCGCGTGCGGTCTCTACTTTGGCGACATTGCGCTGCAAACGCGCGACTGTCTGCTCACGCGTGCGGATCTGCTGTCGCAGCGATGCCGCTTCAGCTTCCATCTCCTCCAGCGAGCCTGCCCACGGCTTGAATGCCACGAGCGCTGCCGCGACATTCGCAAGCACCAGAGCGCCGATCAGGAGACGCGCCCACATCTTCGGGCCTGGTTTCAAGCCGCCGCGCTTGCGCCGGTTGATCCGGGCTGTCATCCATCCAATCCACCCGCCCATGGTCAGAACCTCCCCCGCGCGGCGACTTGCGCCACCTGACCGGCGGCGGGAGCGTCCGGCGCGACCCGATCCGCCTGCAGCTTCTGCGTATAGTTCGCACTGAAGCGGAAGCGCAGCAGCGGTTCGGATTGCGTCGGCGGCATGCGGTTGTGCGGCGTGGTCAACCCGAACTGCGGCGAATTCTCCAGCCGCATCAGGAACTGCACCATAGGCTCCTCGCTCTCCGCGCCCACCACCATATCGAGGAGCACCTGATGTTCTGAATTCACCTGGGGACGGATCGATACCAGGCGCACGTTATGCGGCAGCACCTCTTCGAGATCGTCGAACAGGCGCGTCCATGAGATGCCCTTGGCGTACAGCAGGGAATTCAGGAAGAGGCTGCGCTCGAGCACGATGGCGTTCTCGGGCTTCCGCAGGACTCCTTCCAGCCGGACCTGTTCGGTGGCAAGCGCCTGGTCGCGCGATCGCAGGCGGGCGAGCGTATGCTGCATCGAATCGGCCTGCCCGCGTTCCATCAGCGAGAGCGCGATGAGCAGCCCGAGTGACGCGGTCAACAACACCGCCGCCGCAATCGTGCCCACCCACACGCGCCGTGTACTCTCGAACGGTTCGCTGGCGAGATTGACGGGTACTCTGAGACTCATTAAAACTCCTCGGCCGACTCCAGGTAGCCCATCAGCCCGGCGTTGTACTGATCGGGGTTTCCGTACTTCGAGCGCACTGGTTCGACCGTCACCTGCAACTCGCGTTCGATCTCGCTTCGCACATCGCTGGCGCGTTCGCCAAAGCCGCACAGCACGACGCGCTGGGGCCGCGCCTGTAAGTGATCTTCCGCATATGCGAAGGTCGGGAACAGGTGTGAGATCACTTCTTCCGGTTCGAAGGAGGTGACCTCGAGCGTGCGGTTCAACTTCAGGGCGCCCCCTTCGACAACAGCCAGGGTCAGCGTCCGCCCGCTCAGTTTCGCAAGTACCGAAATCCCCGGTCCTTTCACCATTTCGAGAGTGGCGAGCGCAGACGTGGTCACGATGCCGGGTTGAAAGCCTGCCGCCCGGAACGGAGCCTCATAGCGCGCCAAAATCTCGACGGGAGCTACCGCGACCACAACGTCCCACTTCTTCCCATTCGGCTGCGCGTAGTACGCGAGCGTGGCGGATTCCACGTCAAACGGAAGACTCTTCTTGATGCGGAACCGAACCAGCGGGCGTTGATGCTCCGGGTCCGGCGGGAACGAATCGAAGTCCAGCACGGTAACGCGAACGCTGAAGTCCGGCACAATCAGCACGGCCTTCTGGCGCTTCTTTTCGCCCTTCGGCGCGAACGCGGCCACCGTGCGGCTGAACTCCTCCATGCCGAGCACGTTGTCATGCACGGGCGAGACGGAGATCGTCTCCGGCGGCAGCGGCTGGAACGCGACCTCGGGCGGGGAGCCCGCGCGCGCGACTGCCACGCCCGCCTCGGATACTTCGAAGACGAAGCGCGGGGGTGGATCGCTCGTCAGTCGGGATAATAAGCCTTGCGCCATTCGTCAGCCCTCGATGAACGTCACTTTGTTGATTTCCTTGAGTGTCGTGACGCCCTCGCGCGCCTTGCCGAGCGCGCATTCACGGAGGAACGTCATCCCTTCCTCGCGCGCCACACGCTTGAGCTCCGATGTCGGCCGCCGGTTGAGAATCATCTCGCGTATGCGCTCCGAAAGATCGAGCAATTCGGTGATCGCGGTCCGTCCCCGGAACCCGGTGCCGCCGCATTCAAAGCAGCCGTCGCCTTCATAGAAGGGCACGTCATTCCAGTCAGCCGGATTCAGGCCGCTTTCCACGATGTACGACTCGGGGTATCGCACGACCTTCTTGCAGTGATCGCAGATGATGCGGACCAGCCGCTGCGCCAGGATGCAGTTCAGAGCCGAGACAAAGTTATATGGCTCCACGCCCATGTTCAGAAACCGGCCGAGCACGTCGAAAACGTTGTTCGCGTGGACCGTGGTGAATACCAGGTGCCCGGTAAGTGCGGCGTTGATCGCGATCTGCGCGGTCTCCTGGTCACGGATCTCGCCCACCATGACCTTGTCCGGATCGTGCCGCAGAATCGAACGGAGGCCGCGCGCGAACGTCAAGCCCTTCTTCTCATTGACCGGGATTTGTGTGATTCCCTTGAGCTGGTACTCGACCGGGTCTTCGATCGTGATGATCTTGTCTTCGTCGTTCTTGATCTCCGAGAGCGCGGCGTAGAGCGATGTGGTCTTACCCGATCCCGTCGGTCCCGTCACCAGCACCATGCCGTACGGCTCTTTGATGTACCGGCGGAACTTCGCCAAATCGTAATCCGGGAAGCCCACCACGTCGAGCGAGAGCTTGGAGAACTTCTCGCTCATGGATTCCTTGTCAAGCACGCGCAGCACGGCATCCTCGCCGTGAATCGTCGGCATGACGGATACGCGGAAATCGATCAGGCGGCCCTTGTAGCGGACACGGAAACGACCGTCCTGCGGGACGCGGCGCTCAGCGATGTCGAGCTCGCTCATCACTTTGATGCGCGACAGAATGGTGGAGTGCCAGTCCTTCGCGATGGGCGGCATGGCGTAGTGCAGCACGCCGTCGATACGGTACTTAATGGCGACTTCAGTGTCGCGCGTTTCGATGTGGATATCGCTCGCGCGCCGTTCGAGTGCGTTGAAGATGGTCGTATCGACCAGCCGGATTACCGGCGCGATGTCGCTCTCGACTGCGGTCAGCTTATCGATGGAGAGGGTTTCGTCGGCGTTTTCCTCTTCCCCGACCACGTCGAGAGTGAAGCCTTCAGTCACTTCTTCGAGAACGCGCTGCGACTGCTCGCTCTTTTTCAGCAGGTCCGCGATCTGCGACAGCGCCGCCACCCGCACCCGGAGCTTCTTCTGAAGCAGGATGGTCAGTTCATCGACAAGGTTGAGATTGCGCGGGTCCGATACGGCGATCTCGAGCATTCCATCCTCTGACTTCAGCGGCACGAAATTGTACCGGAACATCAGGTCTACGGGGATGGAGCGGAACAGGTCGTGATCGATGTGCGCCTGCTTGAGATCGACGTACTCGTACCGGTAGCGGCGCGCCAGGATTTGAGCCTCGGCCGCCTCCTGTCCGATGTCCAGGGGAATGCGGGTCCGATCGAGGGTTGCCATCAGTAAGTCCTTCTTCCGTACATCAGAACTGCTCCGCCAGTGAGAAGATCGGCATGTAGAGCGCGACCAGCACAAAGGCGACAAAGGCGCCCAGGAATAGCATGATCATGGGCTCTACCAGTGACAGGGCGGCGGTCATTCGCGTATTCACGTCCTCTTCGTAAAACTCCGCCACGCTCGCGAGCATCGTGGGCAGCGCACCCGTCGATTCCCCTACCTCAATCATGTCGATGGCAAGGCCCGGGAAAATCTTCGTGGTTTCGAGCGCTGACGACAACGGCTGACCCTCCCTCACCAGGCGCTGAGCCTTTTCGAGCGCGCGCTGCAGCAGCCTCGTCCCGAGCGACTGTGCAGCCGTTTCGAGCGCCTGCACCAGCGGGATTCCTCCCACCAGCAGCGTGCTCAAAACACGCGAGAACTGGGCCACCTGATACTTGATCCAGATTTCGCCCAGGATCGGAACGCGCATCTTCACGCGGTCAACGCGCGGTCCAGCCGACTCGGTTCGCGACCAGTAACGGAAGGCGAAGAACAGCAACACCAGCCCCGCCATGCCGGCCAGGATATAGCTGCGGGCCGTCGTCCCAATCGCGATCAGGATTTGTGTGATCTGCGGCAACTCCGCCTGCATGCTCGAGTAGAGCTTGCCGAAGTTCGGCACGACGTACGTGATCAGGAAGACGATCAGGACCAGCGTCATCGCCAGCAGCAGCGCAGGGTAGATTAGCGAGACGAAGACCTTCTTCTTTACCGCCAGAGAGAGTTTCTGGTAGCTGATGTAGCGGTCCAGCACCTCCGCCAGGCTGCCGCTCTTCTCGCCGGCAAGGACGGATGTGACGTAGATTGCCGGGAACACACCCTGGTTCCGGAACGCGTCAGAAAGAAGCGCACCGCCCTTAACTTCGTCGCGGACGCGTTTGATATGCAGGCCGAGTTTCGGATCCGTCAGCCGGTCCGCCAGCAGGTCGAGTCCTTTCAGGATCGGCAGGCCGGCTTTGATGAGCGTCACGAACTGCTGGTTGAAGATCAGGAAGCGTTCGAGGTTGAGCTTTTGCTTCCGGCCTCCGCGGCGGAACCCCGCCGCACCGCCGCGCGCCCTGACTGAATAAACCAGGAAGCCCTGCTGGGAGTAGCGGTCGCGCAATTCCTGTTCCGAGGCGGCGACGGCCACATTCTGGTGAATCTCACCGCGTGCGTCGGCGTATTTGAGGAGGAACTCGGCCATTTACTGAACGGCCTCCACGATTTCCGCGCCTGCCGGCGGCTGAAATGCAAAGAGTGCAGGCGAAAGCGGCGGGTTCACTTTCTCGCTCGTGAAGCGGAACGTCATGACGGCGTTGATCTGGTCGGTAATGATCAGCTCCACGATTTCGAACTGCGGACCCACTCGAAACTCGATCTGGCGGAACATCAGACGGTCGCTCCGGGGTTCGGCCGTGATCCAGGTGGCGCCGTTCTTTTGCCGGGCGACAAAACGGCCGAAATCGCGGTTGAAATCGACTTTGCCGAGCAGAAAGGCGAGTGGCGCCCGCAAGTCGTCGCTCTCCTTCACGCGCGTACGTTCGACCCGGTTCTCACCCGCCAGGTACAGCCACACCAGTTTGCCGTCGCTGACGAAGAGCTTGCCTTTCGGGTTTGCGTACTGCCACCGCATCTTTCCCGGCTTGCGGAGAAAGAGTTCGCCGGTCTCGGTTCGGGGGCCCCGGCGGGGGGCGTCATAGGTCTGCTCAAAGAAAACCTGCAGCGTGCGGGCGTTGTTGTACCGTTTCTCGACCCCGCGCAGGATCGTCGAGATGTCCGGTGCGGCCGCCTGGGCCGACACCGCGAGCAGGCACGCCATGAGCGCAGTTCGGGTCACAGAAGTATGACGCGCGGCGGCTTCGGAGCGTGCAGGCCGCACCCGGCGCATATGCCGGGTTTTTGCTTCATGTTGATTCGGAAACCCGGGGGAGGCCGCTGGCGGTATGGGAGCGTGATCACTCACCTGAGCTCGATGCGCCCGGCCCCACCCGCTTCGGCGCTGGGGGTTGCCCTCGCGAGACCATCTCCGTCCCGCGTCTCGCGCCACTCGTTCGGTTGATTCCCTAATAAAAGATGTGCTAGGTTGAATTTCTTGGTGTTTCCCCCGCATTTTGAAAGCGTTTGAGGGATTCCCAACCGGTAAATCTGATGGACCAAACCATTGCTGCGCTCGGGGAGCTTCTGTTGAAAGCCCTCCCGACGTTCTTATTGGTGGTCGCCCTCTTTTTCTACCTCAAAGCAGTTTACTTCAAGCCAATGGCCAAGGTGCTCGAGCAGCGCTATGAGGCCACGGAGGGCGCTCGCAAGCTCGCGGAAGCCAGTTTCGCGCGGGCAAACGAAAAGACGGCGGAATATGAGGCCGCGCTGCGTTCCGCCCGCGCCGAAATCTATCGAGAGCAGGAACAGTTGCGCCAGTCGCTACGCCAGGATCACGCCCAGGCGATGCAGGACGCTCGCCGCGCCGCCGGAGCCATGGTCGCGGAGGCTCAGGATCGGCTCGCTGCGGAACTCGATTCCGCCAGGGCGTCCCTACAGGCGCAGAGCGACTCCCTTGCCGAGCAGATTACCGATGCGATTCTCCGCAGGAGACCGGCTTGAAGCGGCTCATTTTTCTACTCCTTCTTTCATTGTGCCTGACGGCCTCAGCCGTCGCGCAAGAACACCAGGCGACGGCCGCCCCGGAGCATCAGGCGGCCCGTGGCGAGAGCCATGGTGAGGGTGGCCACGGCGGCGGGCACAGCGCGTCGAATCTCGGCATGTGGAAGTGGATCAACTTCGCCATTCTTGCGGGCATCATCGGGTACGCCTTCTACAAGAAGGGCGGAGCCTTCTTTTCCGGACGCACCGCCGAAATCCGGCGCGACCTGGACTCCTCGGCCAAGCTGAGAGAGGAAGCCGAAGCGCGCTACGCCGATGTCGAACGCCGTTTAGCCAAACTTGGCGACGAGATTGCCGAGCTCAAGCAGCGGGCTCGAACAGAGTCCGAGGCCGAGGGCCACCGCCTCCGGCAGGAAACCGAACGCGAGCTGGCGAAGATCCGTTCGCAGGCCGAGCAGGACATCGAGTCCACGGCCACGGCGGCCCAGCAGGATCTCCGGGCATACGCGGCCTCTCTCGCAGTCGCGCTTGCGGAACGCAAGATCCGCGAGCGGCTGACACCCGAAACCGACGCTGCCCTGGTGGGCGGTGTGGCGGCTGATATCGCACAGCGAAGCGCGCGGGAAGTGAGGGTCTCCTGATGCCTTCTTCTGTTTCGTTTCGTTACGCGAGAGCGCTGTCAGACCTGGTCGACACGGCTGAAGGCCATCAAGTGGTGACCCAGCTCACGGCCTTTGTGAGCGCGCTGGAGACATCCGGCGATCTCAGGAACGCGATCCAGTCCCCGGCCGTGACTCCTCAGGGGAAGCAGGCGGTGGTGAAGGGGCTCAGCAGCATGCTGGGATTGTCCGATCTGGTCCAACGGTTCCTGTTCGTTGTGATCGATCACCGGCGCACTGCCATGCTCGCTGATATCGGCGAAGCCTTCGAGCAGATCATGGATGAGCGGATCGGGGTGGTACGCGCAGACGTCTCTTCCGCACGCGAACTGGACGAAGGTGAGCAGGCGCAATTGACCGCCAGTCTGGGCTATCTCACGGGCAAGCAGGTTCGTCCGCGGTTCCGCGTCGAGCCGCATCTCATCGGCGGGGCGATGGCGCGCATTGGGTCCACAGTTTATGACGGCTCCGTTAAGGGGCAGCTCGAAGCGTTGAAGGAACGGCTGGCGGGAGCCGAGCGCTAGGCGCCGCCCCCTGGCCGTACGCGAGGTTTTTCATATGGCTCAAATCCGGGCAGACGAGATCGAGCGGGTACTCCGCCATGAAATCGAGAATTACGACAAGGCGGTCGAGGTGGCCGAAGTCGGTTCGGTGATCTCGATCGGTGATGGCATCGCCCGCGTGTACGGCCTCGAGAAGGTGATGGCCGGCGAGTTGATTGAGTTTCCACACGGCATCTCCGGTCTGGCGCTGAACCTCGAAGAGGATCAGGTCGGCGCCGTGCTGATGGGCGATTACACGGAGATCCGCGAGGGCGACGAGGTCCGCCGGACCGGCCGTATTATGTCGGTGCCTATCGGCGATGCGCTCATCGGCCGCGTCGTGAACGCGCTCGGCGAACCAATCGACGACAAGGGCCCGATCGCGACGGACAAGTTCGGCGCAATCGAGCGTCTGGCGCCCGGCGTCGTCGATCGCCAACCCGTGAAGGAGCCGCTCCAGACCGGAATCAAGGCCATCGATTCGATGATTCCGATCGGCCGCGGCCAACGCGAGCTCATCATCGGCGACCGCCAGACCGGCAAGACCGCGATCGCGCTCGACACCATCATCAATCAAAAGGGTGGCGACGTGATCTGCATCTACGTTGCCATCGGCCAGAAGCGCTCCACGGTCGCTCAGGTGGTGCAAACGCTTGAGGAGTTCGGCGCGATGGATTACACCATCGTGGTCGCCGCCACCGCCTCCGATCCCGCCCCGATGCAGTACATCGCCCCGTATTCGGGCTGCGCCATCGGCGAGTACTTCCGGGATAACGGCAAACACGCGCTCTGCATCTACGACGATCTTTCAAAGCATGCCGCGGCCTACCGCGAGATCTCGTTGCTGCTGCGGCGCCCGCCCGGCCGCGAAGCGTTCCCCGGCGACGTGTTCTACCTCCACAGCCGATTGCTGGAGCGCGCCGCGAAGCTCTCCGACCGCCTTGGCGGCGGATCGCTCACTGCACTGCCGTTCATTGAGACCCAGGCGGGCGACGTTTCGGCGTACATCCCCACGAACGTCATTTCCATCACGGACGGCCAGATCTACCTTCAGGCGGACCTGTTCAACTCGAACATCCGTCCCGCGGTGGACGCCGGCATTTCCGTCAGCCGTGTCGGCGGCAACGCGCAGATCAGGGCCATGCGGCAGGTGGCCGGCCCGCTGCGTCTCGAACTCGCACAGTTCAACGAACTCGCCGCATTCGCGCAGTTCGGCTCGGATCTCGACAAGGCCTCGCTCGCACAGCTCAATCGCGGCAAGCACATGGTCGAGATGTTCAAGCAGCCGCAGTATCAGCCGCTGCCAGTCGAAAAGCAGATCATGATCATCTTCGCGACCACGAACGCCTACGTGGATGATCTGCCGCTGGAAGCGATGCGGAGCTTCGAGACGGAGCTGTTCCAGTTCCTCGATAACACTCAGCCGGGGCTGCTCGAGAAGATTCGGACGCAGAAGAAGATTGACGATCCGCTGAAGGAAGAGATTAACAAGGTACTCAAGGAGTTCAAGCAGCGCTTCACTTCTGAGCGCCGGAGCTAACCCATGCCCAGCCTCATTGACCTGCGGCGGCGCATCCGCTCGGTCAAGAACACGCAGCAGGTCACCAAGGCCATGAAGATGGTCTCGGCGGCCAAAGTCAGGCGGGCGCAGGAGCGCGTGCTGGCTGCACGCCCGTATGCCACCATGTTCGGCCAGATGTTGGCGGATGTCGCGGCTGCGATCGGGCAGGATGAGCAGATCGGGCAGCACCCGCTGCTCCAGCGCCGCCCGGAGCGGCGAATACTGCTGGTGCTGCTCACGTCGCACCGTGGACTGGCGGGGGGATACAACTCCAACCTCATCCGCGCGGCGCAATCGTTTATTGGCGAGCATACGGAGGCGGAAGTCAGCCTCGTAACGATTGGCCGCAAGGGCCGGGACTTCTTCCGCAAGCGCGGCGCCAACATCGTCGCGGAACGCAGTGATCTCGTGAATGTCACATTCGAGGATTCGCTGGAGATCGCGCGTGACATAGCCGGACGCTATGAGCGCGAGGAGATCGACGCGGCTTCGATCATCGGCAGCAATTTCAAGACCCTGGCGTCGCAGGAACTGCACGTCCGCAAACTCCTGCCGTTCGACCTTCCAACCGGAGCCGGCCGCGACTACATCTATGAGCAACCGCCGGCCGAGTTGCTGGCTACACTGCTCCCCCGTTACGTGGAGATCACGCTTTATCAGGCGATGTTGGAGTCCGCCGCCAGCGAGCACGCAGCCCGCATGGTGGCGATGGAAGCCGCTACGAAGAATGCCGGCGAGGTGATCGACCGGCTGACCTTGTACATGAACCGAGTGCGGCAGGCCAGTATCACCAACGAAATTATCGAAGTTGTGAGCGGCGCGGCGGCGCTGTAGAGAGGATTTATACCTATGGCAACGATTGCAGGCACTTCGGCCAGCAGCGGATCCGGCAAAGCGACCGGCATCGTCGGTCACGTCATCCAGGTCACCGGACCGGCGGTTGACGTCCAGTTCCCCGAGGGCAAGGTCCCGATCATTCAGACGGCCATCCGGATCACCAGCGACGGCTTCACCGTCCCGTCGCCGATCGACATCATCGTCGAAGTGGCTCAGCACCTTGGCGAAGGCCGCGTTCGAACGATTGCGATGCAGCCCACCGACGGCCTCGTCCGCGGGATGAACGCCGAGAGTCTCGGCCGACCCATTGAGGTGCCCGTTGGCAGGGAAGTGCTGGGCCGCGTGATGAACGTGATCGGCCAGCCTGTGGACTACATGGGGCCGATCAACGCCACCAAAACGGCGTCGATCCACCGGCCCGCGCCCGCATTCGACGAGCAGGCGACGTCCCTTGAGATGTTCGAAACGGGACTCAAGGTTATCGACCTGATCGAGCCGTACGTCAAGGGCGGCAAAATCGGCCTGTTCGGCGGGGCGGGCGTCGGCAAGACCGTTCTCATCATGGAGCTCATCCAGAACGTTGCCATGAAGCACGGCGGCTACTCCGTGTTCGGCGGCGTCGGCGAGCGTACCCGCGAGGGCAACGATCTCTGGCTCGAGTTCCAGGAATCCGGCGTTATCGATCCAAAGGACTGGAGAAAGTCCAAGTGCGCGCTGGTCTACGGCCAGATGACCGAGCCGCCCGGAGCCCGTCTCCGCGTCGGCCTGACCGCACTTACGGTCGCCGAGTACTTCCGCGATCAGGAGAACGCGGACGTGCTGCTCTTCATCGACAACATCTTCCGGTTCACCCAGGCGGGTTCCGAAGTTTCGGCGCTGCTCGGCCGCATGCCTTCCGCTGTCGGCTACCAGCCGAACCTGGCCACCGAAATGGGTGAGTTGCAGGAGCGGATCACCTCAACGAAAAAAGGCGCGATTACCTCGGTTCAGGCAATCTATGTGCCTGCCGACGATTACACCGATCCCGCGCCGGCCACCACCTTCGCCCACCTCGACGCCACAACGAACCTCTCGCGCAACCTGGTTTCGCTCGGTATCTACCCCGCAGTCGATCCCCTGGCCTCAACGTCGCGCATCCTCGATCCGCGCGTCGTCGGCGAGGAGCATTACGCCGTTGCCCAGCGGGTGAAACAAATCCTTCAGCGGTACAAGGACCTTCAGGACATCATCGCCATCCTGGGCATCGACGAGTTGTCCGATGAGGATAAGCTCACCGTTTCCCGCGCGCGTAAGGTCCAGAAGTTCCTCTCCCAGCCTTTCCACGTTGCCGAGCAATTCACCGGCTATAAGGGCAAGTACGTCAAGGTCGAGGACACGATCCGGAGCTTCAAGGAAATCGTCGATGGCAAGCATGACGATATCCCCGAGCAGGCGTTCTACATGAAGGGCGCCATCGAGGACGTTCTCGAGCACGCCGAGCAGATGAAGAAGGTTTCGGTCTAAACAATATGGCCGATACCTTCCTGCTTGAAGTCGTCACGCCCGAACGGCGGTACGTTCGGGAGCAGGTGAGCGAGGCCCAGATCCCTGGGAAGGAAGGCTACCTGGGGATCCTGCCCGGTCACGCCGCCCTGCTCTCAGAACTCGGCGCAGGCGACCTTAGCTATACCGTGGGCGGCCATAAGCGCACGCTCAAGATCGACGGCGGCTGGCTCGAAGTTTCGAACGACCACGTCCGCGTCCTGGCGACCACAGCCGTCTCGCCGGATTGACGCAGGGCGCCGGGCTGCCGGTAATTAGAGCGCGCTATGAACCTGTTGCACATACCTTCGCGGCTTCTTCTGGCTGCATCGCTCATGCAGGCCGGCGCGCTGTTCGATGGGCGCACCCTCGAAGGCTGGACGCAGTCCCGCATCAACTGGGAAGTCCGGGACGGCGCGCTGCACAGCCTTGGCCCTGGCCCGACCCTCGCCTGGACCGTCCGCAAGCTCCCCGCCGATTTCGACCTCACCTTCGAGTGGAAAGTGGAGCGTGACGGCAACAGCGGAATCCATTACCGCGGCGGCGCCTTCGAATATCAGATTCTCGACAACAGCTACAAACAAGCCACGCCGAAGACTCGCGCCGGCTCGCTTTATAACATCGCCGGAGCACCCGAAGACGCCACGAAGCCCGTAGGCGAATGGAACACAGGCCGCATCGAGTGCCAGGGCACGCGGATCCGCCACTGGCTGAACGGCCGGGTGGTCGCCGATGTGGATACTGCAGTTCCCCAATGGGCTGAAGCGCTAGCCGCCGAAAGAGAGCGCCGTCTGAAGATCCAGGCTCCCGGTCCCGCGCGCGAAGGCTGGCTAGCCCTCTCCGCGCACACCTCGCAGGTCTGGTTCCGTAATCTCAGGTTGGCGGCAGGGACGCCTTAACCAAAGCTGCGCCGCTATACTCCCCGTCTCCAAAGCTTCCGCCTTCCGAGACTCGCACGCGCTCAGACACCCTGTTACCATTGCCAGACATGGTTAATCCTGGGATTCTTGCGTTTGCGGCCCGCCATTACCGCGTAGCGCCGGAGGAGATGGCGCTTACGATGGCGACGGTACGCGGGGGGCTGTGTTCCACCGTCAGCAGAGTCGGCGTGCGCTTCATCGATCCTCATCACCGCCCACGCACTGCGCGTTTCATCATCAAAACGGTCTCAGGTCGGGAACTACGCGAGATTCCGGCGTACGAATCACTGGTGAGTCCTCTCGGCGCATCGCTGGGGCCGCAACTGCTGGGCCGTGACCGGCTGGCGGACGGTTCCGCGCGCCTGTACCTGGAATGGGTGCAGTCCTGGAGGAAGTGGCCTTGGGCGGAGGAAACTTTGGTGGATACGGTGCTCGACCGCCTCGCCTTCCTTCACGGGTCCTTGCCGGATGCAGCGTTTGGAGGGGAACTGCGTGACTGGGATTATGAAGCGGAGCTTCAGCGGTCAGCGGAGGACACGCTGGCCTATTTTGAGCTCGTCCTCACCGATCCGCAGCACTGGCCGCTCAAGCGCGTGCGTGCCCCGATGCGGCGCGTGGTCGCCTCCCTCGGCAGGCTCCGGTCCGCGCTTCTCGCGGATGAACCCACGGTAATCCACGGTGACGCGCACCCAGGTAACGTGATGGTGCGGCTGCACGGCAATCGCCGGGTTCCCGTGTTGTTGGACTGGGCGCGCGTGCGGCTCGGTTCGCCACTCGAAGACGTCAACTCATGGCTGCAGTCGCTCGGATTTTGGGACGGCCAGACAAGACGGCGGCACGATGCGCTAGTCCGGAGGTATCTTGCGGCGAGGGGCAATTCCGGCCTGCTCGGGAGCGGATTCCGCGACGCCTACGCAGTAGCCCGGGCTTCTAACGCACTCGCGGGTGCCATGAAGTACCACCTGTTGAACATGACGAATCCGGACAACCCTGAGTGGCTACACTCTCAATCTGCGGCGTATGTTCGCGACTGGGGCCGGGGCATTCTCCGCGCCGACGCGTGTTGCCGAGCCTAAGCGCAGTCAGCACACCGGCACTTCGAGATGGCGCTGATCGTCGAACGCGATCAGTTCGCCGCCTGCTCTGCCCCATAGCACTTCGGTAATGCTTGCGTTCGCGGGCCGGTGCAGGTCCCAGCGCGCGGGGGGAGTGCCTGCAAGCGCGCCCACCACTTGGCTGATTGTGCCCGCGTGAGTGAATACAAGGATGCGCTGACCCGGATGGCGCGATGCGATGTCGTCCATCGCCAGCAGGGCGCGCCGCCGAAAGGTGCCGTATGTCTCGCCGCCCGGCCAGGCGAAGTCGTCGTCGGAGCGGGCAAGATTCCGGCGCCACGTTTCCGGGTAGCGGGCCTGCACCGCGTCAATGGGTAGCCCGTCCAGCTCCCCGGCTTGGATCTCACGCAGCGAATCCAGCAGTACCGGAGACAAAGTGGGCGGCGCGGCTGTGGACGTCTCGAGCGCGCGCTTCAATGGGCTGCTGTAGCATCCGGCCAATTCCTTCTCATTGAGCAGCCGGTACCGCAGCAGTTCCACCTGCTTTCGTCCTAACTCCGTAAGCGGAAGGTCGCAGAAGCCGCCGCACAGAGTGGCTCCCCGGTTGTGCGCGGCGTCGGCGTGACGGATCAAAAGGAGAGAAGTCGTACAGAGCACCTGCTTCTCATTTTAGCGTCCAGGCGCGACAATCATGAATTGCGGATCCATTCCAACCAGCCCCGGGCGGCTCGCCCCTGATGCCGCCGTATCCAGCGATTCAACTCACTCTGGGTGCCGTATGTGGCGTTCTTGTCGGCATCGCGAAAACGGGCGTTCCGGGGCTCGGGATTCTGGTGGTCCCGCTTATGGTCCTGGCCGTCGGCGATGCCCGCCAGTCCGCCGCGTGGTTGCTCCCGATGCTATGTACTGCGGACGTTTTCGCGGTCCTATACTGGCGAAGGCACGCGGCGGCGCGCGCCCTGTTTTCACTCGCTCCGTGGGTGATAGCTGGGATGGCGGCCGGAGCCATAGCGCTCGCGCTTCACGAAGGCGTGCTCAGGTTTGTGGTCGGTAGCATCGTTCTGCTGATGCTCGTTGCGCATTTCCGCCGCATCCGGAACGGAACAACCTCGCCCGCGCATTCCGCACCGTACGGCGTCACGGCCGGCTTCGCCACAACGGTCGCGAACGCGGCGGGTCCGGCGATGAACCTCTATCTGCTCAGCCGCCGGCTGGCGAAGGAGGAGTTCGTCGCGACAGGCGCGTGGTTCTTCTTCATCATCAATCTGACGAAAGTGCCGATCTACGCCGCCTACGGTTTGTACAGCCCACGCTCCCTGATCTTCGACGCTTGGATGATCCCTGCAGTCCTGCTTGGCGCCTGGATAGGGCGGCGGGCCATCGACCGAATCCCGCAGCACCTCTTCGAATGGCTCGTGATCGCACTGACGGCCGTCTCTACAACCCTGATGTTCTTCTAGTAATAGCAGTGTGGGCGCGGCGATCGCTCCTGCGGACCCGGCGCCTGGACGCGCTCGAAATTCCCGCGGCGAGAGGTCTGTCCTGAGCGGCCTAGGGCTTCTGCTCCAACGGCTTGTGCATTTTCAACCACTCCTGACCCTCTTTGGCCATAAAGAAGTCCATCCAGACATAGTGCAGCTTCTTGCCGGCATTAACCTGCGCGCCGTGGTTCGAGCCCAACGGGATATGCAGAATCGCAAAGCTCGTCAGATTGGCACTCGCGTCATCGGCCGTCACCGTGATGTCGTTTCCACGCAGGCCCAGAAACAGCTGCTCCAGCATCGGATGGCGATGCGCGCCCACCGTGTCCGGCCCGGTCGTCTCCACCGTTCCCATCGCCATCCGCGGCACATAGTTCTCGGGCAGCAATGTACGGCTCACCGTCTTGGGGCTCTTGATGGCTTCGCTATACGCCACGCACTCCCGGAAGTTCTTCACATGAGGTGCTACTTGGTGTTGCGGGAACTTCTTCAACTCCTCCAGATCGTCGGACGTCAGACTGCGGCGTACTCGCAGCAGGTGCAACGTGCTGCCCTGGTCCGCCTCAATTCGCCAATCCCAGCCCTGCGGCGCGCGGGCGATGGTTTCGCCCCCCACCGCAAACGCCTGGTCCTTCGTCCGCAACGTCCCGCGCCCATCCAGCACCAGCCACACCACGGCCGAGTCGGCGCGCGCCGGCTCCACATGATGCCGCGGCCCGGTCACCGTGATCAGGTCCACCGCGACCTCGCGAATGGCCCCGGTCATCACCGGCTTCACCACCACCCCGCTCGCGTGAGTGAGCATCAACCTCTCCAGCGGAATCCCGCCGCCGGCCAATGCCACACCGGCCAACGCAGCCCCAACAACCCACCCCGCCGCCATCCGGCGGCATCCGGTCCACATGAGTGATTTCATAGCGCAATACGATCATACCCGCGGACAGACTGCCCTCTCCGCCGAGCGTGCGTGAGGCCACAATGCGCTCGGCGCTGCAGGCTCGAAGGAGTGCTGAATCCCCACTTTGCGGGTGCTATACTTGTTTCAGGTGTCAAGTCAAGCCAGTGGGCGAAAGCCCACTTTTTTGTTGCGCGCCGGTTTTCCAACGCACATGAATGACGCGGTAATCGCCAGAGTGACAGAGATTGCCGAACGTGTGGGCGGACCCGAAGGGATCGAAATCGTTGACGTAACGTTCGCGGGTGGGGGCAACAACCGCTTTCTCCGCATCACCATCGATAAAGCAGCCGGGGTGTCGCACGCCGATTGCGAGTTCATCTCGCATCAGGTTGGGACGATCCTCGACGTCGAAGATGTCATTCCCGGGACAGGCTATCGCCTGGAGGTGAGTTCGCCCGGGTTGGAGCGGAAGCTCACGGGCATTCGTGACTTCGAGCGGTTCGTCGGTAGACAGGCACGGGTGGTGCTTCGAGAGCCGGTGGAAGGCCGGCGCGACTGGGTAGGGGTGCTGACTGGGGTTTCCGGTGATACGGTCACGCTCGAAAGCGACGGCCAGCCCGTGAGCTTTTCTATTGACCGGGTGGCCCGGGCCAACCTGAAGTTCGAGTGGTAAATCTCCGGACATCGCGAACACGAGGGCAATTTTGGGAACGATCTATCAATCCATCGAGATTCTGAGCAAAGAGAAGGGCATCGACCCTCAGATCATCATCGACGCCGTGAAAGACGCGATGCTTGTGGCCGCGCGGAAGCACTACCACACCGAAGAGAACCTGACGGCGGAATTGGACGCAAAGTCGGGTGGGATTCAGATCTTCGCGGTTAAGCAGGTCACGGAACAGATTGAAGACCCGGTAAACCAGCTCACGCTCGACGAGGCGCGACGGATCGATTCGGACGCCGTCATCGGCTCAGAGGTTCGCATCCCCAAGCCGACGGAGATGCTGGGGCGGATTTCGGCCCAAACCGCAAAGCAGGTGATTCTCCAGAAGGTGCGGGAGGCCGAGCGGGAGACGGTTTACCAGGAGTATGTGGGCCGCATCGGCGAATTGGTGAACTGCACCGTGAAGCGCATCGAGGGTCAGGATCTGGTCGTGGACATCGGGAAGACCGAAGCCCGGCTGCCGAAGAAAGAACAATCCCGCCTGGAGAACTTCTCGGTGGGCGACCGCGTACGCTGCATCATCAAAACCGTGGACAAGACAGGAAAGACTCCGGGAGTGATTGTGTCGCGGGCGGCCCCGGAACTTGTGGTGCGGCTGTTTGAGCAGGAAGTGCCGGAGATCTACGACAACACTGTGACCGTGAAGGCTTGCGCCCGCGAAGCGGGCGAGCGCACTAAAATCGCGGTGCTAAGCCGGGACCGTGACGTGGATAGCGTTGGCGCGTGTGTCGGGATGAAGGGAATGCGCGTACAGTCGATCATTCGCGAGCTGCGCGGCGAGAAGATCGACATCATCCCGTTCTCGGACGAGCCGGTAACGTTCGCGACCAACGCGCTCAGCCCGGCCAAGATCAGCCGCGTGAGCATTGTGGATGCGACCGAGCGCCACATGGAAGTGATTGTCGACGATTCGCAGCTCTCGCTGGCGATCGGCAAGAAGGGCCAAAACGTGCGCCTGGCCGCGAAGCTGCTCGGATGGCGCATGGATATCAAGAGCGAGGAAGAAAAGCGCCAGGAAGTGGAGTCGCAGATGGAGGCGCTGGTGGTGTCGGGCGCGCCCGTCTCCGTGCTGATCGACCACGGGCTGCCTGAGAGCGTAGTGGAGTCGCTGATTGATGGGGGCGTTGGGACGGTTGAGAAACTGGGCTCGATGACGCCTGAGGAGTTGGAACCAATTGGCGGGATCGATGCCGCGACGATCGAGACCATCCAGGCGGCGGTCAACAGTTACTACGCCCAATTCGAGGAACCGGCGCAGACTGCGATCGAGGCGCTCGACGAAGAGGAGTACGCGGTCGAACCTGACCCCGTGGCCGAGGCTGCTGTCGTGCCTGAATCTCCCGCCATGCCAGGGGAGCCGGAAACGGCGCCAGGCGAACCGGGCGGGAGCGATCTTGTTGAATCTGATACCATAAAGGACTCGGACTGAGTTTCCCGGAGTTGAGAGCGTCTACCAGCGTGATTTATCCAAGCCAACGGTGGGGCGTTTTGTGTCCGGAAGGCACAGCTTGATTAGCAGTAAACCAACGTATGAAGAAGATCCGAATCAACGAGCTGGCACGAGAATGCGAACAGCCCAACGGCGTGATTCTTCAGGTCCTGCCCGAATACGGCGTGACCGAGAAGAAGACGCACTCCAGCTCGATCGATGAAGACGTTGCCAACTTGATCCGGCAGCGATTCGGCGCCACCATCGTTCCGGAGACGGAGGGGGAAGCCTCACAGGCTGAGCCCGTATCCGGCGAGACCGGCGCGCACGAGCAGGCGACCGCCACCGAACCATCAGCCGAGCGCGAGCAGGAGACCCCTCCCGCACCCGCCGCCCCGACTCCCACTGCCGAAGAAAGACCTTCCGGGCCGATGTTGACTCCGCAGGAAACGACGACGGCACGGCCGTCAGTGCAGCCGCTGCGTCCGCCGTTGGCGCGCGGCCCCAAAGAACCGCCAGCTCCTCCCGCTCCCGCTCCGGCAGCGCCGGTGCAGGCGCTGCGCCCGCCTGTCATGGGACGCGAGTCTCAGCAGGCGCCCGCGCCAGAGGCTGTCGAAGCGCGGCCGGAGCGGCCGCTGGAAGCGCCAAGGGTGCGCCCGGTTGAGCCGGTCTTCCGCCGCGAAGGTGCGGCGCCGCCCGCTCGACCGGAGTCGCCGCGTCCGGAGCCTCCGAGGCGGGCGGCTGTACCACCTGCCGCGCAGATGGTTCCGGCGAGTCCAACTCCAGGTGCGCCGCGCCCGGCAGCGCCGGGGCGTCCGATAGCGCCGAACCGGCCGGGCCAGATCCTGTCCGGCCCTCGCGCGCCGCTTCCGCCCGGTGAAATGCGGGGCCCGCGTCCCGCCGGTCCGGGCGAAGCTCGCCCGCAGCGCCCAGCGGGGCCGCGTCCTCCGCAGGCTCCGGGGCAGCAGCAGCATCCGCAACGCCCGACCCCGCCCAGCGGGGTAGTGGCGGGAAGGCCGCTAGCAGGCCAGCCAGCTGCCAGGCCTGTGGTGCCCCCACGGCCCGACCTGGTGGCCCGCCTGCAGCAGACTCGTGCCATGCCCGGCCAGCCGGCGCCCCGTCCGGGTGCGCCCCTTCGTCCGGCAGGGTCACTGGCTATTCCCGGGCAACCGATCTACAAGGGGCCGATCCGCCCTGGACAGCCGTTGCGGCCTCGTCCGGGCGGGCCGGGAGCGCCTGGCGGTTTGCGCGGGCGCGGCATGCATCCGACCTCGCCTTTGCGGCCCGAGGTGGCGGTGGTTCCGACCACTGACACGCGCCGCGGGGTGAAGGATCGGCGAAACATTGTCGACCGCGAGCAGGACCGGGAAGGGAAGCTTCTCAGCCCCCGTCGCCGTCGCGAGGAAGAGCAGCGGCTTGCCGAGGGCAAGCAGGTCACCATCGCCGAGGGTATTACCGTCAAGGAACTCTCGGAGAAGCTTGGCATCAAGGCCAACCTGGTGATCAAGCGGCTGGTGGATAAGAAGGTTTTCGCCACCATCAACCAAACGCTCGAAGTAAAGCTGGCGGAGGGCGTGGCGCGCGATTTCGGCGCGACGACTTCGACAGTGAGCTTCGAAGAAGAGAACGCGAGCAAGCAGGAAGTCGAGGCGATCGAACGTGAGGTCGAGGATTGGGGTCCCGTCAAGCGGGCGCCGATCGTCACGATCATGGGCCACGTCGATCACGGCAAAACCTCCCTGCTCGACGTGATCCGTCACGCCAACGTGGCTGATGGCGAGGCGGGTGGCATTACGCAGCACATCGGCGCGTACCAGGTGGAGCGGAACGATCGGAAGATCACGTTCATCGATACTCCCGGCCACGCGGCATTCACCCGGATGCGCGCACGCGGCGCCAAGGTGACGGACATCGTGGTTCTGGTGGTGGCGGCTGACGACGGCGTGATGCCGCAGACGCTCGAAGCCATCGATCACTCCAAGGCGGCGGGCGTTCCGATCATCGTCGCAATCAACAAGATCGACAGGGCGGACTCGCAGCCCGAGCGCGTCAAGCAGCAACTCTCGGACCGCGGCTTGGTGCCGGAGGACTGGGGCGGCGATACGGTGATGGTGCCGGTTTCGGCTCGCACCAAACAAAATATCGATACGTTGCTCGAGATGATTCTGCTGGTCGCCGACATGCAGGAACTGAACGCGAACCCGTCGCGTACGGCGGTCGCAACGGTGCTCGAAGCGCGGCTCGATAAGGGTCGCGGACCAGTGGCCACGGTGCTCGTCCGCAACGGCACGCTGAACACCGGCGACTTCTTCATCTGCGGCTCGGTATCCGGCAAGGTCCGGGCATTGTTCGATGATCGCGGAAACGCTCTCAAGGGCGCAGAGCCGGCACAGCCGGTCGAAGTGCTCGGCCTGGACGCGCTGCCTGACGTCGGTGAGACGCTTCAGGTTGTGACGGACACGGCGAAGGCGAAGCAGATTGTTATGTTCCGCGAGGCCAAGGCCCGCGAGCAGGCGATGGCGAAAAGCGCGAGGCTCACACTCGACCAGCTTTCCAGGCAAATCAAGGAAGGCGGCACGAAGGAGCTATCGATCATCCTCAAGGCCGACGTGGGCGGCAGCGCCGAGGTGCTGGCCGAAACGTTGCAGAAGCTCTCGAACGAGAAGGTTCGCATCCGCGTGATTCACACCGGCGTCGGCGCGATCACGGAAACGGACGTCCTGCTGGCGACGGCTTCGGACGGCATCATCATCGGCTTCAACGTGCGGCCGGACCGGAACGCTGTTGCGATAGCTGAACAGGAGAAGGTGGACATCCGCCTTCACACGATCATTTACGACCTCACGGACGAGATCAAGCGCGCTATGACAGGCATGCTCGAGCCGGTGATCAAGGAAACGTATAAGGGCCGGGCGGAAGTCCGGGAGACGTTCCGGATCACCAAGGTCGGTACGATCGCCGGTTGCGTGGTGATCGACGGTACGATTACCCGCGACAGCCAGATCCGTGTGTTGCGCGACAACGTAGTCGTGTACACGGGGAAACTGGCGTCACTGAAGCGGTTCAAGGACGACGCGAGCGAAGTTCGCGCGGGCCTGGAGTGCGGTATCGGGATCGAAAATTTCAACGATCTGAAACCCCGTGACGTGCTCGAGGCGTTTGTCAAAGAGCGCGTCGCGGCGGAAGTGCCGGCTTAGGCGGCAGCGGGCGGGGCGGGCAATGAGCCGGATAGCGGCTCGATGCCGGTTGCCGGGAAATGCGGCCGGGGAACGCGGACGACCTTGTTCCCCGGGTTCTTCCGTGGCGGATTCGCAAATGGCGACAATCGGCGTCATCAACCTGGAACTGCGTCTCGACCAGTCGCACTCGCTCAAGGACAAGCGGCAGGTGCTGCAAAGCCTGAAGGAGCGCCTACGGCGGAAGTTCAACGTCGCTGTGGCTGAGATCGATTATCAGGATCTATGGCAGCGCGGGTTGTTATCCGTCGTAACGGTCTCGAGCGATCACATGCGCGCCGAACAAGTGCTTCAACTCGTGGAACGAGAGGCGGCTCACCTGCTCGGGCCCGCACTGGCCGCCGCCAGCTTTGAATGGTTTGAGTAATAAGAAATGGACTCTCATCGGGCGCAACGCATTTCGGAAGCGTTGCGCAAAGAACTTGCCGAACTGATTGAATACGAGCTCAACGATCCGCGGTTGGCCGGTGTAACTGTAACAAACGTCCAGGTTACGCCGGATCTGAAACACGCCCACATCAGCGTGGAACCGAAGCCCGCGGTCGAGGCGCTGGAGCACGCCGCAACTTTTCTGCGGCGGGCGATTTCGGCGCGGTTGCGCTTATACAGGGTTCCCGAGCTGCATTTTGAACTTGACGATCCCGACAAGCCGGCCGCGCGCATTGAGGAGTTGCTGGATCGGGTGCGCCGGAATCGTGAAAAAAACGTGCCTCCGCCTGAAAAATAGCCCTTTCATGTCACTCCGCGTGCTACGTTTATGTTTGTTGGCGGTGCTGGCGCCGGCAGGCGCTATGGTCGCCGCGGGCCAGCAAACGCAGCAGGAGTTGCTGCGTCTCGAAGAGAGTGCCGACGCCATGGGGACCACTTATGGCGTAACCGTGTACGGCACGGACCGCGACGGCATGACCCGGGCGGTCGAGACGGCGTTCGACGAGCTGAACCGGCTCGAGCGTGTGCTGTCGAATTACCGGCCGGACAGCGAATGGAGCAAGATCAATCGCAAGGCGGCTGAGGGGCCTGTGAAGGTTTCAGCCGAGGTGTTCGCGCTGCTCGAGCGTTGCGACGCGGTGAGCCGTGCGAGTGAAGGCGCGTTTGACATTACGGTTGGCCCCTTGATGAAGGTCTGGGGATTCTACCGGGGCTCTGGGCGATTGCCCGCCAAGAGCGAGGTTGCAGCGGCACTGAAGAACGTCGGTTACCGGAACGTTTTTCTGGATCCGAAAGAACAGACGGTGCGTTTCACCCGGCCGGGGATCGAATTGGACCCTGGCGGGATCGGCAAGGGCTACGCCGTGGACAAAATGGTCGAGGTGCTGCGGGAGAACGGCATTACCTCGGCGCTCATTACTTCCGGAGGCAGCAGCATTTACGGTTTGGGAACTCCACATAACGCCGAAGGCTGGGAAGTCAAGATTCGTGATCCCAAGCATCCGGACCGGACAACCAGCCAAGTGTTCCTGAAAAACCAGTCAATGTCTACTTCGGGCACTTACGAGAAGTTCTTCGAAGCCGAAGGCAAGGTATACAGCCACATCATGGACCCGAGGACGGGGTATCCCGCCCAGGGCGTGCTGTCGGTGTCGGTGGTTGCCGATACGACGCTCGACAGTGAGGCTTGGACCAAGCCCTTCTTTATCCTGGGTCGCGAGTGGGCGGCCAAACACAAACAGAAAAACTTTCGCGTGTACGTATGCGAGGACCGAGCGGAACTGCCATGCGCATGGCTCCAATGAATAGCCGCTTCCTGGATGCGTGTCGGCGCCGTCCGACCGACGTTCGGCCCGTGTGGTTCATGCGCCAGGCCGGCCGGTACATGAAGCAATACCGGGATATTCGTGCGAAGCACGGGATCCTGGACATCTGCAAGCGCCCCGATCTTGCGGCCGCCGTCACGTTGCAACCCGTCGAGGTACTCGACGTAGACGCGGCGATTGTCTTCGCCGACCTGTTGTTGCCGGTCGAGCCGATGGGCCTGAAGTTGCGGTTCGCAGCGGGAGAGGGCCCGATTATCGATAACCCGGTCCGGACATCCGAAGATATCGACACACTGTCGATTTCGAATACCGACGACCTGGGCTACGTGGGTGAATCCATCGGAATGGTGGTGAAGGCGCTCGCGGGCAAGGTGCCCGTGATCGGATTCGTGGGCGCGCCTTTTACACTCGCCAGTTACATCATCGAGGGCGGGCCGTCGCGAACGTTCCTCCGCACCAAGCAGATGATGTACTCGAACGAGACGCTCTGGCGCCGTTTGATGGGCAAACTGGTGGATGTGCTCGGTCCGTACGCGATCCTTCAGGTCGCGGCTGGCGCGCGCGCCATTCAGGTATTTGATAGCTGGGTGGGGGCGCTCGGGCCGGACGATTACGTCCGGTACTGCGCGCCGTATTCCCGCGCGCTCATTGAGCGGATTCGCTCCACCGGTGTGCCAGTCATTCACTTCGGTACGGGCGCGGGTGGTTTCTTCAAGGAACTGCACGCCGCCGGCGGGGACGTCCTCGGCATCGACTGGCGTGTGAACATCGATCAGGCCTGGATGGACATCAGCTACCGCTCCGCGATTCAGGGCAACCTGGACCCCGCGGTACTGTTCGCACCACTGCCGGAACTGCGGATGCGCATTCATGAATTGCTGAAGCGGACCGGCACGCGGCCGGGTCACATCTTCAACCTGGGTCACGGCATCATGCCGGAAACGCCGGTTGACCACGTGAAAGCCGCAGTGCAGTACGTCCGCGAGTTTAAGCCTTAATCGAGCGCCATTCCAGGATGGACCCGGCCGGTTCTGAATCGGGAGCCGCGCCGGGCTCATCCAGTCTGGTAAGGAAGCGCCGATCGCGGCCGGTTCCCACATGAAGCAAGCCGTTCTCCTGCTCGCCCACGGAGCGCCTGAGCGCCTGGAAGATATCCCCGAATACCTGACTCTCGTCCGTAGCGGGCGGCCCACGCCCCCGAAGGTCGTAGAGGAGGTTCGCCAGCGGTATGCCCAGATCGGCGGCAGTTCGCCGATGACGGCGCGCACGCGGGAGCAGGCCGGGGCGCTCGAGCGGACGCTGGGGGTCCCTGTGTACTTCGGGATGCGCAACTGGCATCCGCTCATCCGCGAGACCGTCGAGCATCTGAAGGCAGACGGCATCGAGCGGATCGTCGCACTGTGCCTGGCGCCGCAGTATTCACGGTCGAGCGTGGGCCTCTACTTCCGCCGGACCCAGGAAGCGAAGCAGGCGGCAGGCCTGGAAGCGGAGATTATCTGGACGAAGACGTTCCACCAGCACCCGCTTCTCATTCAGGCCTTCCAGGAGCGGCTGCGGCCGCTGCTGCCCACAGAGCGCGTGCTCTTTACGGCGCACAGCCTGCCGGAGCGGTTCCTCGAACGGGCCGATCCCTACGACTCGGAAGCGCAGGCAACAGCTCGTCTGGTGGCCTCAGCGGCGGGTCTGGACCGCTACGACTTCGCGTATCAGAGCCAGGGATTCACCGACGATCAGTGGCTGGGGCCGACCGTGGAGAGCGTTCTCGACCGGTACGCGGACGAAGGCGTGAAGGATGCCGTGCTTCAGCCGATAGGCTTCGTCTCCGATCACGTCGAGGTGCTCTACGATGTGGACGTGATGTTCCGGGAGTACGGGCGCGAGCGCGGGATTGCGGTGCGCAGGCCGGAGTCGTTGAACGCATCGGGGACATTTATTGCGGCATTAGCGGAGGTCGCGCGGGAGAAACTATGCCTCGAGTCGTGATTGTCGGCGGCGGGATCTCAGGGCTGTCGGCCGCCTACTATCTACGCAAGGCGGGAATCGCGCCGACGATCGTAGAGCGGCGCCCGCGGCTGGGCGGCGTCATCGAGACGGAACGCGTCGAAGGGTGCGTCCTCGAGGCCGGGCCGGATAGCTTCATCTCGCAGAAGCCCTGGGCGCTCCAGTTGATCCGCGAGGTGGGACTGGGCGGCGACGTAATCGCGTCGAACGATCACCTGCGCGTGACGTACGTCCGCAAGGGGGGCCGGCTCGTGCCTCTGCCGGACGGGCTGATGCTGATGATTCCGACCAAGATCCTGCCGATGGTCAAGTCCGGGCTGCTCGGATGGGGAACCAAGATCCGGATGGGACTGGAGTGGTTTCGCAAACCGCCTGTCGATCCGCCGGAAGACCGTTCTGTCGCCGAATTCGTTGCGGAGCACTACGGGCAGGAGGCGGTGGACTATCTGGCCGAGCCATTGCTCTCCGGCATATACGGCGGCGATCCGAGCCGCCTGAGCGTCGCGAGCGTGCTTCCCCGGTTCGTGGAACTCGAAGCGAAGTACGGCAGCCTCACCAAGGGCGTGCTGCACGCGCGAAAGAAGGCGGCGCAGCAGGCGAAGGGG
>DATMXS010000028.1:0-22367 GCA_035561355.1 Bryobacteraceae bacterium | reverse complement strand
ACCGTCAACAGCCTTGAGCTTCTGCTAAATCAGAGCCCGGGTTCCATCGGCATCGCCAGCGGCGGCTCGCACAGAAAATCCAGGCCTGACATTTCCGCCACTGCCTCGCGAATCGCCTTCTCCGTCGTCGCCTCAACCGTGATGACGAACGGCAGGTTCGACTTCCGCTCGGCCGGCGCCTGCCACACTGCCTCGATGCTGATGTTCTTCTTGGCGAGGATCCCCGCAAGTGCGGCGATGATGCCCGGCCGGTCGCTGACCTGGAAGCGGAGGTAATACGGCGTGCGCAGGTGCGTAATCGAGATGGGCTGATACTCGCCGAGCCGCTGGTGGGCGAACGGCGAGACGCGCTCCGGACTGCCGCGCCGGATCTCCCGCGCGACCCTCATCAGATCGCTCACAACCGCAACGCCGGTCGGCTTCGCGCCCGCGCCGCGGCCGTAATAGAACGTGTCGCCGCCATACAGGCCCTTCACCCAGATCGCGTTGTAGGCGCTCCTGACGCTCGCCAGAATCGTGGACGTCGGAATCAGTGAGGGCCGCACTGAGAGGATGAGACCGTCACGCGTCTGGCGCGCCGAGCAGATCAGCCGGATGGTGTGATTGAGCAGTTTGGCGTACTCGAAGTCGAGTTGGGACACTCCGCGGATGCCCTCGGTGAAGATGTCCGATGGCGTGATCTTCTCTCCGAAGGCGAGAGCCGAGAGGATCGCCAGCTTCGAGCGCGCATCGATGCCGTCGATATCGGCGCTCGGGTCCGCTTCGGCGTATCCCAGGCGCTGAGCTTCCTCCAGCACGCTCTCGAGGGATGCGCCGCGCCGCTCCATCTCGGTGAGGATGAAGTTACTGGTGCCGTTCAGGATGCCGTACAGCGTCACGATGCGGTCGCCCGCGATGCCCTCCCGGAGCACGTCCTGAATCGGGATACCACCCGCAACGCTCGCCTCCATAGCCAGGTTGGTGCCGTTTCCGATCGCCTGTTCCCAGAGTTCCGGCCCGCAGAGGGCCATCAATTCCTTATTGGCGGTCACCACCGACTTGCCGTGCGAGATGGCGGAGGTGATGATCTGCGATGCAACATCGGTCCCGCCGACCAGTTCTGCGACAACGTGAACATCCGGATGCGAGCAGACCTCGCGCCAGTCGGTGGTCTTGAAGACGCCGCCCAAGGCCTCCGGAATGGGTTTCGTGTGAACGGTACGGCTGCACACCGCGGCCACGCGCAGGCGGAAGCCGAGCTTGAGATCGATCTGCTCAGAGTTTTCCGCCAGGATAGTGAGCGCTCCCATTCCGACGTTTCCAAGCCCGACAATGCCGACATTCACCTGTTGCATTAGAGGCTATGATAACAACCGGACCATGCTAAACCGTCGAGACCTTCTGAAGAGCGCGGCCGCGCTACCCGCCGCCGCAGCATTCGCATCGCAAGCGCCCGGCCCCGCGCAACTCAAAGCGCGGATACGGCCCGCCATCTGCGCCTACTCCTTCCGCAAGGAACTGGAATCCAAGACCATGAGCTACGCGGACCTCGTCCGCCTCGCCGCCGGCCTGAACGTGGACGGTCTCGACCTGACCGTCTACTGGTTCCCGGATACAACCGACGCGTTTCTGATGCCGCTGAAGCGGCTGGCTTACCGCCACAACATCGACATCTACAGCATCTCGGTCCGTACCGAGATGACGCGTGAGACGCCGGAGCTGCGGGCGAAAGAGGTCGAGGGAATCCGCGAATGGGTGGATGTGGCCTCGAAGCTCGGAGCCAGGCATATCCGCGTGTTCGGCGGCCGCGTCCCCAAGGGCGTTACCGAAGACCAGGCGGCTGACTGGGTGGTGGAAGTGCTGAAGCGCTCCGCCGAGTACGCGGCCCAGAAGGGAGTCGTGCTCGGCCTGGAGAACCACGGCGGCATCACCGAGCATTCCTCCCGCGTGCTCGACATGATCAAGCGCGTGGACTCCCCCTGGGTAGGTATGAACCTCGATACCGGAAACTTCCGGACCGATGTGTACAACCAGATCGAGCGATGCATACCTCACGCAGTCGCGGTGCAGGTGAAGGTCGAAATCACAGAAGACGGCAAGCGCCAGCCGTCCGACTGGGATCGTGTCATTTCCATGTTCGGGAAGGCGAACTACCGCGGCTACATGGCGCTCGAATACGAGAGCTCCGAGCCGGCGCCCACGGCCGTGCCGAAGCTGATCCATCGGCTCGGCGCCCTGTGCTCGAAGTACTCAGGTTAAGCGCTTGGGATTGAGCCCTGGGCCGTGTGATCAGCGTGCGCGGGCAGGTTTTGCCGGACCATGCGCCGCTACCTTGCGCTACACTTGAAATTCATGATAGGGCAGTTCTTAACGGGCGTTAAGCGGTTCATCCTGTGGGACTACCCTCGCGCGAGCTGGCAGTACGACGTGATGGTCGGCCTGATTCTGGCGTTCCTGTTCCTGACGCCGCGCGAGTGGTTCCGCGATCAGCCGCGCATTCCGGGCGCCAGCCGCATCGCCAGGCTTCAGGCGGCGCATGGCACGGACGTGTATTGGATTGAATCCGCGATGCTGGACGGGGTCGCGGAACTCGACCGTCCGCAGAAGGCAGCCGAGTTGCTCGGTAAACGCGAGGGACGCCGGATCCCGAGCGTCCGGCTGGAGCCGGTGCGTACCTCGGAGCATGAGTTGACGGGTTATCTGGCATTCGCGCAGCCGTAACTTTCGCTCGGGCCCCGGCATCCAACCATAAGAGGATGTTCCTTAAAGCCGCAATATTGTCAATCTTTTGCACGCTGACCCTCTCAGCCGAGAGCACGCAATCGGTGTTGGCGCGGCTCGAGAAGGAGTCCGGCGCCTTTCGCCAGGTCACCGCGAAGCTCACCAAGGCGACGCATACCGCGATCTTGGACGACACCACCACCGAGAGCGGACGGATATGGATGCGCCGCGCCGGCAAGACCGTCTCGGTGCGGACGGAGATTGTCGAACCGGAAGCACGCGCGTACTCCTTTGAAGGGGATACAGGCCAAGTCTACTATCCCAAAATGAACATGGTGCAAATCTACGATGTCGGCAAGAGTCGCTCGCTCGTGGATCAGTTCGTTTTGCTCGGCTTCGGAACATCGGGGAAGGATCTGGCTAAGAACTACACCGTGAACGCGGTGGGCGAGGAAGCCGTCGCGGGCCGTAAAACGACGCGAGTCGAACTGATTCCGCGGTCTCCCAAAGTGAAAGAGCAGATTACAAAGGTCGAGTTGTGGATTCCCCTGGACGCCGGGCATCCGGTGCAACAGAAATTTTACCAGCCAGGTGGCGATTATTACCTCGTGACCTACTCCGACGTACAGCTAAACTCCAATCTGCCGGACAACGCGTTCCGGCTTAAGCTCCCTTCGGACGTGAAACGCGAATACCCCCAGAAGTAAGCAAAAGGCAAAGAGAGTTGGGCGAACCAAAGAAGAAGTCTGGCGGCAGACTGGCATTTCTGGATTGGATGCGCGGCATTGGCGCGGTTATCATGCTCCAGGGCCACGCATTTCACGCATTCACAAAACCTGAATTGCGCGAGGAGGGGCCGTACATCCTCTCACAGTTTGTCGGCGGAATGCCGCCGGCGATCTTCCTGTTCCTGCTTGGCGTGACGCTCGCCTTCCTCATGGATAGCCGCGAGCGGGCCGGGCTTAGTCCACTAAAGCGCATTCTCGCCGGCTGGCGCCGGGCCGGATACCTCTTTGCCGCCGCCTTCGCTTTCCGGATCTCCTTGTGGCTTCTCGGCTGGCCGCACAGCCCGACGCGGGACCTCCTTCGCGTGGACATCCTCAACGCGATGGGCTTCGCGATTTTCGTGTTGTCCGTTATGGCCGTATTTCAAACCGTCGATCGCGTCCGGCTTTGCGCGGCTCTGGGCGTTGCAATCGCCGCCGCCGCCCCGCTCGTGTCTCAACTCGACTGGTCCTTCCTGCCGCTGCCCGTTCGCCAGTATTTCGTCCCCGACTACGCCGCCTTCGCCTTCTTTCCCTGGGGCGCTTTCGTCGCCTTCGGGATTAGCGTTGGCAGTATCCTGCGTCTCACGGATCCCGAGCAGTACGAGCGTGCGGCGCAGTGGGCGGCCCTTTCCGGCTTCGGTTTGATTCTTGCGGCGCAGTACTTCTCGAACCTCCCTTATTCCGTGTACGCGCGTTCCGACTACTGGCTCGACAGTCCCTGGCTGATCGCGAGCAAGCTCGGCGTACTCCTGCTCCTGCTCGCGTTCAGCTTCCTTTGGACCCGCCACGCCAGCGGCCACTGGAGCTGGGTGCGGCAGTTCGGCATGACCTCACTGCTGGTCTACTGGGTTCATATCGAGCTGATGTACGGGCGCTGGATGTGGTACTTCAAGGAGCGCCTGACGGCCGGCCAGACCGCCATCGTCGCGGTCTGCTTCATTCTCGCAATGCTGGGCCTCTCGCTTGCCCGCACCCAATGGAAAAACTGGCGCAACCTCGGGCTTTCGCTCGGCTGGTATTTCTTTGTGGGGCGCAGGGCCGCAGAGAACGATTAGGCCGCTGCCGCGCCGTCTTTCCACGCTTTTCGCAGCACATCGGCGCTGTATGTCAGGAAGTGCCGGTCCGGCGTGAAGACCTCGAGCGTGATCGTGCCGTCATAGTGGCATTGCTTCAACTCCCGCACGATTGCTCCGACTTCGATATTGCCCACTCCTAACGGCAGGTGCAGGTCTTCGGAACCACCTTTGTTGTCGTGCACATGCACGTGACGCAGGCGGCTTCCGTAGCGCTCGAGCATCTCCTGGGCGCTGTTGCGCGGAACAAGCAGGTTGGAATGGCCGAAATCCAGGTGCAGTCCCAGCCAGGGCAGGGGATCGAGCAGATCTCCCATCTGCTGCGCGTTGTTGAAATTGCCGGGCAGGTTCTCGATCATCAGGCCCACGCCGTACTTCTCGGAATCCTCGCGTAACTCCGTGAGTGACTCGATGTTTCGCTTCACGAAAAAGGCGCGGTCGTGAAATGGAGTGTAATGATCCGGGTGGATGTTCATCCACTTTGCCCCGAGTTCGCTGAAAACGCGCAGGCAGCGCCGGAGTTCAGCCACTGCGCCTTTGCGCACATCCTCCATCGCACTTGCCATCGGCAGATAGAAGGGCGTGTGCCCGACGATCTGGAACCGGTGCTTCTCAAGTGCCGCGCGAACTCGTTCGGTGTCCACCATCCATGAGGCATTGCTGGGCGGCTCGAGAGTCATGTCGATGAAGTCCAGGCCCAAGTCCGCCATCCACTGCATCTCCTCGAAGATGTCGCGGCTCGGGTGGTTCATCGTTCCGATCAGCATGTGGTGTGCTCCTTCCGGTGATCATAGTCAGATTGTTTGGTGGATGGGCAGATGGGGCGTGACTCGGGCCCTGGGCTGGCCGCGCAGTCGTTTCTCTGAAGGTGAGTGTCCGGCTCAGAAGTCCGGCGTTGGCGCGCGAACTGGCCTGAAATTCCTTGGAAAATCCGCCTTTTCCCTAGAAGGCAGGGCATCTACCCTCTATTGTAGAGGACGGCGCCGGCACCCTCGCCGAGTCAGGCGGCCGGCCGTTCCGCTCCCGACCCCTTCACGTACGGGCCACGCCTTCCGCTCGGCATGATGCTTTGCTCGTCTGTCCGGGCCTGGCCCAGTTGCAGGCCGTTCAGGCCGCGCACGCCGCGTAGATTCGCTCCCCGCAGATCCGCGGCTAACATCGCCGCGCCTGCCAGTTGAGCTCCGGTCAGGATGGCGCCGCAGAATTCCGCTGCATCGAGCCGGGTATCGCGCAGGTCCGCGCCCGCCAGCACTGCTCCGGCGAAGCAACACTGGCTGAGATCCGCCTGCTGAAAACGGGCCGCCATCAGGTGAGCGCTACGGAAATCGCAGCCCCTCAAACGCGCCCCCTCGAAACGCGCGCCCGTGGCGGTCACGGCCACAAAACGGCAAAGCTGGGCCCGGGCTCGCAGGAGCGACGCCTCTTCGAGATGCGATTCGGCGAATGAGCAATCCGAGAGCTCGGAATGATTCAGGTTCGCGCCCGTAAGGACCGCGCCTGTAAAGTCGCAGCGGTGAACCGTGCTCTGCATCAGCCTGGCTTCACGCAGTATCGCTCCGCGGAAGGAACTGCCGCGGATCACTGCCTCGCAGAGCGTGGCCTCGGATAGGTAGCACTGCCCCAGTAATGAGTCCGAAAGGTCGGCGCCGGTGAGATCAGTTCCGATCAGGCTCGCCCGCCGGAGATCGGCGCCATCGAGTGATGTTCCACTCAAATCGGCGCCGTCGAGAACCGCCTCGATCAGGGCGGCCGAGTTGAGGATCGCCTGGCGCAAGTTCACGCCCGGCAGCCGGATTTCGTTCAGCGTGAGCCCGGCTAGATTCGCCCGGATCCCGCCGGGGCGGCTCTCCAGCCACGCGGCATGAGCCCCCAGTACCACGCGAACTCTCGCACTGGTTATGGTCCTTTGTACGACAGTGTCCATCTGCGCTGTCTATCGGCCTCTCCCGCCGCTTACTTTAGTGCGTTCGCTGACGCTCCGCCAGTGACATTAGAAATCTTTCAGGGGTAGCATGCGTTTATGGTATCTTCATCCATGAGAAGGGTTTCGCCCTCGCGAATCGTTGTGGTCGCACTCCCCTGCACCGCAGCCGGGGTCGCGGGAAGGAATCGTTAAACCTTGAAGGAACAGATGCGCATACTGGTCATCGAAGACGAAAAACGCATCGCTGAGTTTGTAGCCCGAGGCCTGGAGAGCGCCGGTTATTCGGTGGAATCGGCCGCTGACGGGGCCACCGCTCTCGAGCTGCTGCACGCGACAGACTACGACCTGATCGTTCTGGATCTGATGCTGCCCGACATGGACGGCCTCAAAGTGCTCGAAAAGATCCGTAATCGAAAGGTTAGTCCGCCTGTGCTCATCCTTAGCGCGCTCGGCGCAGTGGATGACCGCGTGAAGGGCCTCGAAAAAGGGGCCGATGACTATCTCGGGAAGCCTTTCTCGTTCACCGAATTGCTTGCACGCGTTCGCGCCCTGCTCAGGCGCGGCCAACCGACTCCGGAGCGGCTCCAGGTGGGCGACCTAGTACTCGATTGCATCCGCCGCAAAGTCACCCGGGCCGGCGAGCCGATCGAGTTGGCGCCGAAAGAGTTCAGCATCCTCGAGTACCTCATGCGCAATCGCGGACGTCCGCTCAGCCGCACCATGATCGTCGAGCACGTCTGGGATATGGATTACGACGGGCTCACGAACATCGTCGACGTCTATATCCGCCACCTCCGTAGCAAGGTTGACGATCGCTGGCCCGTGAAGTTGATCCACACGGTGCGCGGCATCGGCTATATGATCGAAGCGCCCGAGGAAAAGAGTCGGGAACAGCAGGCGCAGCAGTAGCGCGGGACGGCTCGCCTGTGGCACTCCAAATTCAGCAGCGCGATCGCGAGGGCATTGCGATCCTCGATCTCGACGGCCGGATCATCGTCGGTGAGCATGCGGCAGCCCTCCGCGACAAGCTTCGTGAGTTGATCGCTGCCTCGCAGACCCGGATCCTCCTTAACCTTGCGGCCGTGGACTTCATCGATTCCACAGGTCTCGGGGCGCTCGTCGTAGGCCACACCGGGTTGAAGAAACTGGGCGGGCGCCTGGCCCTCGAGAACCTGAATGACCGCAACATCGAACTGCTGGTCCTCACCAAGCTGAGCACTATTTTCGACGTGTTCGACGATGAGCAGCAGGCCATCAACAGCTTCTTCCCTGATCGCGAGATCCAGAAGTTCGACATCCTCAACTTCGTCCGGGAGCAATCCGGCGAGTAGCGCCGGTCCGCTCCCCTGCCGGAACGTGCGCTCGACCCCTCCCGCCGCCCTCTCCTGTATCCTCAAGGTATGGGGTGGTTCGACCGGAGCACTACGCTGCAGGCAGGCGCGCAGGCGCCCTCGTTCAAGCTGCCGGCCCTTTCAGGGGGTAGCACGGCGTCCGGCGATCTCCTCGCCGGCGGAGCGGTGGTGCTCGCGTTTTTCAAAGTGAGTTGCCCGGTCTGCCAGATGACCTTCCCTTACCTGGAGCGTCTGCACAAGGCTGGGCTGCGGGTGGTGGGTGTATCTCAAGACAAAGCCGGCGCGACCGAAAGCTTCGTTCGCCAGTTCGGTATTACTTTCCCGATCCTGCTGGACGATCCGAAGGGGTACCCCGCGAGCAATGCGTTCGGGATCTCGTCCGTGCCGACGCTGTTCACGATCGAGCCGGACGCCCGAATCTCCGCCGTGTCCGAGGGGTTTGCCAGACGGGATCTGGACGCTCTGGGCGAGCGTGTCGGTACCAAGCCTTTCGGCCCGGCTGACCGCGTCCCTGAGTTCCGGCCTGGTTGAAGCTCCAAGAACTAGCTCCCGTGCGGAGCTGCTGATCGACTTTCTGGGGGGATGATGGCGAATATTCAGGACATTCTTGGCTCAGCGGCAGCCATTGCCAAGGGCATGGGCGTCACGTTCAGGGAAATGATGTCGCCCACGGTCACGGAGGGCTACCCCGACGAGCCAGTCAAATTCCAGGAGCGGTTTCGGGGCGTCCACTTTCTGGAACGGGACGAGAACGGCCTGGAGAAGTGCGTCGCCTGTTTCCTGTGCGCGGCGGCCTGCCCCGCGCAGTGCATCTACATCGAAGCCGCGGAGAACACGGCCAAGCTGCGCATCAGCGGCGGCGAACGCTACGCCAAGACTTACAACATCGATTACTCGCGCTGCATCTTCTGCGGCTACTGCGTCGAAGCCTGCCCAACGGACGCCATCATCCACGGCCACGGCTTCGAGATCGCGAGCTACAACACCTCGACGCTTATTTACCGGAAAGAGCAATTACTAAGGCCCGTGCCGCCTGCCGCCGCCAACACCGCGGCCGAGCCGCGCACGAAGTAAGCGGCCAAAAGAGACGCTCTTCCTCCATGCCTTTTCAGTTCAGAGGATTCCGCTTCCCGAACGGGACGCACCCGCTGTGTGCCTCCGAACCCGGAGAACCGGACATGTCGAAGAGTGCGACGCCGCGCCGCACCGAGGGGAGTTTCCCTCGGCTGCTGCCACTAACTTCCGCCGTGCCGCATCGCAACGGCCGGCCGTTTACGTCGCGGCGTCGCCTAAAATGAGTCGCCACCCGAGCGGGTCAGCGATCAGCAACCATTAGCGTTCATAAACGCGCGGAACCACTAGAATCCGATCCGCACGCCGAGCCGTATCTCCCGTTCACCCCACGCGCTGGTGATCTCGCCGAGCCCGGTGCCGCTCGCATCCGTCCGCGGGTTGTCGAATTTCGGCGTGTTCGTGGTATTCGTCGCATCGGCACGGAATTGCAGGTTTACGCGTTCCGTGACCTGGAACCTGCGTGACAGGCTCAGGTCCCAGTTCCGCATCCCCGGTCCGCGCATCCGGTTGAAGCCGGCGGTGCCGAAGCGCGCGGTAGTCACCGGAGCGAACGCAGTCGGGTCGAAATACGGCTGTCCCGGCCCAACCCCGCCCAGGATCGTCACCTCCGGCTTGATCTGGTCGGCGCGCTGCGAATTGCCCGGCGCGTTCAGCGAACTGCTGGAACCCGTGACAGTGAAGGGCTCCCCGCTGATGAAGCTGATCACGTTGCTGACCTGCCACCCGCTCGCGATTGCCGAGAGGATGCCTCCGTTCGATAACCAGCGCTGACCCTTCCCGAACGGCAACTCGGTCACGTTCGTGATCTCGAGATTGTGCGTTCGGTCGAGCCCGCTCACGCCACGCATCAGCCCGTAGTATTCCGGGATGCTGATATCGGCCGTACCATCGCTGTTATCCTCTCCGGAGTTCGTGATCGATTTACTCCAGGTGTACGAGGCGTCCAGCATATAGAAGCTGGAGAAACGGCGCTGCAACCGCGTCTGGAGCGAATCGTAATGCGTGCCCCCGATTGGCGTCACGATCAGCGTGCTCGCAGTCCGGCCATACTTCTTATAGAGCTGCCTGCCGGACGACCCGCCGCCGATCGGCGACCAGTTCAACTCGCGGAATCCGAGCTGCCGTACCTGCCGGGTCGCAACATAACCGGCCTCGGCGACAAAGCCGGCGCCCAGGTTGCGCTCGAGCACGAGGTTCCAGGACTGCACATAGCCACGGCGAAAGTCGGTTGGGACCGTGGTGGCCGTCACGTTGCCCGGGATCGGGATCACGCCGTTCCCCAGTTCCGGTATCGGAACAGCAGGAATGCCATCGGCCAGCCGGCCGGCCGGCGACAGGCTATTCGGAGCCGTAACGTTCAGTTCGATCAATACCGGGTGATTCGTACGCATCGGCCGCGACATCGAATAGGGGTCATTGGTGAGGCCGTACCCTGCCCTGATCACGAACTTGTCAGTGGCGCGATAAGCCAGTCCAAAGCGCGGCGCGAAAAGCTTGTTGCTAACCTTCACCCCGAGGTTTACGGGAACGGAACCGATGCCGCCGATCTCCATCATGTTCGTGTCCGGGTTGTACCGCTCGAAGCCGCGGTCCGCCCGGCGCGGCACCGGGAAGTACTCCCAGCGGGTGCCATACGACAGCGTGAGCTTCTTCGTTGCCTGCCAGCGGTCGCGGATGTAGAGGCTGTGCATCCACGCGCGGGTTGTGTACGGAAGCAGCGTCTCGACTCCCTTGCCGAGTTGCGTCGGGAGCCCCAGCAGGAACGTACCAAAGCTGTTTGCCCTGCTATCTGAGGTGCTCGTCTTGCTGCAGCCGCCCTTGCCGTCTGGAGTGACACACAATTGCGTCGGTCCGGTCCCAAACACGAAACGGCCGCGCGGGCCCATGCTGGCCCCGCCTGCGAATTCCGGCTGCGTATGGTTCATGTTCTGGCGATAGATGTCCACTCCCCAGCGCAGTTCATGTGTTCCCTTCGTCCAGGTGGCATTTGTGACGTATTGGAACTGATCGTCCGTCCGGTAATACGGGGTGTAATGGTTCGCGATGCCGTAATAGCCGTAGCCGCCGACATCGAACCGGGGCATGCCCGCCTGATACTCGTCGGGTCCGTTGGTCCCGGGGATACCTAGCATATCCAGGCCGTAATTCTTAGTGTTGCTCACCGACCACATGTTGGTCGGTTGCCGCACGAAACCGAAATTGCCATCGAGCAGGAGTGTCGGCGAGGCGATGTAGTTCATGCCGGCCGAAACACTGTGTGTGCCGCCGTTGGCCAATCCAGGACTGGCAACCGACTTCCCTGTAAGACCGGGGCCTTCCAGTACGTCGCCGAATGCAGTCGGTGAATCGATGTTGAAATCGAGAAGACTGTAGCGCCCGAACGCATTCAGGTTCTCCGAAATGACCCAGTTCACCTTCGTGTCGCTGGTCCAGCGATTGAAAGCGAACGGCGCCGAAACGAAGAGATTATTCTGCTCGGGGTTGCTGCCGGTTCTCAGGTTAGGCTGAGGGACCATCTGGAGGATCTTCTTGGTGATCGGATCCATACGGTCAGTCGGAATCTTATTCCCTGCGAACGGAGTCCGGCCTGAGCCATCGGCCTTGCCGGTCAATGGATCATATAAGAGGGCGCTGAAGCCTGAAAAGTCGCCGTTCCTGACCTTGTCGGTCGGCACTGAAGTTATCAGGTTCGCGCTCTGGCGATCGCTGGTCCTCTCCAGGCTCGTGAAGAAGAACAGCTTGTCACGCTTGATCGGCCCGCCCAGCGTGCCTCCAGTCTGGTGATAAACGAGCTTGGCCTTACCTTGGCCGGCCGGGAGGAAATACCCTCGCGACCGGAAGGCGGAGTTGTCATGGTACTCGAAGGCCGAACCGTGAAATTGGTTGGTGCCGCTCTTGATCTGTACGCTGATCGCAGCGCCTCCGGCGAGGCCCTGCTCGGCATCGAAACTATTGGTCACGATGTTGACGGTCTCGATCGATTCCAAAGCCGGTACGTACGCACCGTTCATCTGCGGCAGCCAGACATTGGTTGAACTCGCGCCATCCACACGCGTGTTGTTGATCGATCTGCTGGCGCCGTTCACGCTGAACTGATAGGCCATCGAGGGGTTCGATGCGCTGTTCCTCTCGGGCTTGTTCAAAACGAAACCGGGCATCGTGCGGAAGAGTGCCTGATAATTGCGGCCCTGCGCCACGGGCAGGCTCTCGAGTTGCTTTGTCGTCATCTCGAGCCGAACATCGGCTCGGTCCGCCTGCAGCAGAGGCGTTGATTGGGCAGTCACCTGCACCGTGGCCTGTATCTGGCCCAACTGCAAAGGTGCGTCAATGCGTGTGGTGCTGTTGAGCGTGACCGCAATGTCCTTCCTGCCGAAATCGATGAATCCAGCGGCGGCTACTTTCGCGGTGTACGTCCCCGTGGGAAGGCCCGGAAAGCTGTAACGGCCCTCTTCATTCGTGACGGCTTCGCGGGTGAGATTAGTTTGTTGATTGATGGCGGTGACCTTCGCTCCCGCGACCGCAGCGCCTGACGGATCCGTGACGTTGCCCACGAGCGCCCCGTAGAGGACCTGCGCCTGGGAGGGCACGGCGGCCACCAGGATCAAGATGCAACTGGACAATAGCGCGAACCGGCGAAGACAGCCGGCCGGAAAAACAACAGACATACCAACCTCCGCACTGGGAATGCTTCCATTCGCGAGACCCTGCAAATGGTGGCTCAAAGCTGAGCAATACTATCACAAGAGCAGGGGATGAATGGTTTTGCCTCTCGAAACGGAGGCGACCCGACAAGGGTCCAGGCGACCGTCCCTACACGCCCGCAGCTACAACGTTGCCCGGCCGAGTCAACGTTTCTCCGGTGGCCAATTCCTCCCGGAATCGTACGTGCCGCAGTCGTGTCAGTTCGACCAGCGGTCGCCACGCGGCATGCACGAGGTGGTGTTTGATAAGCAGTCGCCAGAACCGGTTGGACCGCTTGTACAGGTACGACATCGCCAGATACGGAGCGACGGCGCGCCAATCCAAGGGCCGGCGCCGCCAGATCGAAGCGTGTGAGAAGAGCCGCTGGTACATCCAGGCATAACCTTGTTCCAGTTCCGCGGATGACATATTTTTCGGACGGAACACCGCGTGCGCCGTGTCGTACAGTGTCCAATCACGGTGCAACAGGCGGCCCTCCGCTTCCATTTGCCGGAACAGCGGCGTCGCCGGATAAGGGGTGAGGATGTGAAACGTCGCGCTCTCCAGCCGGTTCTCTTCGATCCAGTCGGCTGTCCGGGTGAAAACGTCTTTCCGGTCGTGATCGAATCCCAACACGAACGAACCATTCACCTGGATCCCGTTCTCGTGCAGCATGTGGACTCGGCGCGCATAGTCGCCGGCCTTCGGCGTTTTCTTCCTTGCATCGGCAAGGTTCTCATCCGTGAGTGACTCGAATCCCACGAATACGCCCGTACATCCGCCGAGGGCCATGCTGCGGATCAACGCATGATCGTCGGTGACATCGATGGAGACTGCCGCGCTCCAGATCTTGTTCAGCGGCCGGAGCGCCTGGCACAGATCGCGCAGATACGCGCGGTTGGACCCCAGATTGTTATCGACGAAGACACCGTAAGGCTGCCCGTCTTCCTCGAACTCCGCCGCGATCTGGTGGGGATCCCGCATTCGATACGGCATACGCAAGCCATCGGTCGCCAGATAGCAAAACCCGCACCGGTTGTGGCAACCGCGTGTAGCGATGAGGCTCGTAGTAGTCAGAAAACTCTTTCGCGGCAGGATCGAGCGTCGCGGCGCGGGGTCACGGTGATAGTCGCTCTCGTACGTTGCCATGTACCTAGGCCGCAGGCAGCCCGCTTCCACGTCCGCTAGAATCCGTGGCCAAAGCTGCACGCCATCGCCGATGGCAAGCGCGTCGGCATACGGCGCGCACTCTCCGGGACACGACTGCACGTGCAACCCGCCCAGCACCACCTTGCTTCCGCGGCTGCGGTACCACTGCGCAAGCTCGAACGCCCGCTTGGCGAACGTCAGGTGGACAGTGATCCCCACCACCTCGGGCATCGGTGCAAACGGCGGCCGCCCGTCGAGTAGGTTTTCGTCCCAATACCGAACTTCCCAGTGCTCGGGTGTCGTCGCCGCAAGACTGGTCAAAGCGAGCGTCGGCGTAAGCACGTGCTTGCCGAAGCTCGCGTTCGGATCCTTCGGGTAAAACGGATTGATCAGCAGCGCATACCGGGCCTGGATCGCGACCGCGGGGATCGCGGCATCCAGAAGTGGGGGCCGGGTCATTTCCGTCGGGCACCATGGGCGGTTCGGCGAATGCAGGATGGCCTGACGCATAGCGAATACTTTATACTGCAAAGCACTTCATGTCAACATGAATCCACCCCACTTGTGCTTTGGATCAGGGCACGACTTCAAGTCGTGCCGACCGAACCGACCAAAGAGACTCGGGCTTTAGCCCCTGCTGGGCGCAAAACTTTGTTTCTTCTGTGCATGAGCGTTGCACACCCGCAACTTCTGATCGAAGGGCGAACTCATGCGTCCGGCTACCGCGACCCACCACGCTGGCCGCCTTCTTTCCAGCTATCTCTCTCCCAGCACCCCGTACGCCCTCCGCGCCACCACCACCTCCTCGTTTGTCGCCAAAGCCAGCAGCGATACGCGCGCCCCCTCGGGCGAAACCATGCGATCGCCTGTCCCTCGTTCGTTCCGCTCCGGATCGATATCGATCCCCAGAAACACCAATCCGTCGCAGCACGCCGCACGCAGCCGGGCCGAATTCTCGCCGATGCCGCCCGTGAACGCCACCGCATCCAGGCCGCCCATCGCGGCCGCGTACGCGCCAATCGCTTTTCGAACCTGGTACGCGAAGACCTCCAGCGCGAGCGCGGCATCTTCGGAGCCGTTCGCCGCGGCCTTTTCGAGGTCGCGCACATCGCCTCCAGGCACACCCGAAAGCCCTGCAAGTCCACCCGTGCGCGTCAACTGCTGCCGGACCTCCTCGATTGACCATCCCCGGCGCTCCATCATGTACAGCACCGCGTAGACATCGAGTTCGCCGTGCCGAGTCGCGTTCTCCAGCCCCGATTGCGGCGAAAACCCCATGGTCGTGTCCACCGACCTGCCGCGGTCGATTGCGCAGATCGACGAACTGCCTCCCAGGTGGCAACTGATGGTGCGAAGCGATTCCGCCGGCCGCGCCAGAACCTCCGCGACCCGTCCCGCGATGTACTCGTGCGATGCTCCGTGGAAGCCGTACCGCCTGATTCCGTACTCCTCTCGCCACTCCGCCGGGACCCCATACCGCGCCGCCCGCTCCGGCATGGTGCGGTGAAACTCGGTCTCGAAAGCGCCCACCAAAGGCACGCCGGGCATCGACTCGCGGAACGCGCGCACCGCCGCAATATAGATCGCATTGTGCGCCGGCGCCGCGGGAAGAAACTCCCCCATCGCCCGCATCACGCAGTCGTCTATGAGATATGTGCCACGGAACTCATTGCCCGCATGTACGGACTTGAACGCCACCGCGTCCACTGGCGTTCCTCCGGTGCCGATCTGCGCGATCGCGTCGCGGTAGTCGCTCACGCGCTCGATGCGCCCGCGCGCCAGGACGCGCTCCCCCGGCATCTCGAGAATCTGGTACTTCAGGGACGTAGATCCCAGGTTGGGTACGAGGATGTTCATGTTTCTCGCCAAGTAGACGAGTTTACTTGACGCGGTACTGCGAACGAATCGCCTTGATGTTCGTGTTCGCGGGCCCCTGGAACCGGCCCGGAATCGCGGCGCACTGCGTGTTGAACTTCAGCGCGTCCTTGATGCGTTCCGTGTCGCCGGCTTCTCCCAAGCGGTAATTCGCCAGCCCGAGGTAGAACAGCGCCTCCGCGAGCATGTCCTTGTCGCTCTGCACGGCCGGCAGCGCGGCCCGAAGGGCCGTGTCCGCCAGCGCCCACTTGCTCTGGGCCGCATACGTGACGCCGCTGATCCACTTCGCCCGCCCCACCAGAACCGATTGCCGCGCCTGCCAGTCGGCATCGCTCACGCCTTCGGGTTTCGGCCTGGCCTCGGTTGCCGCTGCTGCCTTCTGCGCCAACTCGATCGTCTTGTCGGGCTGCTTCCTGGCAATGTATCCGCTCGCCAAGGCCAGCAGCATCTCCGGACTCGCGGCGTTCTTTGCCAGTGCCCGCTCTCCGAGTTCCACCGCCTCCCCAGCCTTGCCGGCCTGCATCAACGCGAGAAAGTACTGCTCGGCCACCTGGCCGAAGTACTGGCTGTCCGGGTTGCGACGTTCGAGTCCCTGTCCCAGAAGGATTCGCTTCTGCGGATCGGCCGTTTGAAGCACGGCGGCGTAGATCGCATACTCCGTATACACGTCCACCTGCTTCGCGTAATCCACCCGGACCTTCCAGTCCGCGACCTCGTCTTCATCCGAGGGCTTCGGAGACGCCGCCACCCTGCGGGCGATTGCCGAGGTCGCGTTGGACCACTTCAGCACCGCGTCCGGATCCTTCTTCGCCTCGGCCGCCTTGAGCGCTGCGTGCGCGCTGTCCATGTCGTCGGGGTCTGAGGCAAGCAGCTTGTCCGCGGCCGCCATCGCGCCATCGAAGTTCCCGGCTTTCGTGTATGCCGGAATCAGCAGTTCGTATACCCAGGCGATGCCCTCATGCTTTGGGTGCTGGGTAGCGAACTGCTCCAGCAACCCAAGTTTCTTGGCCTCGTCAGTTTCGGAACCGATCTGCTGAAGCACCTGGCCTTCAGGCGTCTCGGCGTTGATCGTGATCGTGTGCCGTTGTGCGTACGCAGTCCCCAGAGCGAGGAATAGGGATGCCGCTGCCGCCGCGATTCTCATCTCACCCTCCTTGTACCGTACCCAACCGCCGGACTCGGCCAGCTATCATACACCTCGTTCTACCCGGTCGGCGCTGCCATCCCCCAGACCCCCGCCGTGTGGTAACCTCGCATGTCCGCATATGATCCTGCCTGACTCCTATACCGCCGCCCTGCTCCTGACCCTGCTCTCGATGTTTTGCTGGGGATCCTGGGCGAATACGCAGAAGCTCATCGGCAAGTGGCGCTTTGAGCTTTTCTATTTCGATTACTCATTCGGTGTCGTGATCGCCGCGGCGATTGCGGCCTTTACCTTCGGATCGATGGGCTTCGACTGGGGAGGCGGCGGCGACGGCTTCATCTTCACCGATGACCTGATGCGCGCAGGAAAGCGCAATATCGCGTTCGGGTTCGGCGCCGGCGTGGTGTTCAACCTTGCCAATATGCTGCTCGTGGCCGCCATCGCCGTCGCGGGAATGTCGGTTGCCTTCCCCGTCGGCATCGGCCTGGCGATGGTGATCGGAGTGGTCGGGAATTACATCGTCAAACCGCAGGGCAACCCGGGGCTTCTCTTCACAGGAGTCGCCGTTGTCGTGGGAGCCATCATCCTCGACGCGCTCGCGTACCGCGCACATGAGCACAGCAAGGCGACCAGCGAGATCAAGGCGGGGAAGACCCGGCACGTGATCCCGAAGGTGAGTTGGAAGGGCCTCGTGTTGGCTGTGGTTGCGGGCGTCCTGATGGGAGCGTTTTATCCCCTCGTCGAGATGGGGAAACAGGGTGAGAGCGGTCTCGGCCCCTATGCAATCGCGTTTGTCTTCGCCCTTGGCATCCTCGCTTCCACGTTCGTATTCAACTTGTTCTTCATGAACCTTCCGGTGCAGGGTGAACCTGTCGAGATCCTGGAGTACTTCCGCGGGACTCCGAAACAGCACGTGCTCGGTTTGCTTGGCGGCGCCATCTGGGCCACCGGCACCATCTCGAACTTTGTTGTTTCCAGCGCTCCGAACGCGCAAATCGGCCCGGCCATCAGTTACGCGCTTGGACAGGGCGCAACGCTGATCAGCGCGCTCTGGGGCCTGCTCGTGTGGAAGGAATTCAAGGGGGCAGGGCAGAATGTTCGGTATCTGCTCACGCTGATGATCATCTTCTTCGCGATCGGTCTTACCCTGATCTCGGTCGCTGCACTCTAATCGTCGAAACGCGCTCGCCGGCTCGGCCGCAAGGCCGGCAGCGCATAACCGACCAAACAGAACTGGTCCAACGCGAACAGCACCACCGATTTGACACCTTCCCCAATGGCGATCCCCGCCTCCTTGTCCCAGGGCGAGCGAGCGTCTCCCAAGCCGATCAAGTGCGCGCTCCGCTCCGCGCCGAACCCTCGCTCGAACGGAAACCGGATCGACTCCAGGCACTTGTCCAGGTCTCGTGCATACGTGTACCCGAAGCTCTCGGTTTTAAGGCAATCCAGCGTTCCCGGCGTCCACGCCGAGACCGGGTAATTCACAGCGCGGTTCCACGCGGTCTCGTTCACGTCCAGAGGGTACAGAACCTCCACGCGGCACTCCGGGTAGCTCTCCCGCACGTGCGCCACAACCTCCGTTGTGAACTCACCGATGAGTTCTGACAAGAAGCAGGCTTCCTCGATGTGCAGTTCCGGCGGCGTGTCCCAATCGGTGATCGTCGCCATCTCACGCCCATACCTGTTCCGGAATTCCTGCTTGGTGTGTTCATCATAATATGGCATCCCCGAGCGCTGGTCTCTGAAGTACCACCACTGCACTTCGCCGAACTGCAGGTACGGCACAAGCCCCGCCTCCTTCATCAGGCCGGCCATTTCGGTGTAGACCGGTTTCCAGAAGGTCCGGCTCGCCGGAGAGAAGTTAGTCTGTATCGCCGGCGTGTTCAGGATGACCGGATCGCCTTCCGGGCACCGCTGCGCGATGCCGGCCTCCAGCGAAGGATCCCCGTGCCGCAACTCCAGGCTGAACGCCGAGGCCGCGTCCAGCCCCCTTCCGGCGAGCGCCTTGAAGAAGCTCCTGTGCCAGTCGCGCGCCGCCCTGTTCAGCCGCGGCACGGCCAGCAGGTCAGTTCTCCATTCGCCGTCAGTGCCCCCTGTGAATGCGCTGCCGCTGGCCGTTTTTGAAAAGCCGCTGCCTCCGGCCACAGCCGACAGAGTGAGCCCGTTTCCCTCCGCGCCCATCGCGCGCGCGTACAGCCTGAGCGTTCCGCCCTCAGCCACCGCACGGATCGCCGTGTACCCCGCGTTGATCGCCAGTTCGAGCGCCCGCACCACGGTTTCCGCCGTATCACCGATCCTGTGGACATGAGCGATCACCAGGTCCGCCCCGGGATCGCCCGATCGCCCGACAGTCAACTCGGTCCGTGCGCCGAACTCCGGCGTGCCGTCGAATACAACCGAGGCCGACGCGTATGCGTGCCCCACCCGAACCAGCTCGTAAAACCACATCGCGCCGACGTAGTGGTTTACGCGGCCTCGAAACCCCATCGAGTCGATCATCCAAGCCGTCCGCTCCGGCGCGAGCGCGAGTGAATGCTCGGTATCCCAGTCCGTAGCCAGCGTCAACTTCTGGTCAGGAACGCAGTCGGGAACCTCCGCCTCTTCGATCACGACCTCGAAGAAGTCGAGGTACAGCGAACCGCTGATGCGCCGCAGCATGACGCTGTGCGTGCCCGGCCCGAACACCCCGATCCGTACCCGCGCCTTTACCTCTTCTGCGGGAATCCGCAGGTCGTACGTTCCCGCTCCAACTCCATCCACCACCGCTTCCATTTCGCCCGCTACGTCGTTCCTGATCACGCCGGTGTACAACGCATGCTCCACCGTAGCCGTGTATTCGCACCTCGCCTCGGCGCCATCTTCGGTGGTCACGTGCAGTGAGCCGCCCGAGTGATTGCCCTCCTGGCGCGACCACGCTCCCGTGAGCGCAACCGCATCATCCTCGACTCTGATGCTGCCAGGTCCCGCAATCCGATACTCCCGCCCTGTACCGCTCACCACCCAGTTCGAAATCCTGACCGCGAAATCGGTCCGCGCGAACCCTCCCCGCTGCATGTCCGCCGCCCATGTCCATCGCAGTTTCCGGATGTTCGTCACGGGCACGTCAGTGCCCGAGAGATCCTTCAGCGCGTGGAACCGGATCTCGATGCGCCATTTCGATGGCGACGCGCCACCGGCGAATACTCGCGAATCCGGCGTCCACTGCTCCGTGCGGGCGCCCGAAACGAACCCGTATGCCCCCAGCCGGTTCTGATTCGCACCCGGCTCGATGCATGTCAACGTGATCCTCGCCCCGTCGCACGCGGCCCGCATCGTCGGCGAAAAAGCGTTGGTCGCGTTCGCCACAGCCAGCGCCGCCGTCGCCAGAGTGTCACTGCTGTTCAACAGGTGGTTGTACTGCTCCTCGCCCCACGAAAGCCCTACATAGTCGCCCGGCGTAGGTGAGCCCGTCAGTTCGAACTCCGCAGTCGCGGGCCCGTACGAGCCTTCCACCGCCGTCGCGAGCGGCCGGAGCGCTACCTTGTAGGGCTCCGCCCGTCCGGCAACCCAGATGCGAAGGTTCGGCCAATCCACCCATGAGTACAGGTCCGAATCGATCGGCACGACGTTCTGTCGCAACTCCTCGTACGTGAGTACGAGTCCGCTCAAGTCGCCGTCAGGAAGGCTGCGGAACGCGGGGTGCTCGAATCCGTTGTCTCGGTTCCACTCCACAACACACCAGTCGAACTGCTGCCGCCAGGTCCCTGAAACCGTAAATCCGGCCGCACTCGCATCGCTCAACGCCGCGATCGCCGACGGCTGCTCGAAGTAGCACTGCAGGTCGCGGTCGGGCCGCAGCTTTTGGAGTATTTCGCCCATATCCCCTCTACAGTCGGATCATCACCGTCAAATCGCGTCCAGGATGCGTTCCCGCAGCCTGCGGCGCCGACACCACGTCCACATGGATCTGCGCTCCCGCCCTGAGCGGCCCAACCCCGAAACCGCTCGCGACGTTTGAAGCGGTCTCGCCGGCCGCGATCGTCAGCGTCGCGATCAGGTCCTCATCCTGCCGTACATTGATTCGGATTGGCGCTCCCGCCGGTGCTTCCCGCAGCACGGCGCACACGTTGCGGACCGCGTGCCGCTCCTGCACCACGATCGGCGCCGCCGCGTCCGTCCGAAGCGCCACGAAGCCGTCCACCTGCATCGTGAACTGACCGCCCGATCCGGTCCGAAGCCCGCCGTCAGCCGTCTGCGTGTAGCACGTTGCGCGTGCGGCGCTATCGCCCTTCGCGTTCCTCACCGTGAACGCCGCCGCCGCGATCCGGATGTCCGGCAGAACCGCGGGAAACGAAAGCCCTCCGCTCGCTGGGCTGCCAAAGAAATCGCGCGGAAACGGCATCACCAGTCGCATCTCCTGTAGGTGGTACACGGAAGTGCCCGCCGCGTGAGCCGAGGCTGTACTCCCCAGTACGCCCCGGCTCACGTGGTACCGCATCCCCCCATCCGCCACGTCCTCGATTCGGACGATCTCCCCCTCGATCTGTACAAACCGTCCAGGCATTCCATGGCCCGCAATGCCGAGCGTCACCGTGTCCTGATCCGCTGTCAGGTCCACGCCGAGTTCAAATGCCGACGGGCTCTCGAGTTCGTCCCAGCAATAAAGCGTCAGCGTCCCCGCCAGAACGGTTCGCGTATTGCCGAGATCCTCGAACCCGACGCCCGTCACTTCCACCAGCCCGCGCCCACGTGCCGCCAGTCCGAACAATGGAGCAGATGGGCGCTGCGCATCCGTCTGGTCGCCCGCGCCTGCAATCCTCCACCGCGTAACCGGTGAAAGCTCCGCGCTTGCTTCCGAATCGCGTGCGCTTGCCGCGCGCCCCGTGACGTGTACGGTCGCCCACATTCGGTTTGGCACTGAAAACTCAGCCGGGCTGGCGGCTGCCCGCACCGCGAAGTGCCAGCCCGCCTCCGCCACCACGAACCAACTCGTCGCATCCGGCGCCACCGCCCACGGCCGATTAAGGCCGATCACCGTCGCAGAATTCGTCGCCGCCGTGCGCTCCTGTCCGGCGCCTTTACCGCGCGTAATCCGGACCGTCATGCCCCTCCACGAGTCCGGTTCCATCGACAGGCTCGGATTGCCGATCGAGTCCGCCGATCCCAACAGCGCCTGCACTTCAGGCTGCTGCTCGAAACGCCAATAGAAGTTCGCATGATCGTAGTTCTCATCGGGAGGCGTAACCAGTTCCGGAGCCAGGCCGGCGTCTGTGAACTCGGTGGCCTGTGCCTGATTCGTCGCGATGCGCCGCAGCCGGTCCGGCCACTCGCCCCTGTACACGTTGAACCCCGTAGTCCCGCTCCCGAAGCTCAGGCCTGTGAGCGTGACGCAGTTCGTGTCCGTCCACATCGGCACGGCCGCGCGGACGATGAACGAAAGCCCCCCCTCCGTTCCATCGCCCGCGCGACTGGTCACGCCGTAGTACAACGTCTGGCTGCCCGCCAGCGTGCCCCCGTACGAATCCACGCTCGCCGCCATGCTGACCAGCGGCGCGGCTAAGCCCGGCGCCAGACCCGGCGGCTTCAGGAACCCGGCCCGCAACGTGACCGTTCCCACGCCATCCGTCGTCTCGCCGGGTACTTCGGCGA
>DATMXS010000027.1:0-2152 GCA_035561355.1 Bryobacteraceae bacterium | reverse complement strand
ACTGGTATCAGACAGAGTATGTCATACATGGCGCGGCCAGCTATATCTTCGTTGTGCTCGCGACACAGTGGATATTGGAGCATCAACGTTGAGCGGCGTAAGCCTGAAATTCCGGGTGTCACGGCCGCTGCCACGGGGTGGTATGAGTCCCGCAGCTCTGGCGGGCTGGATGTTTTGGCAGGTAGGACGTTGCTGAACTAAGTCGGATCGGGCACGGTAGGTTCTTCTAAAAGGTCCGTCCGTCCGCCCGCTTTTGCGCCTGCAGCGCTCGCCGCGTGCGAAAGGCGCGTGGCTAGAACGGTGTGGGCGTCTGTCGCTGAAGCTGCCTCGACAGCGCTGGACATCGAGGTCGCGCCTGCGCGGTAGTCGAATAGAGACTCTCACTGGAGAAATCATGTATTCAAGACGAGCCTTTGGAAAGGCCGCCCTGGCAGGCGTGGCATGGCCATGTGCCGCCAGGACTCAGTCAGTCTACGGAGGCGTGCACGTCGGAGCCGCGGCCTACGGCTACCCTGGTTTGCCCCTCACGCCGGGAGCGGCGGACACTTTGGATGCCTGGATTCAGGTGTTCCGGGACATCGGGTACGTCGAAATGGAGCTGGCGAACAACATCCTGGAACCGCCTCAACCGAATCTCCGCGGCCCAGGGCAGCAGGAACGCCGGCAGAAAGCGCGCGAAGAAATCCGGCAGTGGCGACTGAGCACGCCCGGGAGTCACTTCACCGAGGTCAGGAGAAAACTCGATCGCTCAGGGATCAGACCGACGGTGTACACCTGCAACGGTATGGGCGATGATTTTACTGAGGCCGAAATAGATACACAATTCAAACAGGCACGGGAGCTTGGTGTAACCGTGCTGGCGTCTTCCACACAAGTCAGCGTGGCGGAGAAGCTGATCCCGTTCGCCGAACGACATAAAATGCGGGTAGCGTTTCACAACCACTCGGACGTGACGCATCCCAACGAGTTCGCTACTCCTGCGAGCTTCGAGAAGGCGTGGGAGATGTCGAAGTACTACCTGACGAACCTGGATGTCGGTCACTTCACGGCAGCGAACCTCGATCCCGTGAGTTTCATTGAAGCCCACCATGCCCGGATAAGCCACATTCACATCAAGGACCGCAAGAAAGAACAGGGCCCCAACCGCCCATGGGGAGAAGGCGACACCCCCATCAAGGAAGCCCTGCAACTGATCAAAAAGAATAGATACCCGATCCCTTGCTATCAGGAGTTCGAGTATCGCATTCCGGAAGGATCCTCGAGCGCCGCCGAATGGAAGCGGTGCAGGGAGTTCCTGATTAATGGGCTGGCATGAGCGGCGCGGCCCGGCGCTGCACGTGCCGCTCTGCTGCGAAGCGGGCCGAACCGCAAGCTGAGTGCCGCCGGCGGACGAACGTGCCTTATAAAGGGCTGCCAGCTTCTCTGCCCGCAACAGCTCACGATCATCCGCGTCGGAAGCGATAGCGGCTGAGTGATTGCCCGCTGGAGACGGCCAGAAGCGGATGACTGCGGCTGTCCAGCGTCTCAGCCCCATGCGCTTCTTTGTCTGATATGGCAATACGCTTTCTAACGAACTCCCGACCGGATCGATCGGTGAACTATTGTCTACGGCCCGGGTGCACGGGCGGCTGCCACCCATCTCGCGAGTTGCGCGAGCAGAAGTGCTGAACCGGCGGGCAATCTCGGGCCGCGACGCTGCCTCTGGGCGCGGATACCCACGTCCTGGGAGATCCGGCCGTGGGTCGGGCGGAAAATAGCCAGGCCACTCTTGACAGGGCTGAGGAACAGCACTAGGATTCCATTTGTACTGATATTGCAAAAGATAGCTGCATCCCCAGCACCGCAGGCGCTTCGCTACGGTATCTCTACTCTCAGAAGGAGCGTCGAGGGGGTGCGCGCCAGGAACTCGGCGCCGGAGTAGCGAGGGGCCGATTGTTCCTCCGGCCTGAGGCATGACGGGGTGCTTTCGGTTGAAGACATGAACAGAATCACTTTCTTTGCCTTGGCAGCCTGTGGCACGGTTGTTTTGTCGCCATTTGCACGAGGGCAGCACAAGCTGGTGCATGCGGACAATGGCACGTTTGGTTACAGGGACACGCCGAAACAGCCTTGGTCCGGGTATCGCGTCCACGACCCGGACCGGCCTCTGCCG
>DATMXS010000026.1:0-20676 GCA_035561355.1 Bryobacteraceae bacterium | reverse complement strand
GACTACAACCGCCGCGCCAATGATGGCAAGCATCGCAGCCATCGCTTCCTGGCGGCGAACAACTTCATGCCGGACCTCCTGAAGTTGGAGGGCGCCAAGGAGCACGTTCAACTCACGAACCGCTGGCTGCACGGCCAGATGGAGATTCCCGAGATCAAGTCGAAATGGGCCGAGGGTCCCATCGTGAAGGCACGGCTGGACGTGCCCGAAAGCGTCGCTCCGGGAGAACAGTTCCGGATCCGCGTAGTGCTGGCATCCAACAAGGTCGGCCACGATTACCCCACCGGACCGCTGGACATGATCCAGAGCTGGGTGGAACTCTCCGTCACCGACCAGACCGGGAAGGCCATATTCACCTCCGGCATGCGTGACGAGAAGAACTTCCTCCAGCCCGGCTCTTTTCTGTTCAAGGCCGAGCCGGTGGACCAATACGGAAACCTGATTGACCGGCATAACTTGTGGGAGATGGTCGGTGTGCGGTACCGGCGGTCGCTGTTCCCGGGCTACTCGGATACGGTCGAATACCAGATGACGTGCCCGTCGGCATCGCCGGCCGGGCGCACCGCGGGCGGGCAGGAGTTTGACGTGCGCGCGGGCGGCAAACCGGGCGAGTATCGCGTCGCCGCGGCATTGAAGTACCGCAAAATCGATCAATTCCTGCTCAACTACGTGCTTGGAGAAAAGGCGGGCTTGACCGCGCCCGTGGCGGAGATCGCGCGGGCCGAGGCAAGTATTCGTGTTCGAGGCGTACGGTGAGAGCGGTCCAACCATCGCACGACACGGGCGCCCCGGTGCGGCGGCATTGGGGCAGGCGCCATCGCCGCATCGCATGGACCGGGGGCGTCCTCGCAACCGCAGCGCTGATCGGCGGACTGGTGAGTTGGAAGGCCTATCGCGAGAGCCGTCCCGAGGAATACGTTCCCGGCGAAGCATCGGCCGAGATCACAACCTCCATCGCCGAGAAAGGTTCGCATGAGGGCGCCGGAAGCCAGGCCGTTCCGCGCATCGAGGTGGGCGCGGCGCGCAAAGCCGACCCGCTGCGTGACCCCGGACGCGTCTTACCGCCGGGAGGGCCCCCTCCGCGCTTTACGGACGTCACCGCGGCCGCGGGTCTTGCGGGCTTTCGCACGTTTGCAGGAAAGCGCTCCTCGCAGTTGCCGGAGGATATGGGCGGCGGCGTTGCGTGGGGCGATTTCGACAACGACGGTTTCGACGACCTGTTCGTAGTCAGCGCCGGCGGTGAGATGAGCCTCCCGGCCGATCGGCGCGCGCCGTCAATGCTCTTCCGCAATCGGGGCGATGGAACATTCGAGCGCGTTCAGAACTTCCCGGATCTGCGCATCCAGGGTATGGGAGTGGCCTGGGGCGACTACAACAACGACGGCTGGCTCGACCTCGTCGTCACCGGCTTCAATACGCTGCTGCTGTTCCGCAACGATCACGGCGTCCTCAAACGCGATACCAGCTTTCCGTCTCCCGAAGGCTTTTGGACAGGCGCATCGTGGGGCGACTACGACCTTGATGGCCGCCTCGATCTGTACGTCTGCGGTTACGTTCGCTACGCCTTCGATGAGAAAAAGGCAGCTACGAGCTCGCAACAATTCGGCCTGGAGGTCCCCTATACGCTCAACCCTGCTTCGTTCGACGCGGAGCGTAACCTGCTCTTTCACAACCTCGGAAACGGCCGCTTCGAGGAGGTCGCGAAAGCCCTGGGCGTTCAGAATCCCGAGGGACGGAGCCTCAGCGCGCTGTGGCACGACTTCGACGGCGACGGCTGGCCCGACCTCTACGTCGCGAACGATATTTCGGAGAACAAGTTCTTCCTGAACCGCCACGGCAAGTTCGTCGATTCCGGGCATGGGGCCTGGATCGCGGAATACCGCGGCTCCATGGGGCTTGCGGCGGGCGACTTCGACCGCGATGGCGACGACGACCTGTTCATCTCACACTGGATCGCACAGCAGTTTGCCCTGTACGAGTCGCTCGCGGCGGACAACCGCAAGTCCGGTCTGGGTGCGAACGGGTCGCCGGCCTTGCGCTTTACCGATGTGGCCGAGGCCACCGGGATCGGTCCTCCCTCGCTGCAGAAGATCGGGTGGGGCGCGGCATTCGCCGACTTCGATTCCGACGGCTGGCTGGACCTCGCGGTGGCCAACGGCAGCACGTTTGAAACGAAGGACGCGCAGAAACGGCTCGTGCCTATGGAGTCGTTCCTGTTCTGGAACTCGCGCGGACGGTTCTTCCACGATCTTGCGCCCTGGAACCGCTCACTCGGCGGCGCTCACGTCAGCCGCGGGCTCGCGGTAGCCGATTACGACAATGACGGCGCGCTCGACATCGCGATCGTGGATCTCGATGGCGGCGTCCGGCTGCTGCGGAACGACCTGCCGCACGGGAACTGGATCGAGTTCCGCCTGCAGGGCAGGGGAGCGAAGGGCCGCGGCGGCTTTCCCGATGGCGCTGTTGTGACGGTCTGGGCCGGCGGAAAACGGATGCACGCCACGGTAAGCAGCGCCTCGTATTTATCCCAGAACAGCCGCCGGGTTCACTTCGGCTTGGGCGCGAGCGCGGCGGTGGACAAATTGGAGGTGCGCTGGCCGGACGGCAAATCCCAATTCTGGCCGGGGCTGGATGCGAACCGCATCTGGGATCTTTCGGAGAACGCCGCCGACGCGGCGCCGTTCACGCCAGGAACCGCTCAAGTCACCGCGCATCTCTCGCGCGAGCAGACGGCGCGTTTCTGGCAGCTACAGCGCGCAGCGATGGATGCGATGAAGCGCTCAAACGACACGGCGGCCGCCCTGTTTCGCGAGGCGCTGGCGCTGAACCCGGCGCATGAGGATTCCCGGTACTACCTGGCAAACTGCCTGGCCGCGCGCGGCGAGATCGGCGGGGCGATCGCGGAACTCGAGCGCCTGGCCTCGATCAATCCCCAGAGCCACCGGGCATGGCAGCGGCGAGGTGTGCTGCTCGCGGGAACCGGCTCGTTCGCGGCGGCGCGCTCGTCGCTGGACCGTGCGCACAGGATCAATCCGGAAGAGAGCGGCACGCTGCTCCTACTCGCGGAAGTGGATCTCGCGCAGAAGGACCTGGCGGCAGCCGGACGTCGCCTGCAACTCGCGCTTCGTATGAATCCGAAATCGGTGGGCGGCCTGTTCCTCAGCGCCTATACCTCGTGGAAGCGCAGCGCGGCGGTTGACGCGCGGGCGCAACTGTCTGCAGCGCAGGCCGCCCGGGGGCCGGATTGGAAGCCCAAAGGGAGCGTTGCCGAGGGCGATGTGAAAGCCAGGATGTTCAGCGATGCCGGCTTCCTCGCCCCGTACTGGGAGCGATGGGACGGAGCGAGCGATCCGCGAGCGGCCTTCGCGGAAATGGACCGGGCGCTGGGAAATATCGCTTCGGTGCGCTGACGCTGCGGTCAGGAGTGCGTCACGCGCTTTCGTAATAATGCGAGCGCGCTGAGCCCTGCTCCCACAAGAGTCAACGTAACCGGTTCGGGAACCTGCTCGACAGTGCCGGGGATCGTGAAATCGGCGCCCTGTACCACTGTGAAGCCGTCATCGAAAATGCGTCCGAAGATTGTCGCATTTCCCGAGCCGCGAACCACTGCGCTGAACAGCACCTCGCCACGGCTCGTCGATGCCACTTCGCCGCGGAAGCCGGTTATCTGCGCCGTTAGGGAAATCGGAACGGTAGCCGTGAAGAGGTTGCCCTGCAGGGCGCCGCCAGCAACCGGAAACGAGATCAGAATCTCCCCGCCGGTTTGCGGTGCAAACACCCCATTGAACGTAGCCGTATTCGCAAACTGAACCGATGGTACGCCGGCAGGATACGAAGCCAGGACATCGCACGGCGCCTTCTCGCACAACCCGACGACGTAGGGGCCTTCAGCCGTACTGATGCTGTATTCGAATCCGGGCCCTGTCATCGTGTACCGGAAAATGTTGCCGCCCAGGTGACCCGTAATCTCGATTGGAATAGGCGTCGCGCCTGCAGTGGAGCCAAGCAAGGCAAACGTCAGGGCTGCACACGCGCCCCCAATGCGCAGAATGCTCATCATCCCCCTCTGGTACTGCTCACTTGATACTGCTTGGCTTCATCTTACCTCAGGGCGGGAAGAGGAGCAGCGGGTCCGGGTGAATCCGACACGCACACGCCACCCGTCCGCAACGCCGAGACCGGAGTTTCCGAAACCTTACGCCGCCGTCGCACACTATTTTCCGGTAACGCTGTCAGCCGATCACGTGCCTCTCGATTGGTGGCACATATCTATGGGTTGGCGACAATACGTCCAAGTGGATCTACAAAGGCCTTGGGCGTTTATGGGGACTTTCCGGATACAATAAAGAGATCCGGCCTTTCGGTACCCCTGTCCGAGCCCGATAAAGCCTTTCACGGAAGAACTCTTTGCTATCCATCAATAGTGTTTCTATGGGCTTCGGCGCCCGTGTCCTGTTTGAAGACGTGACCGCCACGTTTCTTTCCGGACGCCGCTACGCGATTACCGGGCCGAACGGCGCAGGCAAGTCGACGCTCATGCGCATCCTGACCGGCGAGATCGAGCCCTCCAAGGGTTCCGTCACCCGGCCGAAGAAATTCGGTGTTCTGCGTCAGGACCACTTTGCGTTCGACTCGTACCGAGTGCTCGATACCGTGATCATGGGGAACGTGCCGCTTTGGGCTGCCCTGCAGGGCCGGGAAGCCCTATATGCCAAGCCCCACGACGAACTCACCGATGAGGACGGGATGCGCCTCGGCGAGCTCGAAGGGATCGTCGGCGATGAAGGCGGGTACACCGCCGAGAGCGACGCCGCTGTCCTGCTCGACGGGCTCGACATCGCTGAACACTGGCATGATCGCAGGATGAGCGAACTCCAGGGCGGCCAGAAAGTCCGCGTGCTCCTGGCGCAAGCCTTGTTTGGCAATCCGAGCGCGCTCCTGTTGGATGAGCCGACCAACCATCTCGACCTCGAGTCGGTGCACTGGCTGCAGGATTATTTATTGGAGTACGAGGGCTGCCTGATCGTCATCTCGCACGATCGTCATTTCCTGAACGAGGTCTGCACGCACGTGGCGGACATCGATTACGAGACGGTCATCGCCTATACGGGTGGCTATGACGATATGGTGCTCGCGAAAACCCAGATTCGTGCCAGTGTGGAGGCCCAGAATGCGCAGCGGGGAAAGAAGATCGCGCAGCTAAACGAGTTCATCGCTCGTTTTTCGGCCGGCACCAGGTCCTCACAGGTGACCTCACGAAAGAAAGAGGTGGAACGGCTGCAGACATCAGACTTGGCCAAATCGAACATTCAACGCCCGTACATCCGCTTCGCCACCGACCGCCCCTCGGGCCGTCATCCGCTTGACGTCAAGCGACTCTCGAAATCTTACCAAGGTGTTGCCGTTATCGATAATTTCACCACCAGTGTTAGCCGGGGCGAGAAGATTGCATTGATCGGCCGCAACGGCGCCGGCAAAACCACGTTGTTACGGTCGCTGATCCGGAACGCGCCGGGCCCGGTTGACGTGGCCGAACAGTCATTCCCAATCGATGCCGGGCAGGTGAACTGGGGACACGAAGTGTCCGTGGGGTACTTCTCGCAGGATCACAGGCAATCGATTCGCGCGGGAGTTACGCTGATCGACTGGCTTCATGAGTTCGATCCGATGGCGTCGCAGTCGGAACTGCGCGCCGTACTCGGGCAGATGCTGTTTAGCGGCGATGATGCGGTGAAAACAACTGAGGCGCTGTCCGGCGGTGAAGCGGCGCGCCTGACGTTTTGCCGCCTCATGCTGGAGAAACCCAACGTCCTCCTGCTGGACGAGCCGACCAATCACCTCGACCTGGAATCCATCAACGCCTTGAACATCGCGCTCCAGCGTTACGAAGGCACGGTGCTCCTGGTAACGCACGATCACGACGTGATCGACGAGGTGGCTTCCCGCATCTGGAGCTTTGCGGACGGTGCAATCGAAGACTTCAAGGGCCCGTACGAGGCGTTCCGCGCCGCCGCCGAAAAGGTTGCCTAGTCTCATCTTCCTGTTGTCGAGAAGATTCGCCGCAGTCGTTCCCGACTGCCAGGGACCGAAGCGCTACCGGAGCAAGTCAACTGCAGCACGTTGCCGGCGCGGGACGGTCCGCACAATCCGACAGGCCTCATCCCCGCACTCACTGCGATCACCATGCCAAGTCGGCGTAGCAACGGCGGTCACGTCCACGTCGGGCCACCAACGGACTTCATGACGCAGGGGCGTTTATGGGGACAGATCTGGCCGCTAGATGTTCTTCAATCTGACTTCTGCGGGCCTACTCCGGAATAAGGACGGCACACGACCTCCTCTATGTTGACGACGCACCCCCGTGCGATCCATGGAGAGTACCGAGCGAGAAGGGCAGAGGTCAGGGGATGCGCACGCCGTGCCAGAAACTCCGGCGCCCTCAAAGTTGAGGAGTTCGGTGCTGAGTATTCGCCGTGACTGCAATCCAGCCCGCTCACCTCCTCAGCTCCGCATCAGATTTGGACCCAAAGCTGTATCGGCACGTCCTAGGCTCGCGAGACTAAGGGTCGTCCAAGGTTCGTCCCGCCACGCTCCCATACCCGAAGGTCGTAGGAGTAGGGATTACAATAGCGTCCAACCGTGCTCGGGAAGAAATCACCTGGAGCGAGCCGCTCCGAGCACGACAGACCCTCCTCTTCAGCGATATCCAACAGACGGTTAGGAAGGTCAATCGCAAGCGTTCTGCCGGACATACGGGAAGGTACGGTATAGTCATAAAAGCTGTTGCTCGTGAGGTATCCAACAAGGCGAGATCTGTCAGTCGCAAGCATCCCAGCGCGGTGCCGTTCCAGTAGGCTGCGGATCGCTCGGACTATAATCGCCACCTTCGGATGTCCGCCGTTCCAATACCGGCTCCCGATTGCCGCGTACCTTTCCGCAGTTGCGGGAAACTGCAGGATTTCAGGGGCCTCGTCGTAAAAGGTCTTCAAAACCGCCCAGTTCGGTGCCTCAGCCTCTTCGTTCTCGGGCGAGCGCGTTCCATCGCGCTTGAGCTTCCGCCACACTCGACAACCGAGCGGGACTGATTCGCCGCGCGAGGGGCTGACCAACGAGAGTGCGACCGGCTGCCAGCCGAGTCTCGTCAGCACGCGATTATCGAATGAGAACACAGCCCGTAGATAAGGGTAATTGTTTGGGTCGGAGTGCTCCAACGGAAACAGCATGTCCTCTCCCTCCCATCCAGAGAGGGCTGAGCTGTTCCCAATCTCACCAAAGGTTTTGTGCCACGCATACCCTAATTCAAATGGAGCTTCACAATACTCCTCATCGAGAGCGAAGTCCTTTAGGAATCGCCACGCCACTCCCCCTCCCGACCTGAGAACGAGTAGCGGCGTCTCATGCTCTTCGAGGAGCTTATCGAGCCCTTCGTCGGGAATACCGCCAAACAGTGCGCACGACCCGAGCAGCAGAGCGGCATCAGCGGCGGTCGCCACCGGCGTAGTGAATGTGCGCGCTCTTAGCGTTCTCGCGATTTCCTGCCACGCCGCGTTCCAAGCCCCGGACCTGAAGCGCGCCTCGGAACGGTCGAGCGCGAATTGTAGGAAGGAGGGCCGCCTCAGGTTCAACAGCACCTTAGGCGCGATCCATTCAGTACGCCTCACGCCTACCGAAACACCTGCATGCAAGTGAGGGCCGACCGGACCGACCCGGACGCCCTTAACGAAGACAGCTTGTTCGGTGTTTACAACAATGTCGTCAAAATCAACGCGCTTGGTTCCGACACGCCATACTCGATACTGCGCAGTTTCTCCGATGTCCGCCGGGCGCGTCGGAATGAGAGCTGAGTAATGGCCGTGCAGATCGCCAGATGGATCTCCAAAATCAAAGTCCACGACGGTCGCGGCTGCGCGAAGGATTTCCGCAGCATCGCCGCGTATTGGCCGAACGGAGAGAGTCAAGTCGTCACGGCAGGTGGCATGCAGACCTAAACTGGAAATCACGGCATCGGAGTCGACGGTGACTGAGTGGCGAACATACCGGCATAGGCCGGCCAACGCCCTGCAGACGGACTGTTTCGAAACTGCACTTGTTAGCTGAGGCAGGATTTCCAGCCGAACCGTGGTACCGATTGGCACGTTGGGGGCAAGTTGGATCCGAAAGTGACTGTCTCGTGCAGGGATCTCGACAAGTAGGCCTGATCCCGAACCCCCGGCGATCGGGTCCTTCCGGGTTGCGAGTGCCAAATGAGAGCTCACCATAAAGCAGCTGAGAACGCCTATCCCGAACTGCGAAACTGCCTCGAGTCCTGACAACCTACGCGCCTCTGCGCTCCTATACCAACTCCGACCGACGGTGGCAAAGTACGAGGAGAGGACGTTCTCGTCCATCCCAATTCCGTTATCGCTCCACTCGATAACCAGGTTGGCCTCCGTCGAGCGAAGCGTGATTCGGATATGCCCATTCAACGTTAAGCCATGCCCTCTTAGAAACGCTTCTCGCGTATCTATCGCATCTACGCTGTTCTGGAGTAGTTCGCGAAGGAATGCCAGCGGATCGTGTCTGTATAGGTCGGTACTAAGCAGGCCGAGCACCTCGGTCCTCTCAAGATCGAACTTCACAAGTGTCGGCTTGAATCCGACCGCTTCAATATTCCAACTGATGCGCGAATCGAGGTTGGGATGGTAATTGGGAGCCATCAGTCGCAACAGCGCGATTGCCTCGGCAAACTGGCCATCAACCCACGACCGAAGGTCAGCAAGAGCAGCGAATACCGCGGCGTCGTTCGTGCGGCCAGAGATTACGATCTCCCGTATAGTCGGACCATCCGTCACCGCTATGGGAGAGAGGGCGCGGTGCTTCTGCCACTCCAGGCGGGAGAGCGGATTCAGCGGCGCCACAAACTCCCAAAGGGCGTAGGGGGTGCGGTCGTCTCCTATGTCGAGGAGGTCGATTATTCGGACGTAAGCAGTGAGTGCAGCGATATTAACGTTGTCACCGAACACTGAGTGTGCCACGGGGTAACGGCCGGAGTCGCGGAGTTCGCGGAGGTCGAGAGTGTGGCCTTCGGCAACTCGCGCGACGGCGTCAGCAAATACGGAGCTCAAACGCTCTAGGTCGTGGCGCAGCCGTGCGCCGCTGCGAAGGCCATGGGTCCGCCTAAGGTAGTCCCGCCAGGCAGCATCCTCCGAGATTCCCCTCAGAGCGGCGTCAGATACGAAGTCCAGGGCGGCCGATGGTTCGTCGGCTAGGAGTACGAAGTCCTGTCTGGGGCCGTGATGAAATAGGCTCCGACGCTCCGCATCGCCGACTGCCATACCCCAGTCGTGAGCGTAGAGCCCGAAGGCGAGCAGGATCAACTCGGTGGGTGCTAGTTTGGCATAAACTCGCATGCCCAGGATTCGGTCTGCAAGAGCGAACAGACTATCCAGATGGCGGGTGCGGTCGTGTGGCGTATGTTCCGGAAACGAGAGCGCTATGTACTTCTCGGCGTCCTGAACAAGTTTACGTAATTTCTCGAACTCACCAGCCACATCGGGTGGGCCGGCTGGCACATCGGGAGAGCGCCGCAGCATTTCCCGAAAGAGGTCCGTCTTTTCTATACCCAAAGGGCGGCTCCGGAGGCAGGTCTTCGCACATCCGCGCGAGTGGTTGCTCGTACCCCATTCATTTCAGGGATGATTGTATCTGAACTGGCAGATAGGCGTTTGACGCATTCGCAACTGGTCGACAGATGAAAAAGTTCCGCCCGCTGGTGCGGCCCATAAGACCGGCCCGCATGACGCTCGGGTGCTGATGGGATGCGCGCCAGATTCTCAAGAAGCCGGCCGGGTAACGCCGCCCCGCCGTCACCCCTTCTTCTGTCTCTCGATCTTGACCCGCACGCCCTTCGAGCTTGGATGGAGCCCCTCGCCTGCGAGCATTACGCCGGCCTTCACCAGCTCTTCGTTGTACTTCGCCATCTCGGCCAGGAGCTTCTCATCCGGGAGAACGCGCGCCTCTGAATCCTCGTTGGCTTTAATCAGCACCATCACTAGCATCGTGATATCCCCTCTTGGTCCAATTTCGAGCCGCCCTTCCGGACGGTCCCGACCTTCGTCTCGCCGAACGGCCGGTAGGCCACGGTCCGCTTTTCTCCGGATCTGATCGCTGGCTTCTGGATGTGGCAGGTGAGGTCGATGGGAGAGGCTATCGAATGGGTCAACGCCGGTTGCTTGAGGGGGAGATCGAGATTCGCCAGGTGTTCGAAGCCCCCGTTTTCGGCGCCGAGTTCACTCCCGAGCTCAGGGAGCAGGAGGAGCGGCTGGGCGCGCGGAGATACTTTATCGTCGAAAGAGAGGCAGCGAAATCGACAGGGACTGCGCCGCGCCCCGGAGCCGGATTACTCCCCACAAGTCGGCTTGTGCCAAGCCATTCCACTTTGACGCGTAACGAGCATCTCGGTAAGTGACAAGGGCCAGCGGCAGCGGATCAGGACCAGCCCCGGATCGCGTCCATCCCGCCGTTCAGTCACGCCCGCCGTCTCACTTACTCCTTCGGATGGAACCCGAATCCGGACAGCCTCAGTTCGTCATTGCCCTGGACCTGTATGCCGAACCGGCCTTCCGTGAGATTGCCGCCCGGCGCTGAGTAGGCGTCTATCACTACCCACTTCTCGCCGACTTTCAGGCGGTTCACGATTGCGTCCGGCGTTACCTCCATCTGGACTGTCGCGAGCACCTGCTTCATATCCAGCGCGTGAGCACGCTTCGGCGATTCGGCCTTTTTGCCGTTCGTCACCACAATGCGCCGGAAGCCGTCTTTCTCCAGCCGGTACAGGATATAGTTGCGGCCGTCCACCCAGTTACCGATCCACTCCAGATCCTTGCCGCGGAACACTCCGCCGCCTGCCGCCAGCATCAGGTTGAACGCATAAGTGCCGGGGCCGCCGGCTTTGTAGAGCACAGCGCCGCCGCCCTTCCGGACGTACCACTCCCCGTCCTGCTGCCAGGGCTTGTCCCAGCCTTCCATGCGGCCGACAACCGTCTTCGGCTTCTGCTGCTGGGGCGTGAGCGCCAGGTTTACCTGAGCCGTCTGGCCGCCGGCAACGTGTACCGTCTCGCTCTTGTCGGCATAGCCGGCAGCCCGCGCTGTCACGGTGTAGGCGCCTTCCTCCACTTCCACCAGAGCGCCCGTAACGGAGACGTTTCCGCCGCCTGCGCGGGTCACCGTCACCTGCGCTCCTGCCGGCGTCACGTTCAATCGGAGGCTGCCGGTAACGCTGCGCACGGCCACGTCTGCCGCGGGGAGTTCCACTGTCTGGCCCACCGCGAACGCTCTCCGAACCGGCCGCGAACGCAGCTTCCCGCTGCGCACTTCGACGGCATGCTCACCGGGCGAAACGCTACCTGCCTGGAAACTGCCGTCCGGTCCGACGGCGCCCACCTCGCGCCCGTCCAGGAACACCTGCGCGCCGGGAGTCGCGCCGCGGAATAGGAGCCGGGCGGTGGTCGGCTTCGCGACGAGTTTGAACAACACTTTCTTCTCTTCGCCCTTCGCGATCTGGATCACCTGCTCAGGCGCATCTTCGAAGCCGTCCTTCGCCACGCGGACGCGGTACTGTTTCGGCTCGCGCGGGATGCGGACCTGTCCGCCGCGCGACGTCACACGGCGCCACGGTTTGCCGTCGATGTATACCTGCGCACCATCTTCGCCAGCCAGCACGAGGATCGTGCCTATGTTTTGATCAGACTGGAAAAACGCGGTCAGTGCCGGAGCGCCGCTCACCTCCACTGTCTTTCTGATCTGCGTCTTCCCGTCGCCTGCGGCGATCTCGTGCGTGCCGGGCGCCAGGTTGCGAAGCTCGAGACCTTCCGGACCGGCATCGCCCGCGGCCTGTCCGTCCAGATCAACCTTCGCGGCGGTCAAGCTCGTATACACATGCGCGTTCCCGCCGAGGTTGGACACCACCAGCGCGGCCAGGTTCTTCACCGAGGGCGGTGCGGTGAGCGCCGGCGCCTTCCCTGCACTCACATCCAGATTGAACACTGCTTCCCCGACCTTCGACGTGATCTTTACCGTGTGCGTGCCGGGCGCCACGCCGTCGAGCACCGCCTGTCCGTCCTGGAGGTCGCGTGCGGGCTGATCGTCGATGGCCACCTTGCCGTCCGGCAGGTCCGTGATAATGCGAACCGCGTGGGGAATCGGTTGCAGCGTAAGTTCCACTGGGCCGGTTGCGGCACCCGCATTGAGCGCAACGGTCGTCGGCTGATAACCGTCGAGTTGGGCCTCCAACTGGTACTTGCCGGCAGGTACGACCAACTCAAAGGTCGATGTGCCGCGCACTTTACCGTCAACCCGAATGGTTGCCCCGGCCGGGTTCGTTCGAACCTGTACCGTGATAGCGCCGGGGGGCGCGGCGTTCCGTGACTTCAGCGCATACAGCACACCGAACAGAATCGCGAGAACACCCACGGTGCCGGCTGCCACCCATACGAGCGAGTTTCTGCCCTTCTTCGGCGGCTTCGGAGGAGCAGGGGGCTGCTGCGGCGGTGGTAAAGCAGGCGGCGCAGGCTGGAAGCCGCCTTCAGGCGGGGGTGGCGGAAAAGCGGGCGGTGTAGGCGGCTCAGGCTGAAACGCGGCCGGCTGTGGCGCAAACAGCGGCGGATCTGAAGGAGCCTGTGCTCGCGCCGGCGGCTCCGGGGGAAAGGCAGAGGCAAACTCAGTAGACCACCCTGTCGGCGTCTGCGGCGGTGCGGCGCTTGCGAACGCCGGTGTTTCATCGAAGCCCGGCGGCAACGCCTGCCCTCCTGAGGCGGGAGGTGACGATGGGGTAGCGGTTACGGCCGCAGCGGCGGATTGCTGAACCGGGGCAGGCCTCACCTCGAGCAGACGGCGCTCCATCGAGGCAACCAGCGCCTGGAATTCCTGCTCCTCCGGATACCGCGCGGCAATCTCCCTGGCCCGCGCCAGCATGCCGGACACTTCTTCATAGGACGAGGACGCGGCAGCAGAGCCCTCCAGGTGCCGGATGGTTTCGAGATCGTCCAGCCCCTGCTTCGAGCGCTGCGTCTTCTCGATTTCCGCCGTCAGAATATCCCGCAACTGCTGAAGGCGGGGATCGAGCGGGTACTGCGCGTAGCAAGCCTCGGCTTCTTTGAGCGCGGCTTCCAGATTCCCCACTGCCCGGTACTGTCGCGCCTGGGTGAAGCAGTGCACGACGGTCTCGTCGCGTTTGTGATCGGCCGCAGCAGTTCGGAGACCCTTGACGACGGCATTCGTCGGGTCAAGGTCGAAGGCCTGCTCGATGAACGGCTCCGCCGCGCGCCAGTCCGTTTCGAGCAGCACACGCGCGCGATGGAGCAACGCGTCCACCAGCGCGGCCCTCACTGGCGGATGCTTTGGCGTAAGCGCGAGCGCTTTGCGCATCGTATCGAGGCCCTGATCGAACCACTGCTGCGCGCACAGCGCCTTCCCTTGCGCGATCAACTTCTCCGCCTCGACGGTCTTCTCGTCGGCGACGCCCTGCGCCTGACGCTTGACGCCGGTGACCTCAGCCTCGCGGCGATCGATCTCCGCCACGAGCTGTTTCGCACGGCTGTCGCCCGGGCGCACTTGCAGCACGTTCGTAACAGCCTCGCGCGCCAGGGTGAACGCCGCGGCGTCGAGGTGCTGCTGTGAAAGCAGGTACCACTCGTCAACCTTTTGAGTGGTTCGGCGCTTTTCGACACTGGCCTTGAGCGCCAGCGCCTGAGCGTTCCCCGGATCGATCTGCAGAATCTCCTGTACCTTCTGCAGCGCAAGCGGGTAATCTTCTTCTTCGAAGCGGCTTCGCGCGCTTTCGAGAAGCTGGCCGATCGTGCGTGTGCGTGTTGCGGTCTCGATCTGCCGCCGTAGAGCCGTCATACCGGGCTCGATGTGCCCCTCGCGCTCGAGTTCGGTCAGGATTTCGGAGGCGAACTGGAGGTCACCCGCTTCTAACGTTTTATGCGCCCGCTCGATTCGCGGCTGGATGCGCGCCGGGTCGAAGATCTCAATGGGTTCGTTCCGCAAAGCTTTTGTCAGCGTTTCCGCGAACTCGAGTGCGTTTGAATAACGGTTCCACGGCTGCTTGGCCATGGCCTTGTGGATAGCTCGGCTCAGCGATTGCCCAGCGGCCGGGTTGACGTCCGAGGCCGCCGGCGGAATGGTGCGCATGATTGCGTCGGCGATGTCGGCGTCCAACGCGCCATCGAATGGCCGCCGCCGTGTAACCGCTTCGTACGCCACCACGCCGAGCGCGAAAATGTCCGACGCGGGCGAAGGCGCCTGCATTTGCAGCCGTTCCGGAGCGGTGTATGGCAGCGCGCTCCTGATGCCAACGGATGGGCCCTGCGCCGCCATGCATTCCAGGCCGAAGTCGATGACCCGAACGGCGTCCTCATCCATGACGAAGACCTTGGTCGGCCTGAGGCCGCCATGCACAAGGCCGCGCTCGTGAGCGGCGTTCAGCGCGCGGCAGGTCCGGCAGATGATCTCGATGGCACGTTCCACCGTGAGCCGCTGGCTGCCGTTTCTGATGAGGCGATCGAGCGTCACGCCGGATACCAGAGCGGTGACAAAGAACGGTTTGCTCTTGCCGTCCTCCTCGTATGCCCCAATGTCCGAGACCTCGACGATGTTGGGGTGACTCATGCCGGCGAGGACATCGCGCTCTTTGAGAAACACCTCAAATGCGGCGGCCGCGGGCGCATCGCGAAGGGTCTTCAGGGCGACATCGCGCCTGGACACCGTGTCATACGCGCGGTATACCACGCCCATTTCACCCTGTCCGAGAATCTCCCGGATCTCATAACGGTCCTTCAGCATTTGTGGGACAGACATGGCATCCTCACCGGACTCCGATCATACGCCCTCATTGATTACATTGGGCGTAATCGGCCCAAAAGCACCCCCGAGAATATCACGGAAGCACCGCAGTCGAGGGTACTGAAAGCCAATCAGGCAAGCGTTTCGGGGTCGGCTCACAGGGCATTTGAGCGCGAAACTAAACTGAATTTCATCTTCCGAATTGGCCGTTCATGCTACGATGTGCTTTCCACCCCCCCGGCGGAGAGCTTCGGCGCGCAATCCGGCCCGGAGCCGAATACAACTGTGTGAGCGTTAGTAATGCGTGAGAACGGCACTCATCAGAGGCTCTCGGGTTGCCTGAACTTACCGGCGATCCGTCAAGTCAAAGGCTTGTCGCTGCGCGAGATCGCGGACACGACGAAGATCAGCCTGCGCTTTCTCCAGGCCATCGAGGAAGGCGAGTTCGACCTTCTGCCGGGCGGGATCTACAACACCAGTTACATCCGGCAGTACGCCCGGGCAATCGACTACGAAGAGACGAAACTGCTCGAGTACTACCGTTCCATGACGGCCGTCACGGCGTGATCCGGGCGCTTCTAATCACGGCGCTCGCAGCGGGGGTGTCGCTGGGCGCTGAGCTCGCAGGCAACGTCGTAGAGAGCGGTAGCGGCAAACCTCTCGCACGCGCCACCGTCACACTCGAGTTCGTCCGCTCAGGCGTCGCCCTCCCGCGTGCAACCGCGCTCTCTGACGGCGCCGGAAAGTTCGCCTTCCCCGGCATTGGTCCGGGCGCGTATCGCGTCCGCGCGCAACGGACCGGTTTCGTCACGGGATATTACGGCGGCGGTCACTCCGGCTCTCCTATCGTCCTCGATGCCGATTCGCGTTACGTGGCCAACATCCTGATGCAGCGCGCCGCCGCCATCTCGGGCGAGGTGGTGGATGAGAACCAGGTCGGCCTGCCGGGTGTCGGCGTCCAGGCGTTTCCCGCGGGCGTGTATCCTCTCGAACAGGCATCAAGCGCCGTCACGGATGACCGCGGCGTGTTCCGATTAGCCGGCCTTGCGCCAGGGCGCTACTGGGTGCGGACCGTGCCGCGCGAACTCGAGGATCACCAGGGTATTCTCCCTACCTTTCTCGGGCAGGCGACCCGGGCTGCCGCGGCCCGCGTGATTGCAGTTGAAGCCGAAGGCGAGATTCCGGCCGGCACGCTACAAGTAATGTTCGGCCGGCTTGCCCACATCCAGGGGCGCGTGAGCGGGGCGGCCGCCGTTTCCGTGATGCTCTTCACCGATTCGGGTAAGCGCGAGATTTCACCCGCCGGAGACGGCAGTTTCGCCTTTGACCAGCTTGCGCCCGGCACGTATGAGTTGCTGGCGCACGGGACGGCGTCGCTCGCCGGCTGGCGGCGTGTGCAGGTTGGCGAAGGCGCTACGTCTGTGGGGATTGAAATGGGGCCGATGCCGACCGTTACGGTGCGGAGCCAGCCGGAGGGACGCGTACTCGCCTCGCTGAAACGGGTTGGCGATTCCTGGCTGCTGCCCTCGCCGCCAGCCGTATCCGGAGCGGTCTTGGCGGTCCTGCCGGGTGAGTACACCGTAGTCGCGTCGCCGCCGCCCGGTACGTACGTGCAGTCCGTGGAGCCGGCCGAATTCGCGCTCGAGCCCGGGCAGTCCGTGGAAATTGCGGTGACGCTTTCGGCAAAACCCGCGAAGCTGACGGGCAAGGTGACCGTGCCGGGCGGGGGCGCAGCCGGCGCGGCGCCGGTCTTTCTGTATCCGGCGGACCCCGAACTCAGGCGGAGGCTGGGCGGGCCCCGCCGGACCTTTGCAGGTGAGAACGGGGATTTCGGATTCGGCGACCTGCCGCCAGGAACCTACAGCGTTTTCAGCGCATTGGGGGCAGGTGACGGCGTGGATGTGGACCCGCAGCAATACCCGGCCAAGCTGGTTACGCTCGAAGAGGGGCAGGAAACGCCGGTCGAACTCGAGCTCGTGCGATCGCGGTAGCCTCACGATTTTCCAATTTCTCCTAAACTCCGCGGCCAAGCCAGCCGATATGGGCTGTGAAGGCCATGAAAGTTACGGACAGCGCGATCACAAACGCCCAGGCGTCGCGGGTGGAATCACCCACCCCGAACACGGGACCGGGAGGCGCCCGGAGGACCGGTTCCGCCGGGGATGCAGGCGATCGTGTGGACATCTCGACGCTGTCCGGGCGTCTGCTGAGTTCACTGGACATGGACGGCCCGGAGCGCGCTGCGCGACTGGAGCAGCTCTCGGCTTTGGTGAAGTCGGGGCGGTACCAGCCTGATGCGCCGGCTATCAGCCGGAAGATCGTGGACGAGGCTCTCGGACCCGAAGCGTGAAACCGCACGCTCAGAGATCGCCAGCCCGCCGCGCTCGCGAAGCAGTACGCCACGCCAGGGGCCTCGTGGTGATGCCCTCGCCTGCGCGCGTGGAGGAGATGCTGCCTTCACTCGAGCAAGCAGTAGCGGAGCTTTCGACGCTCGCGGAAGCGGTTCGTACGGGAGAGCCGCTCGACCGGCCCGGGACAGTCGCGGCACTCGAGGAATGCGGCGCCGAGCTCGACCGCCTGCGCGCGGTGCTGGACCACGCCGCCGCGTGGCATACGGCATGGGCTCGCATCCTGGCCGGCATGGCCGGCAGTTATGGACCGGACGGAGCGGCCCCCCCTGCCGTGCCGGACCGCGGATCGCGGATGAGCGTGACGGTGTAGCCGATGTCGGGTTTGCTGAGTTCCCTTCTGAACGCAACCGGTGCGCTGCGCACGTTCGACCGTGCCCTCGCGACCACGCAAAACAACGTGGCGAACGCATCCACACCGGGGTACGCCCGCCAGCGGCTCACGCTGCTTGCACAGCCTTTCCAGCCCGAGTCGGGCATTATGGGTGGGGTTTCCCCGGGAGCGGTGCAGACCGCGAGGGACGACTGGGCCGAGCAATCCGTACGGCGCAATTTGAACGAGTTCGGCCGCGCAGCCCAGTTTCAGGCCGGCATGGAGCGCCTGGAGCCGCTGTTTTCGACCGATGGCGAAACCGGGGTTCCCGGGGCAATCAATGAGCTCTTCCAGTCCTTCTCCGCGCTAAGTGTCACTCCGAATGACGGGACCGCCCGGCGTGAGGTGCTGGCGCGCGCGTACGAGTTGGCCGGCCGCATCCGCGAAACAGCGGCTTCCCTTTCCGAAGCGCACGCGTCGCTCGATGGCGAGTTGCGCAACGCTGCCGATGCAGTGAACCGGATCGCCGCCAGCATCGCGGACGCGAACCGCTCGATTTCCGGGGACTTCCGCACTACAACCGATCCAAACCTGGACGCCAACATGCACGCCGCTTTGGAGCGGCTGGCCGAGTATACCGACTACACCGCACTCCGCCAGGAAGATGGCCGCGTGACGATCCTGCTCGGCGGCGGGCGCACGCAACTGGTGATGGGCGATGAGAGCTACCCGATCGGCGTAGATACTGGCAGCGGCACGGCGCGCGTGCTGGACGGGAGCGGGCGGGACATCACGGACCAGATCGGCTCCGGAAGCGTGCGGGGTCTGATCGACTTGAAGAACGGAGCCTTCCCCGAGTACGAAGCCGGGCTGGACAGCCTTGCCGCGGGACTTGCCGGGACCATCAATGCGGTCCTCGCGGGCGGGCTCGACCAAGCCGGCGATCCCGGCGCTCCGCTGTTCGCGGTGGACGGACCAGGCGGCGCTGCCCGGAACCTGCGGGTGGTAATGTCGGATCCGGCCAGCCTCGCTGCCGCCAGAGGCTCGGCAGGGGGAAACGGGAATGCTCTCGATTTGGCGGCACTCGCGAATTCCCGCGCAATCGATGACCTCACGTTCACTGCGTTCTACGGAAACCTGGGCGCGAAAGCCGGGCGCGCACTCTCCGACGCACGTGGTGAGCGGGAGAACCGCGAGCTGACCCTGACGCAGTCGCGCACGCTGCGGGACGAGGCCTCGCGCGTTTCACTCGATGAGGAGGCGGTGAATCTGATCGAGTTCCAGCGTGCATACCAAGCCGCTGCCAAGCTCATCACCGTCCTCGACGAGCTAACCCAGACGACGCTCGACATGCTGCGCCGGTAGAGAACAGGTCGATCTTGCAAGGAGAAGCCACCCGATGATGCGCGGAACCGATGCAGCCTCACAGCGATTCCTGGCGGCTGTCGACCGCCTGGATCGTGACCTTGAGCGCATTCAGCGGCAAGTCGGCTCCGGCCGGCGCATCGAGACGCCGGTGGATGCTCCCGATGACGTCAGCCCCGCGCTCATTTTGCGAGGCCGGCTGGAAAGCACGCTCCAAACCCTGCGTAACCTGGAGCGTGTGAAGACCGAAGTGGACAGCGGCGAATCCGCGATCGCGGACGTCGTTGAAGCAATGGACCGCGCCGTGAGCCTGGGCACGCGCGGCGCTACGGAGACTCAGACGGTGGCGGGCCGCGACGGATTGGGCCAGCAGATCCAGATGATTCTCGAAGAGGCGGTGGCAGCTTCCGCCATCGTTATCGACGGCCGCCACATCTTCAGCGGAGACAATGACGGCACCGCGCCATACAAGCTGAACCTTGGCCTTCCGAATGGCGTCGAGGACTACCAGGGCTCCGCCTCCACTCGCCGAATCGCACATCCCTCGGGTGAGCGGTTTGCGGTTGGCCGTACCGCGCAGCAGCTCTTCGACGAGCCCGGAGCAAGCGTTTTCGCAGCGCTGAACCGCCTGCGCGCCGCACTCGCGAATGGACCGGTGGAAGGCTCGGCAACCTACGAAGCCGATTACGCTGCCCAAAGCGACGAGATCGCATCCGCCGTCGCCGACGTGAAGAATGCCCAAAACCACCTCGGACGTGAGCTTGCCGGCTTCGGGGCTCAGCAGGAACGCGTGAACCACGCGATAAATTTCGCGAACAAAGAGGTGGTGCGGCATCGCACGGAGTTGAGTTCACTGGAGGATACGGACGTCACCGCCGCAATCATCGAACTCCAGACCGCGGTAGTCCACCGCGACGCAGCTTTAGGCGTCCGCAGCAAGATGCCCCAGGGCTCACTGTTCGACTATCTCTGACATGGGATGTCGCCAGCTTTTCAAGATGTCCGGTTTTATTAACACGTGATCTGTCCGGTTTCAGGCTGCAGCCCTCCGCGCCTTGGGTTTAGTTTTCGAGGCTGCACTCGTAGTCGTCGGCGCTGTGGAAAAGTGGGAGTTTCCCGCCGTCTGCGAGATTTCCAAGGGAGGGTGGGAGGCGGTGGGAACCGGTTTCGCCACCACGCGCTCAGTCTGGATCGAGAAGACGTAGTCCAGATCCGGACGTGCGCACTTGCGGAACGCCGTCCCGCGTTGCTCCGGCGCCACCGCGAACTTGCTGTTGAAGTCTGCGATGTAACGATCGCGCAGGAACTGATTGGCCCCTTCCACCGTCGTGATGCCAGCCAGGCGGAGCTCCTGGGGAAGCCGGTTCTGCCAGGTTCCGAAGCTCCGCTCCGAACGCCCCCGCGCTTGCGGCGAAGATGCCGGAATCATCTGAATGCCGAGATCGCGCATGGCCCGTCCCACCTGCGTCAGCCGCGTCTTGTCCACCTTCTCACCCGCCTTCGGCGTAACGAAGAAGTGGCTCCCGCGGTCGCTGTACAATGAGCAGAACAGAACCCGTGTCTCGACCACCGCCCGCACCGCCGCCATCACCGTGCGCGTCGATTCCTCCGTACCAGTTGGTCGTGGTAGATCTCGCTCGTCGCATCGTCGAGGATCACGATCAGATCGTAATAGCGGTCGTCGGAGAACCATCGATGCTCGCTGCCGTCGATGTGCAACAGCATGCCGGGCAACGGTCGCCTCGGCCGGCGCCGCCGGTGCGGACC
>DATMXS010000025.1:0-9738 GCA_035561355.1 Bryobacteraceae bacterium | reverse complement strand
GGCACTTCGGTTTCCGGGGCGGAGGCGGAGGGTTCCGCGGTCGAATCCGGGGATTCGCCGGATTCCACGGCTTCAGGCGTTTCGGAGGGTTCGGTTTTGGAGGAAGCGCGTTCATCGGGTCCGGGTTCTATCCCTACGCTTACTATCCGTCGTACCCGTTGTTCGTCGGTGGATACTACGGCGGATATTATCCGCCTGCCGCGGCGTACCCGCAGGCGCCTAATGTGACGGTGATCTACCTGCCTCCTTACGGCGAGCCGGAGGACGAACGCGAAGACCGGGAGGAAGAAGTCCGGAGGGAAGTAACGCCGGAGGTTCGTGAATACACGGGTCGCGCCGCCGAGGCTGCGCCCCGCCGCGAGCAGATCACCTTCGAGATTGCGATGAAGGACGGGCCGGTCCACTCCGCGCTTGCATATTGGGTAGAAGAAGGCGCCCTCAACTTCATCGATATCGAAGGCAAGCGCCACAGCGTCAATTTGGCCGCAGTGGACCGCAAACGGTCTGAGGAGTTGAACCGCGCGAAGCAGGTCGAGTTCCGATTGCCAGCCGAAAGATAGCACTCGCGATTGGCCACAGGCCCACCTTGCGGCGGAGGGCGGGCAAGGATAAAGTTGTAATTCCCGTGGGCCTGCCGAGAACCGAGACTCAGTACGAAAGCTGGAGCGCTGTCGGATCGCCGCTCCGGATCGAGTATCCAGCCGCAGTGCTGGAGGAGATTTGCGCCGAGGCGGCGGAGGGGTTGGCCCGATTCCGCCACGGTGGCACGGAGGTGGGCGGCGTCTTGTACGGCTTCGAGCGCGACGGACTGGTCCGCGTGCTCGAGTACCGGCGGCTTGAATGCGAATATGCGTTCGGACCGCGTTTCGTCCTTTCCGATCGCGACCGCGCGGGCATGCGGGAGTTGCTGCGCGCGCCGCACCGCGATCCGGACCTTGCGGGGATGGTTGTGGTGGGCTGGTACCACTCGCACACGCGCAGCGCGGTGGAGCTTTCCCCACGCGACCTGGAATTGTACGAACAGTTTTTCCCTGCCCCCTGGCAAATTGCGGTAGTGCTTCGTCCTGAGGTACACGGCCTTTCCGAAGCCGCATTCTTCTTAGGGGCGAAAACGCTGTTCATGGTGGGGCTGAGCGCGCGTCGCCGCCTCCCGGAGGAGTTGCCGTCCGCCGCTCCGGAGATGGAAGCGGAGCCGGATCGACGTCCCACCGCCCCGCCGGCTGCGGACTCCGTGCCAGAGCGAGGCTTTGCAGCCGGAGTGGACACGCGGAGCATGTTCTCGCCTGGGGAGCCGCTGGCCCCGGTGATGGAGGAGTTCACGGCTCCGGAACCCCCGCCTGCAATCGACGCAACGGATCCGCTGGCGTTGTGGGCGCAGCCTGAGCCCGCACGAGGCCGGCGATGGTATTGGGCGGCACTCGCCGTGCTGCTTCTCACTGCCGGCGCGTTCGGAGTTTGGCTGTATTGGGCCGGCGGCCGGCTGAATGCGCCGCTATCGCTTTGGGTAGCGGATGTCGGCGGGCAACTTCTCATCGAGTGGGATCGTACGGCGCGCCCAATCCGGGAGGCACGCTCCGGCGTGATCGAAATCCGGGACGGCGGCGGGCCGGTTTATATCCAGTTGGACCAGGAGAGGCTCCGGGAAGGTAGCGTCGATTACGTGCGGCGGTCGGAAATGGTGGACGTGAAGCTCCGTGTAAACACCACCGGCGGGGCACATACGCAAGAACAGATCCGGTTCCTCGGCCAACCGGTGTTGCGGTCCGCCCCGGAGGACGTTCTGAAGGAGCGGGATGATCTCAAGATCGAGGTGGAGCGGCTGAGGGCCGAGGTGGCGCGGCTGCGAGGCGCTACCATTAGACGCAATGCTACTCGCTGATCTTCGTGAACAGGTGCTCGAGGCGAATCTCGAGCTGGTCCGCCGCGGGCTCGCTATTTTCACATTCGGTAATGCCAGCGGCATCTCGCGCTCAGACGGTCTGGTCGTGATCAAGCCGAGCGGTGTTCCGTACGACACGATGCGCGCGGAAGACCTGGTGATCGTGGACCTCGACGGCCGCGTCGTCGAGGGGAAGTTGCGGCCGTCGTCGGATGTGGCGACGCACCTGGTGCTGTATCGATCTTTCGAAGGAGCAGGCGGCGTTGTTCATACGCATTCACGGTATGCCACGGCGTGGGCGCAGGCGCACCGCGAGATACCGTGTTTCGGGACGACGCACGCCGACTACTTCTACGGTCCGGTGCCCGTGACTGCCCCGCTGGAGGCGGCCGGCATCGCAGGGCCGTACGAAGAGAACACGGGGCTGTGCATTGTGGAGCGGTTCCGCGGCAGGGATCCGATGCAGGTTCCGGCAGTGCTGGTGGCGTCGCACGGCCCGTTTTGCTGGGGCTCAGACCCGGCGGCAGCGGCGCACAATAGCGTGATCCTCGAAGAGATCGCCCAGATGGCCTACTTCACTGCGACGCTGGGCCGCGACATCCCGATCCCGGCTCCGCTGCTCGATAAGCACTTCCTGCGCAAGCATGGCAAGGGCGCCTATTACGGGCAGAAGTGAACAGCGGCCGGGTTCGAGCCGCTAACGGTGCGCCCTATCCCGTATAATTCTGACCGGAGGCCTTATGTCTCAAACCAGGAGAGATTTCGTTCGCGTGGGCGGCGCTGCCGCCATGATTGTACCCGCGCAGGCTGTGCGCGGCTCGCAGGCGAATTCCAAGATTTCAGTCGGACTGATTGGCTGCGGCAACCGCGGCACTTACGATGCCAAGATCACGAATGGCGATCCGCGCGCCCGCGTAACGGCGCTGTGCGACCTGTTCGAAGACCGGGTCGAGAACGCCACCCGCGAACTGAAACTCGAGAAGCCCGCCACTTTTAGGGATTTCGAGAAGCTGCTTGCGAGCGACGTAGATGCGGTGATTATCGCGACGCCGCCGTTCGAGCACCCGCGGATGCTCGACGCCGCCGTGCAGGCGAAGAAGCATGTGTACTGTGAGAAGCCGATGGGCGTGGACGTTACCGGCTGCAAGCGCGTCATCGCCACCGGCAAGAAATGCGACCCGAAGAAGACCCTCTCGGTCGGCTTCCAGCAGCGCTACGGGCCGGTGTACCTGGAAGCGTACAAGCGCCTGAAGGAAGGCGGTATCGGCGAGCTTTCAACCGCGCGCGCCTACTGGATCGCCAACGATCCGTTCACGCGCAAGCCGTATGACGACCCGAAGGTGGAGAAGCTCCGGAACTGGTTCTGCTACAAGGACCTTTCCGGCGACTTCATCGTCGAGCAGGATTGCCACAACCTGGACGTGCTGCACTGGTTCCTGGGCGGGTTGCCCATTAGCGCCGTGGGCTACGGCGGGACTAAGGTTCGGACCTCCATGGACCTCATGGACAACTTCACGCTCGCGTTCCGGTGGCCGAACAACATCAACGTGAACTTCGAAGCGAACCAACTCACTCCGCAGGGCTACAACAAAATCGGCGAGGAGTTTACCGGGCCGAAGGGTACGTTGATCACTTCGCGCGGGTCGATGCGGCACAACAAGGGCTGGAAAGTGCAGTACCGCGAACTGGACGAGTTCGTGATGAAGTCGCCGCGTGATATCACGTACGACGGCATTGAGAACTTCCTGAAGTGCATCGAAACCGGCCAGCCCGAGAACGTCGCCGAGCGGAGCGCGCTTTCAACGATGATCGGGATTCTGGGCCGGACGGCGCTCTACACGAAGAAGGAACAGACCTGGAAAGGACTTTTCGGGGCATAACAATATGCGAAAGCTTTGGCTGCTGTTGTTGTTGACGGTGTCGTTGAGCTTGGCGCAGGACGGCAAACTGCGCATCATGGTCATCGGAGCGCATCCGGACGATTGCGATATCCGGGCCGGCGGCACCGCCGCGAAGTGGGCGGCTATGGGCCACCTGGTGAAGTTCGTTTCGGTGACCAACGGCGATGCCGGGCACCAGACGGAGGGCGGGGGAGCCCTCGCAGCACGCCGCCGGGCCGAAGCGGCCGAAGCTGGACGAAGGCTCGGAATCGCCGAGTACATCACGCTCGATAATCACGATGGTGAACTGGTGCCGTCTCTTGATGTCCGTCACCAGATCATCCGTGAGATTCGCAAGTGGAAGGCCGATCTGGTGCTTGCGCCGCGGCCCAACGACTATCATCCGGACCACCGCTACACCGGCGTCCTGGTTCAGGATGCCGCCTACATGGTGGTCGTGCCCAACGTCTGTCCGGATACGCCGCCGCTGAAGAAGAATCCGGTGTTCATGTACCACCAGGATCACTTCCAGAAGCCCGCGCCGTTCCGTCCGGACGTGGCCGTGGACATCACCGACGTCTACGACAAGAAAGTGGACGCGCTCGATGCGCACGTTTCCCAGGTTTATGAATGGCTGCCCTGGGTGGACGGCAGGCTGGAGCAGGTTCCGAAGGACCCGGTGGAACGCAAGAAATGGCTTTCTAAGCAGCGTGACCGCGGGCCCGCGCCGGCGGTTCGCAAGGCGCTCGACAAATGGTATGGCGCCGAACGGGCTGCCAAGGTCCAGCAGGCGGAATCATTCGAGGTATGCGAGTACGGAAAGCAGCCTGACCAGGCGGAGTTGAAGAGGCTGTTTCCGATGGTGAAGTAGGACCGGGGATGCCCGGCTCATTTCGTGACCTGCCTTCGGTGGACGAGGTGCTCGGAAGTCTCGGGCGCCTCGCTGCCTCCTATCCCCGTGGACTGATTGTTTCCGAAGTGCGTCGCGCGATCGAGCGCGCCCGCACTGAGATCCGGGCGGGCCGGGAGCCGGGTGACATTCAGCGCTCGGCGGAAGCCGCGCTGGCTGAACTCGCCGCCCCCTCACTACGCCGTGTGATCAACGCGACCGGTGTCGTGCTCCACACGAACCTCGGGCGTGCGCCTTTGCGGGGGAGCAAAGGCGGAGGCGGCTACTCGAATCTCGAGTACGACGTTGCCACGGGGCGGCGCGGCAAGCGGGATGTGCATGTGGGCGGTTTGCTGGAGCGGCTGCTGGGCGCTCCGGCGATCGCCGTGAATAACAATGCGGCGGCCGTGTACCTTGCTCTGCGGGAACTGGCGTCGGGCGGGGAGGCTATCGTCTCCCGTGGGGAGCTGATCGAAATCGGCGACGGCTTCCGGATCCCGGACATCATGCGCGAGTCGGGTGCAGTCTTGCGGGAAGTGGGGACGACGAACCGTACCAGCATTGAAGATTACCGGGCAGCGGTCACCGATCGCACGCGCGTGATTCTCCGTGTGCATCCCAGCAACTTCCGAATCGCGGGCTTCACGTCGAAGCCGGAATTGCGTGAACTGGTGGCGCTGGGTCGCGAGTCCGGCGTGCCGGTCTATGAGGACTTGGGAAGCGGCTGCATCACCGACCTGCGCCCGTTCGGGATTCAAGAGCCGCTAGTCGGGGAAAGCCTGGAGGCTGGGGTGGACCTGGTCTCGTTCAGCGGCGACAAGCTAATGGGCGGACCACAGGCCGGCATACTGGCGGGGAAGCCGGAGATCGTGGCGCGGCTACGGCGAAACCCGATGTACCGCGCGCTGCGCCTGGACAAGCTGATCCTTCATGCGCTGGAGACGGCGCTGCGGAACACACTGCTGGAGCAGTGGAACGAAGTGCCGGCGCTGGCGATGATCCGGCAGAGCTCAGAGGAGATTCGCGAGCGGGCGGACCGCGTGGCGGCGGCGGTGCCGGGGGCAGAGATCGTGCCGGGCGAATCGGTAATAGGGGGTGGCTCCACTCCTGAGCAAACGCTGCCGACCTGGCTCGTCGCTCTTGCAGGCGACGTGGTGAAAAGGGAAGCGGCGCTGCGCAGGAACGATCCGCCGGTGATTGCCCGGATCGCGGACGAACGGCTCCTGCTCGACCTGCGGACCGTCTTTCCAGAAGAGGAAGCAGCGCTGGTGGAAGCGCTCAATCGGGGTTGAACGCCGACGCATCGGGCGCAACGGCCTCCTGTGAACTCGAGGCTTACGCGCGCTCCTGGTAGGTGCCCCCGGCAGTATTGACCCGGATTTTCTCGCCTTCGTTAATGAAGGGCGGCACCTGGACGACCAAGCCGGTTTCGAGCTTGGCGGCTTTCGTCACGTTCGAAACGGTGGCGCCGCGAAGGCCAGGCTCGGTGTGAACAACGGTTAGGTCTACAGTGGCCGGCAGATCCACGCTAAGTGCCTTGCCTTCATAGAATTCTACCGTCACCTTAAGTTGCGGGATGAGGTAATTTACCGCGTCGCCCAGGAGGTCCTTCGTCAAGTGCATCTGCTCGAAGGTCTCGCTGTTCATGAAATAGAAATATTCGCCGTCGTCGTAAAGGTACTCAAAATCCTGCTGTTCGAGTTCGGCGCGCTCGACGCGGTCTTCCGAGCTGAACCGGTGCTCAATCATCGAGCCATTGCGCAGGTTGCGCATTTTGGCCTGCACGAAGCCGCGGAGATTGCCGGGGGTGCGGTGGAACACGCTGAACACGGTGTGCAGCTCATTGTTGTGTTTTACAACCATCCCCGGGCGCATCTGTGTCGACTGAATCAGCATCTGCTAAAAAACTCCTGTCTGTAAGGGGGTAATCCGCTATTTTACCAGACTGAACCGCGCAACCCCCGCAGGCATACCCGATTTCCCCGTGGGCGTCGCCGCCTGGACACCACGGGAAGGTGCGTCTATCCGCCCCGAAAGTTTGCAAGCGTTCCGCCAGCCGAATATGATTGATTATGGTTGCTGAGACCATTACCGAAGGGTTGACCTTCGACGACGTCCTCCTTCTTCCCGCGTACAGCAGCATTATTCCGTCGCAGGCGGATACGCGTACTTGTCTGAGCCGCGGCATCGGCCTGAACATACCGATCGTGAGCGCGGCGATGGATACAGTTACCGAATCGCGCCTCGCGATCGCGCTTGCGCGTGAGGGCGGCATCGGGATTGTCCACCGCAACATGTCGATTGAGCGGCAGGCCGAGGAAGTGGACCGTGTGAAGCGGTCCGAATCCGGCATGATCGTCGATCCGGTTACGATCTCGCCCGAGCAGAGAATTTACGAGGCGCTCGAACTGATGCGGCGTTTTCGCATCTCCGGCGTTCCCGTCACGCGCGGCACCAAACTGGTCGGCATCCTGACCAATCGCGATCTGCGGTTCGAGACCGAACTCGATCAGCCGATCGCAGACGTCATGACCAAGGACAACCTCATCACGGTCGCCGTGGGCACAACGCTCGAGGAGGCCGAGCGCATGCTGCACAAGCATCGGATCGAGAAACTCCTGGTCGTGGACAACGATTACAACCTGAAGGGTCTGATTACCGTCAAGGACATCCAGAAAAAGTTGAAGTACCCGAGCGCAGCCAAGGACCCGCAAGGGAGGCTTCGCGTGGGCGCGGCGATCGGGGCCGGCAGGGACTTTCTGGAGCGGGCACAGGAACTGATTCGAGCGAAAGTGGACGTGCTCGCAGTGGATACCGCGCATGGCCACAGCCAGCGCGTGCTGGATGTAATCCGGACGGTGAAGAGCAAGATGCCGGATGTGCAGCTCATTGCGGGGAACGTGGCCACGTATGAAGGCGCACGGGACCTCATCAAGCTGGGTGTTGACGCAATTAAGGTCGGCATCGGACCGGGTTCGATCTGCACAACGCGCGTCGTGTCGGGCGCCGGAGTACCGCAGATCACAGCGATCATGGAGTGTGCCCGCGCGACTCGCGAGGGCGGCGTGCCGCTGGTCGCCGATGGCGGCGTAAAGTATTCGGGGGATATCACCAAGGCCCTTGCCGCGGGCGCGGACGCGGTGATGATCGGGAGCCTGTTTGCCGGTACGGAGGAGAGCCCCGGGGAGACCATTCTGTACCAGGGCCGTACGTTCAAGAGCTACCGGGGAATGGGGTCCATGAGCGCCATGACGCCCTTGTCCGCGGACCGCTACGGGCAGGAAGCCAATGGCAAACTGGTGCCGGAAGGCATCGAAGGCCGAGTGCCGTACAAGGGAATGCTTTCCGAAATGGTCTATCAGCTTGTGGGCGGCGTGAAGGCGGGCATGGGCTACTGCGGCGCGACCGGCATCCGCGAGTTGCAGGAAAAGGCGCGGTTCGTGCGCGTGACTGCCGCGGGTTTGCGTGAGAGCCACGTACACGACGTCATCATCACGAAGGAAGCCCCGAACTACCGGCTGGAATAAGGCTCGCCGATTGCGAACGGCGGTGTGGAAGCGTCCGCGCCGCCGGCCCGCAAGGCGCGTGCTGCCCCTCCTGTGCTTTCATTGTTTCTGTGCGGATCCGGACAACTGCTCTTCTCTTTTGCGCCGCGTGTGCCTGGGCGCAGCCTCAATCTCATGAAAACCTGAACGCGGTCGCCTGGTTTCAGACGTCGGCCGAGTACGCCGCTTCCGCGCGGCAGACCTATGCCGGCGCGACGAAGAGTCTGAAGCGTGCGCTCGCGGATAAGAACTGGACTGCGGCGATCGAGCAGACCGGCGCGTTCGCGGAACTTCCTCCGGCGGTTATCCTGGACCTTGACGAGACGGTGCTCGACAACAGTGCGTATGAGGTCGCGATGCTCCGGGCGAATGCGCCATTCTCCGACGTCACGTGGTCCAGGTGGGTGGCCGAAGCGCGCGCGGGCACTGTGCCCGCGGCGGTCCGCTTCCTGACCAACGCGCGTGCGGCGGGAGTGGCGCTGTTCTACGTCACCAACCGCGTGTGCAAGGCCGACGACGCTTCCGACCCGACCGTACGCGTGCTGAGGGCGCTGAATGTGCCGCTGGAGCCCGGTCGGCTCATGTGCAAGGGCGAAGTCAGCGACAAGAGCCCCAGGCGCGAATCCGTCGCGCGGACGCACAGGATTCTCTTGCTCGTGGGCGACGACTTGGGCGACTTCGTCAGCTTGCCGAAGGACCGGCTGACGGTAGAAGGGCGCGCTGCCGCCGTGAGCGCGTACGAGGACTAGTGGGGCGAACGCTGGTTCATGCTGCCGAACCCGATGTACGGGTCCTGGGAGCGGGCGTTGAAGTCGAAAGTGGAGGCGCTGAGGCCGTAGGAGGCCGTCATGCAGGCTTGTTGTCGGTCACGACCGCTTTCAGGCCTCCGCGGGCCAGCCGTATTCGGATCGACGCGGGCGGAGGCGCCTCGGCGGCGTCCTTGATGACAGTCCCCGCCTCGCCCTGCACGATCGCGTAGCCGCGCTCCAGCACCTTCAGCGGACTCAGTTGCTCCAGTTGGGCGGAGAGGCGGTCGAACCGCGCGCGCTTCTGCACGAGCCGTTCCCGCAGCAGGCGGGCTGCGGCGGCTTCCGCGGCTTCGAGCCTGCGGTGCGTCCGTGAGAAGCGTACGCGCAGGTCCATCGCCTGCAGCGCGCTCTCGGCCTCCAGTACGCGCCGGCGTCCAACGTCCAGGCGTTCCCGGAACGCGTGGCGCAATCTGTAGTCGAGATCGTCCACGCGCTGGAAACCGCGTCCGATTTCCCACTGGAGCAACGCCTCTGCCCGGTCGATTCCCCGATCGTGCAGCCTGCGCCGGGACTGGAGCAGCCTGTACCGCAGCAATTGGCCCAGTTTCACCGAGGCGGTCTCGATCTGCTCCTCGATCTGCTCCCGCGTTGAGACGACCAGTTCGGCTGCGGCGGATGGTGTGGGCGCTCTCAGATCGGCTACGAAATCGGCGATGGTGAAATCCGTCTCATGTCCGACGGCGGAGACCACTGGCACCGGACACGCGGCGATCGCGCGGGCGACGGCTTCTTCATT
>DATMXS010000024.1:0-9189 GCA_035561355.1 Bryobacteraceae bacterium | reverse complement strand
GGAATGGCTGACTCCGTCCCCCAAATGACTCATATCAGTGTCCCTTCTCGGCGGCAATCATGCCCTTCACTTCCGAGATCGCGATCATCGGCAGGAAGCGGACGAACAGTAGGAACAACGTCAGGAACAGCCCGAAGCTGCCGGTGAACGTCATCACGTCGATGATGGTCGGCTTGAAGTACGCCCAGCTCGAGGGCAGGAAGTCCCGGTGCAGCGACGTGACGGTGATCACGAACCGCTCGAACCACATTCCGATATTCACCAGGATCGAGACCACGAACATCACCGGAATGCTGCGGCGGAACCGCTCGAACCAGAACACCTGCGGCGCAAGCACGTTGCAGCAGATCATCGTCCAGTACGCCCACCAGTACGGACCCATCGCGCGATTGATGAACACGTACTGCTCGAACTTGTTGCCGCTGTACCACGCCATGAAGAACTCGGTCCCATAGGCGAAGCCGACGATCATGCCGGTCGCCAGAATCACCTTGTTCATGTTTTCCAGGTGCTTCAGCGTCACGAACTGCTGCAGCCCGAACCACTGTCGCGCGATGAGCATCAGCGTCACCACCATCGCGAACCCGGAGAAGATCGCACCCGCCACGAAGTAGGGCGGGAAAATCGTTGTGTGCCAGCCAGGCACCACGGAGACCGCGAAGTCGAAACTCACGATCGTGTGCACCGAGAGCACCAGCGGCGTCGAAAGGCCCGCCAGCAGCAGGTAAGCCATCTCGTAGTGCTTCCAGTGCCGCGCCGATCCGCGCCAACCCAGGCTCAGGACGCCGAAAGCTATACGCCTGACCTTCGAGGTTGCGCGGTCGCGCAGAGTCGCGAGGTCCGGCACCAGGCCGACGTACCAGAACATCGCCGATACCGTTCCGTACGTGCTCACGGCGAACACGTCCCACATCAGCGGGCTGCGAAAGTTCTGCCACAAATCGAGCGACGGATTGGGGATCGGGAACAGCCAGTAAGCCGCGCGCCAGGGCCGCCCCGTGTGAAACAGCGGAAAGATCGCCGCGCACGCGACGGCGAACAGCGTCATCGCTTCGGCAAAACGGTTAATCGAAGTGCGCCAGCGCTGCCGGAACAGGAACAGGATCGCGGAGATCAGGGTACCCGCGTGCCCGATGCCGATCCAGAAGACGAAATTCGTGATGTCCCACGCCCACCCGACAGGCGAGTTATTTCCCCACACACCGATGCCGGTGAGCGCCAGATACGTCAGCGTGCCGAGCAGCATCAGCGTGATCGATGACGTGATCGCGAAGGCGACGTTCCACGCCCGCGGCATCTTCCGCTCGACGATGCCGGAAACCTTCTCGGTGACGTCGTGATAGGTCGGGGCGCCCAGAACCAAGGGCGGGTTCAATTCGTGACGGATCGCGATGTCAGCCATCAGGCCAGCTCCGGATTGGGATTGCGCAGCTTCGCAAGGTACGTCGTGCGCGGTTTGGTGTTCAGCTCTTCGAGCAGCGAATAGTTCCGCTCGCTCTTGCGTAACTGCGAGACGCGGCTGTTCGGGTCATTGATGTTCCCGAAAACGATCGCCTCCGCCGGGCAGGTCTGCTGGCACGCGGTTTTCACTTCACCGTCGCGCAGTTCGCGCCGTCCTTCGCCCTTCGCCCGGATCTTGATTTCCTGGATGCGCTGCACGCAGTAGGTGCACTTTTCCATGACGCCGCGCATGCGCACGCTGACGTCCGGGTTGTTCACCATCTTCACTGGCTCGGCGTTGTCCTTGTGCCAGTCGAGGAAGTTGAAGCGCCGCACCTTGTACGGACAGTTGTTCGCGCAGTAGCGCGTTCCGACGCAGCGGTTGTACGCCATGTCGTTCAGCCCTTCCGGACTGTGCGATGTGGCCGCGACCGGGCACACCGCTTCACACGGCGCGTTCTCGCACTGCTGGCACGCCATCGGCTGCGTGACAGCTTGCGGATCGTCCTCGGACCCGGTGTAGTAGCGATCCATGCGGATCCAGTGCATCTCGCGGCCGCGCGCCACCTGCTCCTTGCCGACGATCGGAATGTTGTTCTCCGCTTGGCACGCCACGAGGCACGCGTTACACCCGATGCACGCGTTCAAATCGATCGCCATGCCCCACTGATTGCCCTTGGAGTAATCGTGCTCGCCGTAGAGCGAGAACAGCTTCAGCTCGCCGTGCTTCTCGAGGACTTTAGGGTTCTTGCTGAAGTCCGCGATGGAGGCCTCGCGCACGATGTCGCGGCCCTCCATCGAGTGGTGCTCCTGCGTGGTTGCCAGCATGTAGCGCCGGCCGGTCTTCTTCAACCTCGCGCCCGGCGCGGACCAGAAATTCGCCGCAGTCCGCAGCGGATATGCATCGTGCCCGACGCCCTTCCCGACCCTGCCGCACTCGCGGCGCCCGTAGCCGAGTGCAATCGATATCGCGTCATCCGCGTGTCCAGGCTGCACGAACACCGGCGCCTCGATCGTCCGCCCGCCGTGCGAGAGAGCGACCACGTCCTCATTCGCCACGCCGAGCTTGCGCGCGGTCGCGGGACTCATCATGGCCGCGTTGTCCCAGGTGACCTTCGTCATCGGGTGCGGCGCTTCCTGCATCCACCCGTTGTTCGCGAAACGGCCGTCGTAAGTGGACGCGCTCGGGTAAAACGAAACTTCGATGCCGCCCCCGGCCTGCTGCGTCCCGGCGACCGCGGCCTTCACGCGACCGGCATCCACGCGAGCCGCAACCTCAGGTCGCGCCGTCCCGGGCACCACGCCCTCGTACAGGTGCTTGCGCCACTGCTCTTCCCCGCCCGTGGCCCACAACCCGCGCACGATGTCGTATGCCCGCTGGTCTTTGTAACCCGTCATCAGGGCCAGAACTTCCGTCGCGGCCCGGCCTCCGAACAGCGGTTCGATGAGAGGCTGCTGAATCGTGACAGTGCCGTCCAGCGCGCGTGCGTCGCCCCAGGCTTCCAGATAGTGCGCTTCGGGAAGGTGCCAGCCCGCGAGTACCGCCGTCTCATTGCGCTCTGTCCCGAGGTGAACCGTGTGAGCCGCCTTCTTCATTGCAGCGCCAAAGTTCAGGTCCGCCGGAGCGTCGTACACCGGGTTCCCGCCGAGCACGATCAGCGTATCCACCGCGCCCGCATTCAGCTCGCCGGCGAGTTCGCGTATCGCGCTCAACTGCGGCGTCGCGGCAGTCTCGACATACGTCACGGTCTTGCCGGTGTTCCCGAGCGCCTCATTGATCCAGGCAGCCAGCGCGTGTACCGCCGCGGGCTGCCTCGGACCGGCGATCACCAGAGACCGCCCCGCACTCTTCTTCAGGTCCCGCGCCACGGCGGCTGAGAATTTCTGCTCGCCGTTCCCGTTCAGCACGCGCAGGCCAGCCGGCATCAAGCCCAACTCGCGCGCAATCTCGATTGCGAATTCCCGAACCTGCCCGACCCGCATCCGTTTGCGGTGATCCGCCGCGCCGCCCGTCACCGAAAACTGGCTCTCCGCAACGTACAGGCGGTTCATACCGCCCTGCCCCGACTCCGCGCTCCGCCGCTTCGAAAAGTCGTTGATCCAGGTGACGGCCGGAGCATCCAGCCCAAGGAAATCGGAGTCCAGCGAGAGGATCACGTCAGCCCGGTCGAACCGGTAAAGCGGTTGAAGCCGCCGCCCGAATGCCAGGTCCGTCCCCGCGAGCCCCTCCTCGTTCGAAAGCGGCTCGTACTCCACCCATCGCGCATTCGGGAAGCGGGAGAGCGCATGTTTACGCACCGCCTCGAGAGAAGGCGAGTTCACGGGCTCGCTCAGGAAACGCAGCTTTGCGCCGTCACCGAACGCAGCGAACCTCGCGCCGACCCAGGAGGAGAACTCCTCCCAGCTCGAAGTCGTACCGCCTCGGGTAACCACCCGCGAGCGATCGGGATCGTAGAGCCCCAGTACCGATGCCTGCGCAAACGCCGATGCCGCGCCACGCGAGTACGGGTGGCTCGGATTGCCTTCCACCTTCGTGGGCCGCCCCTCGTGCGCCTCCACCAGCAGGCCGGTGGCAGATCCGCCCAGCGCCATTGCCGTCGAGTAGAACAGCGCCCGCCCGGGCACGTAGTTCTCCTGGCCCTTGGCCGAAGGCATGATGCGCTCGACCGGCCGCGAGCAGGCCGTGAGTCCTGCCAGGCCGAACGAGGCTGCCATCAACTTCAACAGCGTGCGCCGGGAGCCGCCGTCGAGCATCTCGGACGCGCTTTCGGGAAACTCGCGGTGTAGCCACTCGCGGAACTGCGGCCGCTCCGCGATCTCATCCAGACTGCGCCAGTACTTCCTGCCGGTGGTCTTCATGGGGCTATCTGTGGCAACCTGAACAGTTCGTCGGGGGATTGATCTTGAGCTTCTGAACGAGTTCCGCGCCGATGATCCTGGGGTCTCCGCTTGGCTTCCAGTCCAGGCGGGTCACCAGTTCCTTGGGGCGGATGTGCGGCGCGGGATCGCGATGGCATTCCAGGCACCATGCCATCGTCAAGGGCTGTACCTGCTTCACCTCCACCATCTGGTCCACGCGGCCGTGGCAGCTCGCGCAGCTTACGCCCGCATTCAGGTGGGCGGAATGATTGAAGTAGACATAGTCCGGGAGCTTGTGGACCCGCACCCAGGGGATCGGCTGACCGCTCGAATAGCTGTCACGGACTTCCTGCAAGAGCGCGCTGTCCTTCCTGACAGTCTTGTGGCAATTCATGCAGGTCTCCGTAGCCGGGATGTTTGCATGCGCGGCAGTCTCGACCGCGGTGTGGCAGTAGCGGCAGTCCATGCCAAGGTTTCCGGCGTGGAGCTTATGGCTGTAGGCAACCGGCTGGCGGGGCGTGTATCCCGTCTCAAGCCGTTGGGGGTGCAGCAGGTACATCCCGAGAGCTGTGGCGATGGCGCCCCCGGCTAAAACGCACATTAAAACGATCCGAAAATACCTGTCCGCAGACTTAGCAAATATCGGATTCATCCCAGTACCCCGCGTCATCTATTAGTGTAGCCAAACAGAAATCATTCCTGAAAGGGAGTAATCGTTCTTGCCGTACAGTAATGTTGATGCGGCGCCGGCAGATAGGTCGCAGGATTCTCGACCCCTTCGGGGCCTCCGCAAGGCGTTCGGCGACCTCAAGGTCCGGCCGAAGCTGATGATCCTGCACAACCTTTTCTTTCTCATACTTGCCGGTGCGGTATTCATCGCCGTGCACCCGCCCGCCTCGCGGCGCCTGGCCCTCCTGCTCGCGCTGGCTGCGATCTACGCCGGCGCGGTGCTGGCGCTTGAACTGGTGATCCTACCCCTCTACGTATACCGGCCGCTGCGTCTCATGCTCGATGCCGACGCCGCCACTCAACGCGGCGATCACGAAAACGAACTGATACCGGAGGGGCTTATTCCCGGTGATGAGATCGGGCACATCATGCGCTCACGGAATGCGACGATCGCCTCGCTCCGGCAGCACGAGAAGGAACTCGCCCAGGCGCTCGAGCGCCTCGAGACCGCGCGTCAGAACCTCGCAGATCAGGACCGCCTTGCCAGCCTCGGCCTGCTGAGTGCGAGCGTCGCGCACGAGTTGAACTCCCCGCTCGCCGTGCTGCACGGTTCCGTCGAGAGACTCATGGAGACGGTGCCCGACGAAGCGGCGCAGCAGCGGCTCGCCCGGATGCTGCGGGTGTCAACCCGCCTCCGCAAGATCAGCGACACCCTGCTCGACTTCGCCCGCCCCCGGCCGGAGCGCACGCAGACTGTTTGCATCCGGGACGTCGTGGAGGAGGCTTGGGACCTCCTCGCGCTCGAGGATAAGTCCTCCGCCGTCCGGTTCACGAATTCAGTCGATTCCGGCGAGTTAGTAACCGGAAATCCAGATCGCCTAATCCAGGTACTTGTCAACTTACTCCGGAACGCACTGCTCGCGGCGCCCGGTTCGGGTATGATCGTGGTAACAGCTCGCCGTTTCCGGGACGGCGGGCGCGACTGGGTGGACTTAATGGTCGAAGATGACGGTCCCGGTATTCCCGCTGACGTGCTGCCGCATGTTTTTGAGGCTTTTGTGACGACGCGGCTGGACGCGCGGGGCACCGGACTCGGGCTCGCCGTTGCGGAAGCTATCGTGGAACAGCACGGCGGGACCATCAGCGCGGCGAACAGGCCGGGCGGCGGCGCCTGCCTTACGGTTCGCCTGCCTGCCGCCTCAGCGCCGGCGCGAGGCGCGGCATGAAGATCGCCGATACCGCGGCGCCCGCGGTGGACATCGCAATTCTCGACGATGACCTCGATTTCCTGAACTACCTCGAAGACTGCCTGAAGGACGAACCGATCTACACCGTCCGCGCCTTTTCCCATCCCGATGACCTGTACGTGGACCTGGACCGCCGGAGTCCCGACATCATCCTGCTCGACATGAAGATGGGCGAGTTCCGAGGCGAGCACGTCATCGAGCAACTCCAGGCCAAGCATCCCGGCGTGTGCGTCATTATCATCACCGGATACCCTTCGCTCGAGGACATGCGCGCCACCTTCAAGCTGAAGGCGTTCGATTACCTCGCCAAGCCGTTCTCCCTCGCGCAACTCCGCCAAACCCTTCGCAATGCGATCGATTCGTACGGCCTTGGCCGGACTCCTCAGGATCGCCTTCGCGAGCGCCTTGGGCACCGTATCAAGATGTTACGGGTAGACCGCAAGTGGTCGCTCAAAGACCTCGCTTCCGCGGCCAAACTGAGCGTTTCCCAGATCAGCTCAATCGAGCGCGGCGCGCATCTCCCGAGCATCGAGAGTTTCCTCGCAATTTGCCAGGCGTTCGACAAAAGACCTTCTGAAGTCCTCGCCTCCATCGACTTCTGAGCAAGCAACTCGGGATACACTGAGAGCATCTGGGAGACTCGCCATGATTGTTCCGCTGACCCCCGTGCGTTTCCTGCACCGCGCCATGGATTTGTACGGAAACAAAGCAGCTATCGTTTCCGGCGAGCAAACTTACACCTACTCCGAATTCGGTGAGCGCTGCCAGCGCCTGGCAACCGCTCTCGAATGCCTCGGAGTCGAACCGGGCGACCGCGTCGCCTATCTCAGCTTTAACAACCATCAGTTGCTGGAGGGCTATTTCGGCGTCCTCCAGGCCCGCGCCGTCGTGATGCCTCTGAATGTCCGCCTCGCCCCGGCGGAACTGCGCGCCATCCTGAACCACTCGGGAGCGCGCGTCCTGATGTACGAGGGCGACTTCGCTCCGCTCGTGGAGAAGTTCCGTCCCGCCTGCCCGTCCATCGAAAAGACCGTGGGTATCGGGGACGCGGCCGGCGCCGATCTGTCCTATGAGGAGCTTCTTCATGAGGGCCGGCCGGAACGCGCGGACGTAATGACCTTCGACGAGAACGCCACCGCAGAGTTGTTTTACACGAGCGGCAGCACGGGACTGCCCAAGGGTGTCGAGCTCTCCCACCGGACCATTGCCCTGCACGCCCTCAATGTTGCGGCGTGCCTCGCAATGGATGATTCCACAGTAGAACTTCACACCATCCCGCTCTTTCATGCAAACGGATGGGGACGCCCGCAAATCGCCACTCTGCTCGGCGCTAAGCAGGTGATGGTGCGCCGCTTCGAGCCCATCACGGCCCTCAAGTTGATCGAGCAGCACCGAGCGACGGACATGTCGCTCGTGCCCACCATGGCCGGAGCTCTGCTGCAGGTTCCCAACCTGCGTGAGCATGACGTGTCGAGCCTGCGCCTCATTCACATCGGCGGCGCCGCATCGTCTCCGCGACTCATCGAGAAAATGGAAAAGGCTTTCGGCTGCCGGGTTGTGGCCGGATATGGGCTTACCGAAACCTCTCCCGTCATCTCCACCGGGCGGATCAAAGCCGGGATGCGGCTCGCTTCGGATGCCGAGAGGTGGAACCGCCAGGCCATGGCAGGGTTGCCGGTACCCGGCGTGGAAGTCCGCGTCGTGGACCACCGCTTAGCGGACGTGGCCCGCGACATGAAGACCATGGGCGAAATAGTCGTCCGCGGCGACCAGGTGATGGACGCCTATTACAAGGATGCCGAGGCAACCAGGGTCTCCGTCGAGAACGGATGGCTGCACACGGGCGACATGGCCGTCTGGGACACCGAAGGCTACATTCATATCGTGGACCGCAAGAAGGACATCATCGTCTCGGGTGGCGAAAACATCTCCTCGCTCGAGGTCGAGCGCGCCATCGTAAGCCATGACGATGTTATCGAGTGCGCCGTCGTCTCGGCGCCGGACGAGAAATGGGGCGAGGTCCCCGCTGCAATCGTGGTCCGCCGCCCGGGCTCGGGGCTAACCCGCGAGGCGATCGAGGAGCACGCGGCTCAACAGATCGCGCGTTTCAAGCTGCCTCGCATCATCGAGATTGTGGATGAACCGCTGCCCAAGACCGGCACCGGCAAGATCCGTAAGCTCGATCTTCGTGAGCGCTATTGGCAGGGAAAGGACCGCAGGGTCTCTTGAGCCTGGTCGCCTGTTTGCGCGACCATGGTCCGTAAAGGGGGGCCTATGGGCGCATCACGACGCGCTTTTCTGGGGAGCATGGCTGCCGGATTGGCCGCTTCGGCCGCGCAGTCCGGCGAGAAGCAGAACGGCATTCCATACCGCAATCTGGGCCGGACCGGTGAGAAGGTGTCCGCCATCGGTCTCGGTGGTTTTCATATCGGAACTCCCAAAGGCGAGCAGGAGTCCCTACGGCTGATCCGGTCGGCCATCGATCAGGGCATCAACTTCATGGACAACTGCTGGGACTATCACGATGGCGAGAGCGAACGCCGCATGGGAAAGGCGCTTCGAGACGGTTATCGCAAGCGCGTGTTCCTGATGTCGAAGATTGACGGCCAGACGCGCGCCTCGGCCGCGAAGCAGATCGACGAATCGCTGAAGCGGCTCCAGACCGAAACGGTGGATCTTATGCAGTTTCACGAGATGATCCGCCCGAACGACCCGGACCGCGTCTTCGACAAAAACGGTGCGATGGAGGCGATGCTTGCCGCGCAGAAGGCCGGCAAGGTGCGCTACATCGGCTTCACCGGCCACAAGGATCCCGAGATTCACCTGAAGATGATCCAGACGGGTCTCGGCCGGGGCTTCACGTTCGATACGGTCCAGATGCCGCTTAATCTCTTCGACGCGCACTACGACAGCTTCACGCAGAAGGTGCTCCCGGTGGCGCGCAAACACCGCATCGGCATACTCGGCATGAAGC
>DATMXS010000023.1:0-4728 GCA_035561355.1 Bryobacteraceae bacterium | reverse complement strand
GGCAAGGCGGCAGATAAGATCGCCGCACTCGAGGCGGCCGGAGTCACGGTCTGCGCTTCGCCTGCGGACATCGGAGAGAAGATTCAGGGGGTACTGAAATAGTCAGCATGGAACGCACGTTAGGAATCATCAAACCGGACGCCGTCGCCGAAGGGCATACGGGCGAGATACTCGCCGCCATCGGGCAGGCCGGATTCCGCATCGCGGCCATGAAGATGATCCGGCTCACCAGGGGGCAGGCCGAGGGCTTCTACGCGGTGCATCGCGGCAAGCCGTTCTTCGAGGGCCTGGTGGAGTTCATGACCGAAGGGCCTGTAATCGTGATGGCGCTGGAGCGCGAGGGTGCAATCGCCAAGTGGCGCGAAGTGATGGGCGCCACGAACCCGGCGAACGCCGCCGAAGGCACATCCGCAAGCGCTTCGGCGCGAGCATCAGCCGGAATGCCGCGCACGGATCGGACGCGCCGGAAACGGCGGCATTTGAAGTGGGCTATATGTTTGCGGGAATGGAGTTAGTGTAGGCTGGCACGCGGCCCGGCCGGGCTTGCGCCCGGCTGAACCGGCTGGGGAGCCGGTTCGCGGACGAGGGCGTCCGCCTTACAACGGCCGGATGGCAGCATGGAATTAACAAGGGCCGGCGATCCCATTCAGGGAGCCGGCCCTTTTTGCTATCTATCGCTGGGTGGGCGCCTAGCTACGGCCGCACCGCCGTCACGGTCACCTGCGCCGTAGCGCGCGTCCGGACGCCTCCGGCTACGAGATAGTACGTGACCGGTCCCGGGGCCGTCATTGTGAACGTGCGCGAGCCGCTCGCGGATACCGGGATATCGGACAGCGAAGCGTTGGTCGCGTTCTCCGTTCTCCAGGTCAGCGTGACGGTCTCGCCCACATTCGCGGTCGTCTTGTCCGCCGTGAAGCTCACAATCCGAACCGGCGGGAGCACGCGAACCAACGCGCTTCCCGTGATCTCGCCGCCCGCGTTCCGCCCCGTCAGCGTGTACGTAGTGGTTTCAGAAGGCGAAACCGTACGCATACCGCGAGCGTTCACCCTACCGAAGCCGCTGATCGTTACCTCCGTCGCGCCCTGAACATCCCACCGCAGGGTTGAGGACTCGCCGACTGCGATTTCCGTCGGGCTCGCCGTGAATTCGATCACCACCGGCGCGTTCACTGCCGCCTGGGTCACGGTCACGGTCGTGGTCGAAGTGCGCTGTTCGCCCTTCCGGCCCTTAGCCGTCAGCGTATAGGTGGTGGTCTGGGCGGGGACTACGGCCACCGAGCCACCCTGCGGATTCACTTCTCCCAATCCGCTGATCTCCACGGATTCAGCGTTCTGCACCTGCCAGTTCAGCGTGGCCTGCTGGCCCGCGGTCACCGAGGCCGGAGTCGCGTTGAACAGCAGTACCCGCAGAGGAGTGGCCGCCTGCGCCGTCACGGTAACCGTGTCGTTCGCCTGCGCGCCTTCCGAATCCCGCACGGTCACACGGAAGGTGTAGACGTTCCCTTCCGCCGCGGTGAATGAGGTCTGCGCCGCGTTTGCGGCAGAGAGCGCCACCGACGGACCCGACACCTGTGACCACGTGAACGTGATCGCGTCGCCATCCGGATCGTTGGAACCCGACGCATCGAGCATCACCGTGCCCGCCGCAACGCCGACCTGGTCCGGTCCGGCATCCGCCACTGGAGGAGCGTTGCCCGTGCGCACAGTGCGCGACAGCAGCTCATACCGCAGCCGCGGGATGTCCACAGGTACCGGGTGCGCCACTGCAGCGTACTCCTTTGGGCGCAGCCAGTTGCCGAACTGAATGCCGAACACCACCCGGCCCGTGTTCTTCGGACCGACCATGGTTTCGTTCAGGCCCGCTTCCACCGTGAATGCAATCTGCCGGTTGAGCGGCTGCACCAGCCGGAACATGCCGCCCGGACGGTTGGAGCCGCCCCTGCGGAAGAGCGCGCCGAAATTGGCGTCGAAGTAAGCGTCATCCCAGACGCCCACAGTCGTGCTGGCGCCGACCTGATCCACGATCTTCAGGTAATTCTCGAGAACGAGGTTGCCGCTGAGGCCCATTTGGGTACGGCTGATCACGCGGTTGTCCAGGTAGCCCTTGGTTCCGAAGAACCCGAAGCGCCCGCGCGAGAACAGGACATCTGCGGTCATTGCGCCCTGAGCGAGCGTGCCGCCGCCGATTTCCGTCAACCCCACGTGCTTCACTGAGTTGAACAGGCCGAGTTGGAAGCTCTTGTAGCGGTTCACCAGGCCGATGTCGAACTGCCCTTCCTGGCGGTCGCGGTAATACATATACTCGCCCTCCGCCTGGACCGCCGACATCTGCGTCTTGCCGAACGGGGCGAAGTAGCGGCCCTTGCCCGTGAAGGTGATGTTCCCACCGCCAAAGCGATCCATCGGACCGCCGCTCAGCGTCGGGCCGGCGTTCAAGCCGAGCAATGAGAACCGGCTGGGCTTCGCCTTCTCGACAGCCTCATCCGCCGTGGTAGTCATCATCTGCTGGAGCTCGGCGCGCTCCGGCGGGCGCGGCAATGCCTCGATCTGCTTGGCAATCGCGCCCTGCGAGGACTTCAACGCGTCCAGGTCCTGCCGCAGCCGGTCGTTTTCGGTCTGGAGGCCCTTCAGTCCGGCGAGGAGTTCCTCCAGGCGGTCCAGGCGCTTCAGCACCTCTTCACAGCACTTGGCGGCTTTCTCGGCCGGCATCGAGCGGATCGCTTCGCCGACGCCTCCCGCGCTCACGATATTGCCGGCGCCGTCGCGTAGCACCATGGTCACACGCCGGTTGATGAACCGGCCTTCCTTGCTGTTGTTTGGCGCCTTCGGTGCGGTCTTGCCGCGGGGGACGACGCTGATCTGCGCGTCGCGCGCGCCGTACTTCACGAGAAACGCTTTCACCGTCTCGCCACGTGCCTGCGAGAGCTTCTCGTTATATCGAACCGAACCAATGACGTCGGTATTGCCCTCGAGCGTCATTTTGTAATCGGGATTCTTCTGGAGCAGCTCCGCAAGGCGGAGCAAGCTGGGATACCCGTCGGACAGGATGGAGGAGTCGAACTCGAAGTTGATCTCCTCCCAGTCCTCCTTATGGGCCGTTGAATTCAGGCCCTGACCGGGCAGTAGTGTCGAGCATGCCAATACCAGACATGCAAGTCTTAAATTCGCGAACATGCAAAGATCTCCGGGGGGTGAGCGATTGCGAAGTGAAATTAGTTTAAGACTAACCTGTACAGAATAGCGGCGAGCGAGAGCTCAATGCAATGATTTCAAGCAAATAACAGGTAGAATGGTACGAGCCTGCCGGATGGGCAGTCGCCCCGGTTCGCCGGGGAGGAAAGTCCGGTCTCCACAGGGCAGCGTGCCGGCTAACGGCCGGGGGGCGCGGTTTAAGCCGCGTTTACGGCAAGTGCCACAGAAAATATACCGCCCCGAAAGGGGTAAGGGTGAAAAGGTGCGGTAAGAGCGCACCGCGTCCGGAGTAATTCGGATGGCAGGGTAAACCCCACGCGGAGCAAGACCAAATAGGGGAGAAGGAGTGGCCCGCTCCGTTAAACTCCCGGGTAGGTCGCTGGAGCCGGGCAGCGATGTCCGGCCTAGAGGAATGACTGCCGCCCGCAAGGGTACAGGAACCGGCTTATAGTCCGGCAGGCCAGGAAAAACAGGAGCGAGGAGCTACGAGCGAGTTCCTCGTGGCTTCACCCTTGCAGGAACGCCCCGGTTCGCGTCCAGGCTCTAAAGGTCAGCTACTCCCATCCTTACTGTCGTAACGATCTATACACAGGTTGCAAGGGCATCTCACGCTCCTGTCCCGCTATACTGGCTTGGAATCCAGAAGCCATTGAGCTCGATTACTGTCCATTCAGAGCAGCAGCAGAGTAAGCCGGCCGGCTGGAGAGGGCGCTTGCCCTGGTTTGGGCCCGGCATCCTGATTCTCCTGGCGATCAACGTCCTCGCCGTCTTCGCGCCAGGCGATTCCGTCGTGCGAATCAGCGGTCTGAAGTTCCCGGCTCAAACCGTCTATAAGCCTTTGCTGCTTTTGAGCGGCGGCTTCGTTCTCTGGCTGTTGTTCCTGCGCCGGTGCGTTTTCACGTTTCCGGTGCGGTTGCGCACGCTCCCAGCGCTCGGCCGTTTGACCACGCTCCAGTTCGCGCTCCTGCTCACGGCCATGGCGGGGGCCGTGTATCTCCCTTCGCTCCAGGTGAACTTCCAGCATTACGATTGGACCCATCGGCACATCAGCGCAAGCCTCACGTCGCTCGCCGCTTTCGGCCGCTTGTTCGTGACGCCCCAGCCGGACGGGATGTACCGGCCCCTGACATTCATTTCGCTCTGGGCCGACTACCGGCTGTTTGGCGACCAATTGTGGGGCTATCATTTCCAGGGCATCGCGTTGCACATGCTGAACGCCGGGCTGGTGGGTGTGCTGGCGGTCCGGCTCGGGATGGCACGGCCGGCTGGCCGCTTGGCCGCGCTCGTTTTCGGCGTGGCGTCGATCCATTTCGAGGCTGTTGTGTGGCCCGCCGCCCGCTTCGATCTGCTCGCCACGACATTCACCTGCCTGGCCCTGATCTTCTTCCTCCAATTCTGGCGCGCCGAGGGCGTGCGACTCGGTCATGCGAGCATCTGCCTGCTCAGTTTCACCGCCGCCGTCTTGAACAAGGAGACTGCCTACTCGGCCGTTCTGGTCATCGCGGCGCTGGTCGCCACGCACAGGCTCTGGAAGCT